>CAYNAA010000006.1:12199-57894 GCA_964395055.1 uncultured Candidatus Izemoplasmatales bacterium | reverse complement strand
ATTCGATGGTTCCCATTATACTTACATTGTTATAAATGTCAACAATTATTTTTATTTGACATGGTGATCATGAGTATGGTAAAGGGCACTTATGTGTTTATAAAATTGCCCCACATGAGAGCGGGGCAATTTTTGGTCTATTCCTCCTCATCCCCAAAAACTTGCTCCCATTCCTCGGGCGTGATACCAGTCTTGATAAACTCGCGTTCGGTAAGCGACAGTTGAGGGAAAGCGTCTTGCAACAGGATGTCACCATGAAAATACAAATCCAACTGTTCCTGCGTAACAGGAAGATCCATAGCGGAAACAGAACCAGAAAGTATGCTAGCGCGTTCGATCAACATTTAAAAACTCCTGCTATGACGAGGGCCATCCCCGACTTCAAGAGCCATTATAGGACATCAAAATCATAAATGCAAGTAGATAAGTACAATAATTTAATTAATTTTAGTGGTTGACGTTACCATTATAATGTGGTAAAGGGCACTTATATAAAAAACTATCCTCCTTTATCTTGAGTAGCATCAATAACCTTGGCGCGGGTGATAACGGTTTGTTTCCACATGGTATTATTGAACTCACGTTCATCAAACTTTTTGATGCTGGCGGTCACAATAACAGGCGTTTGCTTTTCTATCGCTTCATTGAGGATTTCGGACTCGTTTGATGCAAACCACAGAAGGATTCTACCTTCCGTATCTTGCATTTTATACAGATAGGTTTCACCATAGTAACCTTCAAAAACGTTCTTACCATTCACGAGAACATTCTCAAACGTCAAACGTTGCTTAACTTTGGCATCGACCCATTCATTGAGTGTTTCACGCTTGGGGGTATTGTCAGGTTTTTGGAGCTGACCAGAATCGCGCAGGAATACATATACGCCTGATACAAGAATAGCGAAGCTTTGGTTAGAACTAACTGCACGGTTCTGCACAATAACTTTCAGATTGTTTGAATAGTTATTGACTGGCATATCTTCCACATACGCTCTGAAAGCCTCCATATCGAAGTTTTGTATATGATCTGCGATACCAGCATCACTATACTGTTTAATAATCTCTTGATGATTGACACGCGCTTGAGCACTGTGAAAAAATGGGGGGTGAATGAAGTCATGGACAAGCAGGCGCGTTTCTGGCTTACGATATACACCATCAACCATGATGACCCCCGCTGCCATTTCGGCTACAGTTTCGACAACGTGTTCGAATGTATAGTTTGAATTACCACTATAATCACTAATTGAACGTACATACTCGAAAAACTCGAATACCTTAAGAACTTGCGCGGGGTTAATCCCAAAAAACTCTTTAACGCATGTAGAGCCTACCTGTAGCAACTCACCATCTTTTTCTACAAGGTAGTAACGGACTCGATTGCGATTGTGACCACAATGATCACACTTGTGTTCAAAATGGCTGTAGAGAGCTTCAGGGAGCGTGTCAGTGTAATCAGGGGCAGTGTGGAAAATATTACCCGCTTCAGTAACTTCCACCTTGGCGACAAAACGTGCATTATCAAACTGCAACAGGCTATCTCCGCCATCAACTTTCACAGTGATAAGCGAGCGAGGGTATTGAACGGTTTTGTAATGGTCATCCTGAGAAATGGCAAACGGATTGAAAACATATTTCCGAACCTGTAACGGCTCATGATCAGAAATATTCCATTCAATGCTTCGGCCCATGCGCTTGGCAACTTTATGCAACTTTTCCAAAGCCTTGATTGCGCCTTCCAAATTTTCTTTCAGGATAATAATTTCCATTTCCGATCCAATTTTCGCGGTTTGGGCCATTATTATATCAACGTTTAAATAAAATGCAAGTGTTATTTTTTTTTTTCTTGACAAACGGACAGGGGTTAGGTAAAGGACACTATAGTTTAAAAAAGAAGATCATTCCTTCTTTATGATTTCAGGAAGCATCCCTTCAATTTCCTTCTTGAGTTCAGTACCATAATCAATGAACAGGACTCCCAGATTAAAAATCCATTGCTCAACATCAAACCACCCATCTTCTTCGATCTCATTTTGGATCATCCAACGCAAAGCAGTCAGGCGATCACCCGCGCCCATGTCAATTGCTTTTTGGATGTGCTGCTCAAACTCTTCTGCAAGCTTTTTAGCTTGAGCCTGTTCCCACTCACACTCTTCTTGTGCGATAGCATACAAGCTGGAAATAACTTTTTCCAATTCGGCTACAGTATTGCAGCCATGGGAAATTCCACGAGGGCGAACCCCATAAGCAGCCTTGAATGCGTCAGAGTATTCACCTTCCAACGCTTCCATTTCAGTCATGATGGTCCACATCGGAATAACGACAGAGTGAACTTGGGCGGCGGCGTTGGACACGGTGTACTCCTTCAGAGAATTGAAAACGTGATTCGAGAGTACCTATTGTACAGATACTCCCCGCGATGTCAACAATTATTTTAATATTATTTTGTTTGACAAAGTGATCATGAGTGTGGTAAAGGACACTTAATATATTAAAAAAGAAGGGGAGTTTATCCCCTTCTTTTGTTAAACTTCAGGCTTCGATTTCGATTTCAGAGAAACCATAGGGATCTACCATGAAGAACTTGTCTCCGGACTTCAGGATATCCCCAACACTGAGGGAATGAAGAGGCTTGATGCGTTCTACGAGGCTTTCATCGTTCCAGAGATTCATGAGTTCAAAAGCGTGATCCAAATCATCAGTAGCGACAGTAGCGACAGGCTGAAAGAACTTCCAAAAAATCTCGTTCCATGCTTTGCTACCGCGCAGGCTCAGGCTGAAATGAACGTTCATAAGAGCATCGGAAGGATCATTGTTGCTCTGGCTCAGGGCGATCTGGTAAACGGTCATGGTCATGGTCTTTTTCCTTGAGTTGATGAATTTGCCTAACGAGTGAATATAATAGTTTATATAAGCAGTGGAGTCAAGCGTTTTTATAATTTTTTTAAGTGAATCTGAACCGTGAAAAGAAGGGGAGTTGAACTCCCCTTCTTTATAATTAGCGACTCAGGAAACTGCGTCACGAGAGAAGATGATCTCACCCGTGGATTCACGGCGAATGCGAGCGCGATCACGAACAGAATCAATCAAACGCCTGAAGCACTGTGACTGCTTACCAGTGTATGCCTTACGATAAGCCTTGTTGCGCAGAACTTCGAGAGTGTAACGTTCCTTCATAGTGTTGCTCCTTTCGGTTGTTGCGTTGAGTGAGCGTATAGATTAGCCTAGATGATCTAACTTGTCAACAGTTATTTTAATTTTTTTATCGATTGTAAATGATTCTCATTAAAGTTTATAGTGCCCTTTACCATGCTATGATTAGAAAGTCAACACTTGAAGTAAACTTTTTTTCATGTTAGGATGGTCTGTCATATCGAATAAAAAGTGTTGTATTTTTACCACACTTTAATTAGTTTTATATATTAAACGGTATGATCATGCTTGACACTGTTGACGAAAAGTGTTACCTTATTAAACAGATTCAGTAGGTTGACTAATCAATTGGAAAGGAGTATATAATGGTTTTTGAACACAGTCTTGGTTATTATTCTGCTGTCATTTATGGGACATATAATCCCCGCTCTGAATGTTACGAGTTTAAATATGATGAAAATCATGGCACTTTTGTTTCAGCGAGGAAGGTGGCACGAACTGTTCAGAGATTGAAAGATGGGCATGATCATGTGACTGCTGATCCAATGCACGGATTGACTCGGGACGAGGCTGGATACTTGTTGGCAAATGCTAACAAAATCCTAAAGGATATTAACGGGCAGAAGTTCGTATATCCCTGAATGTTTGGGGACTGAAGAGGGAAAGAGGGGGAGCTTCGGCTCCCCCTTATTTTTGGAAAACCCCTAACGCAGGCGTTATGTTAGAGTATTTATATATATGCAACTGTTGTATTTACGCAACACTTAACATAACACTTAACCGGATAGTTAATCAGAACTAAACATATCAATGTTTTGTTTGATTCGATCTTCACCTACGTGATGCCATTCAGGATCAAGCTCAGAGTCTGGTTTGAGGCGAACCTTATCTACTTGCTTATCGTTAAATGCTTTCCCGTTATAAGAGTACCATGCGTCAGCATTAGGTCTACACATTTCGATTATTTTACTGTTCTTCAATTGAATATCATACCAGTCTTTGAAACGGAATCCGGTGTAGTCAAACCATTCGCCTTGCTGATGGGGTTCATGGTTTCTTTCATATGTCAATTCTTTCATGATTTAATCCATTCAATAGAATCTTCGGCACCGCAATCATTACATATCGTGTAATCAAAGGTGGAATGAAGCTCCCACTCTCTTGTAATTTCATTCCATGCGGCATACGCATCTTTGCGAACATCGGTACTACCGCAATCACCACACACAGGGTGTGAAGGATTTTGTAATTCATCTACATACTCATCCCACAGATCATCCACTTGTTTTTCGATATTTTCTATTTCAACATCAAACCTTTCACGAGTGAACGGGTAGCATAATACTTCTCCTTCTATTTCAGCATCGCTACCTTCCACGATTGATCCAAGTTTAACTCCCTTCCCATGTACCTGTTGAATCCAGAGACCCGCACTGGTATTTTTGTAGACTGCTCTTTCAAACTGAATCCATGTATCCACCCCATAGATATCAAATAGGTCTTGTTCCGAATTAATCATTATAACATTCCTCGAAACACTTCACGAGTCAATTGCATTTCGTAGATGCGGGTGAGCATGGCGATAGCTGCATCCAAAAAGGAGCGCACTGTAGCATACTCACCAATGTCACCATCATCCCCATATGTTTGGTATACTACATATCCATCATGATAAACGGTACCCAAAAGGGACTTGTTGCTAAGGACATCTTTTTCAAATTGTACTGATATTCCCCATTGAGTAATTTCAAGAATATCATCGTAAAACTCTACGGGACCAAATCCATGTTTTTCTGACAGGTCTGAAAGCATTTGAATATTCTCTTCAGTGATCATTCATGTTCTCCCGTGTTAGTAAGACCTATTGTATCAAAAAATTAAGTATTGTCAAGGTCTTTTAGCCATAGTTCCGGAAACAAATCATATTCGTAATCTGAAGGGTCTGTTTCGGTATTTTCCCCTGTTAATATGTGCGGTATTGTAGGAATGGTATAACTAGGAATGGTATAACATGGTGTGTCACACTCTAGCCACTTTCTTCTTTTACGAAGAAACCGGAATCCTTTATTAGCGGCAGGACCTTGGTTTCCGAACACATATCTACGAACAGATTTCATAACGAATAACAAAGTGCTTCCAGTGTCACAAAAATCATCTACAAAAACGGGTACACCATAATCTATTGAACCATTGCTGCTTGTTTCTATAGGCGTCCCATGAGACTCTTCATCACTCTTACGAACGTAGATGTACCCAACCTTCAATCCTCTTTGACTCAGAAAATACCCCATCATGGTGGCAGATGCTATGCCAGACATACCAGAATAGCACAGCACAGGATGCCCTACTCCAATCTCAGAAAAACCTTCTGCAATTCCCTCGGCCATGATAGAACAGGTTTCATGAAACGTTTCCCCCTGTAATGCCCTTGAATAATGAGTTGTCATTATTTTACCCTATTGAGTGCAAGAAAAGTTTAGTTCGTTGGTATTCACCCATATGATTCCAGATGATAAATCATATGTCAAGTCTTTTAGAGTGCCAACGTTTTCACCATTCAAAATCACAGTTAGCACCCTTTGAAAGCGATCACGAAATATTCCATCCTGTACACAGTTGGAAGGATTGACTGTAGTAATATTGATAGTGCCTTCACTAATATCGTATGTGAAATCAATAATGTCATCAATGAACCCACAATCACTGCAATCAGAATCAATGTCATTGTCTAATACAAGTACCAATGAAAAATCTTCTGTAGGAGATATTTCATCATACGACAACACATTGCTCGCTGAAATGGAGAAGATAATTGTTAGTGCAGCTAAACATTTATTCATTGACTTTCTCCAGTTGATGTGACAATTCTACCAAAGGTTTTAAATTATGTCAAATATTTTTTTGTATTATTTTTGGTTGACACGGTTGTTATACTATGATAAAGAACACTTCAAAGAATAAAAAGAAAGGGAGTCCATAGATAGCGGCTCCCTTTCTTGCACTTTTGTATAGTTCGGATCATTGCCCTTTGCCTATTACCTCTACCGAGCTAATGATCCTTATGTGTATGTCGAGGCGGGCTTCTATCACCCTCTTAGGCCATCCACAGTACCTATTATACTAACTTTTATATCTTTGTCAACCCTTTTCAAATTCTTTTTTCAAAATTTCGTACCGTTCCTGCTATCTTTAGCGAATCGCCAAGTATTCACCCGGTGCGGGGGGGCATTGGGTAGCGTGGGCAATCATTGTGCACACAATCAAAGTAGCGATCTATCCATCCTCCACCCACCCAGATGTAGGCGTCTCCGCCTACATCCCTAAAGACTCGATATTGAGAATCCACGCAGTCACTATGTGTGTAGAATTTGGGGGCTGGGTTCCCGTCTTGTGCTCGTCGTACTTCAAACATTTTGTTCTCTTTTAAGTTTAGCAGATTAGCCTATTTGCTTTGCCTTCCTTCCGCGCTTTCCATTATTCTTAAGCCCGAGTTCTTTACGGGCCTTGTAGAAGTACATTGTAGCAGTTCCTTCGTTTGTGTCAAGTTCTTTTACGACACGTGATACAATCTCGTTCTTAGTAGCGTCTGGGGATTGCGTCACAAGACTTTTAATGCGTGGATAAAGGTCAGGGTTGCGAGTGCGCTTGACACCCTTAGAAACGCTCTCAGAGCCTTCCTCATCTTCAACAGATTCTTCTTCATGAATCTTATAGGTTCCCATCAGGTTAGCTAGACCATCGGCCTTGAGCTTTGCTGACTCAATCATTTCAGCGGTGATGTAATCTTGATTATTTTTCACTGCATCCATGATCGTGTATCGAATGATCATGCGGTTGATGCGATCATTATCGCTCAGTATGTTAACGTCATCCCAAATATGGGAAAATAGACTCTTCAGTTTTCCGGAAGAAGTCTCACCTAGTTCGTGGGATAAGCGAATGGCACTGTTGTGTTCAAAGCCAAACGATTTGAGTTCTTGTGCAATAGTGTTCATTTGTTTCTCCAGTTGATGAAACAATTATATTCTATTTTTTATAGCTTGTCAACGGTTAACCATCTAATGTTCTCAAATGATTCCCCCAATGGAAGCCTGAGTGTGTTCTTTTCTTCTTCGGAAAAAATATCAGCACTATCTACATCGGTCCATCCATGTGTATTTGACCAGAAGAGTTTCTCTTCTTCTCCCCTAAGTACACGGTGGTTCTCAATTATATATGTGTTCATTTGTTTCTCCAGTTGATGAAACAATTATATTCTATTTTTTATAACCTGTCAACATTTAAAATAGAAATATTTCGAGTTAGAGAAGTGATGGTGTTATTATGTTCTACTGCATCATCAATCAAGAATATATTGCCTGTTGGAAATGTTTTAGCATTTCTTAACCAAAATAAAACTGTTTCTTTGTTGCCAATATCAAAAATGTCTTGCCTTGATAGACGTAATCCCGCTTCTCGCATAACCAATATACACCAGTCATCTATAGATAAGATCAATTCTTCGTTGAAAGTGATTTTCATTTGCTCTTCAATCCACAGTTGCAGTTTTTCTTGGAATTGTTTTTTATCAACATCATTCCACACTGCCCATGACATTAGGCCAAATTGAATAGCGTTATTTTCCTGATGTATTCTGGAAATGAATTTTTTAATTCGTTCAACTTTATGAGTTAGCCATGTATGATCATGCCAAGACTCAATCAATGTTTCTTCTAAATCAAAAAAAATAGTAAATTGATTATCCATCGCCATATTCCGAAAGAAGGTAATGACCAAACCGCTGTTCGATCAACCGTTGACACTCTCTTAGTCTGCTAGTATCATAACGAAAGTCAATAGAAATGTCAACTCCTTCTCTTGTTCTAACCACCCTTCCAACAGATGGGATACCATTTAGATTTCCCCTGAAAGAAACATACATTTGCTCTTCTGGAATCTCCAATGCATTAATCTCATCCATTGTGATAGGTGGAAGGTTTACGACTCGTTCAATAGTATTCCACGCATCTCGTAGACAATCTACTGGTAGTTCAGAAATCTGCGAGAAGTTCATCCCCAAGTGATACATTGACTTGTCCTTTTAAATGTGAAACAAATTAGAAATTCTTAAAAAACAGGTGATCGTCAATCTGCATCACCATTTGATAACCCCAATCGGGTTTTACGCTAGTTGAATGGTAATGCGTAACCCCATATAAATTATTATACGCTTTACCAGAGATAACGTCAACTGCAATTTGTGTGGATTGTTGCCATGCCATTGCCTCAATACTATTGTTTAGATTGACAGTCATGTTTTGCGCAGTCCATGAGAATTGCCATGGTTCATAGACTACATCGCATACAGTATTAGGAAAGTCCACATGCTTTACCCTATTCATGGTAACAAATGCTACCGCATATTGACCTTCTATACTTTGTCCGCGAGCCTCATGATAGATGTTTTCTGCCATGCACCGAACTTCATCAGCATCAATGTATGTTTCTTGAGTATCAGGAAGTTCCGGCAACGCCAGATGAGTTACCGTTTCCGATGACATGGATGAATCCATATCACTGAAAAGGAACTGATACCCAATAGCGTTCACGCAAATCGCAAACAATATATAACTTGAGATAGTTTTAAATTTGTTAAACATTTTCTTTTCTCCAGTTGAATATTTATTCTATACTAGAGTTAGTTAAATGTCAATAATTATTTTAACTGTTTTTTATTGCGAAATATGCGACTGTAAGATTAACGAAATCCGAAAACATTTCTTCAACGGAAAGATAGATACCAGTTAGATATGTTTCATAGTCTGACCAAAAGAGTTCACCATATTCATCAATCTGTTCGGTCATTTGCTTCTTTTGACCATTGATGAAAGAGTCATGTATTGTTGCTAGTTGTTCGTAGTTCATAATTTTATCCTCGTTGAATCCATGTTCGTTGAATTACTGTGATATCCTTTTCAGGCATCTTTAAAAGAAACTCTTTACGCAATTGTTGTGGGGCTACACTGCCCGGAACGGAAATATCGCAGGTGGTTTTATTCTTAGTTTCCCTGTCAACAATAATAACCTGAAATTGCTTCATGATACTCCCTGTCTATTTTTCATTAGCCATTCACTCTTATCTTCAATAGCACATTGTAACCATTCCATGGTGAAATGTCCACCATTTTCTTGGAATTCTACAGTATAAGAAAACTGGATAGCCTCTTCATCTTCAAGAAACCACACATTAACGGATTCTCCATCACCGTCAACCTGCTTTTCCATGATCAAGTGATTCACGTATGCACCAAAATATCTAGACTGCGTTTTGCCTTGCATACGGTCAAAACGATCTGGGCGGTCTACGTTAGAATTTAGGATATCTAACAGCTTCTGCATGGCAGTTTCAAAAGAGCTAAAAACGCCCACGGTGGAATCAAACTCGTAATCCATTTGTTCGTTCAGCATGAAAACGTGCATTGGGCTGCTCCTCTAGTTGATGTAAACATTCTACCTAACTGATGCAGTATTGTCAACAGTTATTTTAATTTTATTTTTCTTGACATGCATGCATGGATATGCTAAAGGACACTGTGGGATTAAAAAGAAAAGGGGCCGAAGCCCCTTAAAATTATCACGAAATAATAGCACTGAACTTCCAACCATTCCCGCCTCGTGGAGTATTGTAATTGTACATATTTACTATAATTCCGGGAAAATAGCGTTGCACCCTATTGATAGTGGCCTTAATCCTCGTGGTAGTGTATCGATCTCGATCATATGGTTTAACTTCCACGAAGAAATCAAAACTGGTGGAATCCCAATCATTCAGGTAAGCGTTCGCAATAATTGTATGAGCCTCCAATTCTTGCAGAAACATGTGCGCATATTCTCTCCGTCTTTGATTCATTTCATCACCACCTTTCCGGTAAAATCTTCGCGGCGAATTTGATGCCTAGAGCCTGTTTTATTACACGCCCAAGAATAGCTTGCGCCTCGTTGAATACGCTTATGGACAGTCAATCCGATATTCTGGAGTTGTCCATTGATATTGTATACTGCCTTACGAGTCCTGCGAGCCTTCTGAAGGTCATAACGATGGCAACGCTCCCCTGAACCACCTAGGATGCGACACACGTTTGCCCATCCCCTATTATGGTTCTTCCCCAATTCAGGGCGAATGAAACATACAAGGTGAGCGATCTCGTGAGGAATTACTTCGTCAATCAGCTTATGAGCATCTTCCTCATTAACCAACTGAGCGTTCAAGATCAACTTCATATCAGTTGCAGTCCTGCCTCCGCCTGAGTAGGCACATGAAGCCCAACCAGCAGCCTTTCCACAGTTACGAATAACAATGTTAACATCGTCAAGGCTAACATTGAATTTATTGGAAGCATCTCGACAAACTTCTTTAACGCGTTCAATGATTCGAGTACGTGCAGTCATTTGTATTTCCTGTTCAATGAATTTAAATATATATTACAGAACTTAACAACGTATGTCAATAGCAATCATCAATTTTTTTCTTACAAAATTGATTAGCTTTTTCTCTGTTCCCGTTGTTTGACTGTAGGGATATAATAACCCCGATCAACCGCCATGTCAACAATTATTTTAATTGTTTATGTAATCACTTTTTTTGACATGGTGGATATTATGTGATAAAGGACACTATAAAGAAAAAAGAAAAAGGTGGGAGCAATAATCCCACCTTTTTCTGGTTTTATGTCAGAGCGGTTGGAACATTACATTGTCTTGGAGCCATTCCAATGATACAGTAGGCTCAACACTAGCGCCTTCCTCATCACAGCCCAAGACCACGCCCTTACCTGCTAGCGGCTGGGGATATCCATTAACCATGAACATCCGCTGGTTATCCTTAAACAGTCCTTCATCATCTACAAATATTCCATCATTTTCTTCATTGAAGGTAGCTAATGCAAAGCAATCAAAGTCTCCGAGAGAGTAGATTTCGGTATAGTCTCCCGAATATTCAACTTCGTTAATGCTGTTGGTAAAAGGATCAATTACAAATGCTCGCATGTTTTTCTCCGTTCGGTTAGTGTGTGAACATAGTACCAAATGATTGTTATGTTGTCAACATTTTAATTATTATACAGGACTGAATGTGACTTTCCGCCAGTTGCCTTCGATGTAATATTCAAAAGCATTGGTGGGGTCAATTCGGTTCATGTCGTGGCTCCATGTGTTGTTGAACGATGAGTACATATTACGCCCAAAAATCTTTAATGTCAACAATTAATTTAATTTTTTTGTTAATTATTTTTTCTTGACATACTGCTGATAATGTAGTAAAGATCACCGTGGTATAAAAAAAGACAGGCTGGATCACCTTGTCTTTCTCTCTTGATAGCAGTATTTTATGTTTGGTCTCCGAAGATCGTCAATTGCGATCCACGCTCGCTCGCACATCAGTTCTTCAACTCTATCCGACGGCGCCCCATCCAATTCATCAGGAGTGAAAGCCACAACTGCGTATCCCTTGATACGCAGTTCTTCCAACGCGTTTCTAAGATGTGATTCCATTTATATTACTCCTTACGAATAGTTTTCCATCAGGGGAAAAGTAAGCATACTTGACATTATTGATAATGTCAAGAGTTTCGACATTAAAAAAATTACTAAAGTGATATGGGTTATATGATACCTGTTCCCACTGGCCAGTATCCACGTTGAAGTTAACACTAACTACGTGAATGCTTCTATTTTTGTAAGACTGTCCATTCCAAGCGTCTACAATTCCTTCAGCAAATGCATGAACATTCTTTCTCTTTTCTAGGATAACTCGTTGACGACCCTTTTCGTTAACCTTGAATACAACATCAGATAGAATAATATGATTTGCATGTGCCATTACGAGGTTATTTTTTGTACTCATAATACTCCACTTACCATTGTGCAGATTACGGTACACTTTCATTCTATCGATCATCGGTATTACCTGTCATTTGACTATAGGATTATTATAATCCTCGACAAATTAAATGTCAATAATTATTTATGTTGTTTTTTTACCACAACTGTTGCTCATACCATACAAAAATGTTATAATGTATGATATGAGCAACATCTATTTTACTCTACTGAGCCTTCTTCTTTCAGGGCCTTGAGAGCATTATGGTAATACACGGTAGCAGTATTTTCCTTGTAGCCAAGCTGTTCAACGATGAGGTTGATAAGGTCAGCACGTTCGTTATCATAATTTTCCAGAACGAGTGCTTTCACTTTGGCCTGTGTGTTCGTGGGCTTGCGACCACGCTTTCCATTAGGATCAATACCAAGTTCCTTACGAACATCATAAAAGTACATCACAGCGGTAGCTTCTGCTACATCTGCACCCTGTTTAAAAGCCTCTTCAAGAATTTCGTTTCTGGGAGTATCAGGGGATGCGGTAACCAGTGTTTTAATCAATTCGCGTGAGGTACTGGTACGTTTTCGGGTTCGCGTAGCCTCTACTGGCGCAGATTCTTCACCACTGTCAGCAACTACAGAAGATTCCTCGGTACTTGCGGAAGTATCTTCTACTGACTGATCATCACCCGTTTCATCTTCAATATCATTAATCAATGATAGAGCAGTTTCCTGTGCAAGGTCAATATCGTCTTGTGTAATGCGATCAGCATCATTGGCAAATGCTTTTACCAAAGCGAAGCGCAATGTGTTAGACTGGGTTTCTTCATCCCCAGAAACTCCAATGGCTTCATCACCAGTAAACTGCTCCGTAAGAGTCCAAAGTTCATCGGGTTCCAACTCTGCCAACTCTGCCATTGCGTGTTCTTCGTCATGAAACTCCATACCATGTTGTTCAAAAATTTGTGTTGCGTTCATACACTTCTCCTTTAAGTTGTAAGATTATAGTATATTATGAAATGATCGTTGTCAAGAGTTTTTTTAAAAAATCCTCGACTGCCACTTTCCGAGTTTTTCATCCCAATCGTAATCAAAGGGAAAATCGTTTTCCGCATTAGTGATAAACTCCAACTTTGCGGGGGCAAATTTACTCGCGATTTTTTGTACATTCTCTTCAATGGTTTCCGGATCATTGCAGGCGAAACGCATCTTTTCTCCATTATCAAAAAAGAGAATATGTTCGGCTGCATACTTATTCAGGGTCATATCTCTATCCTCATGTATTTTACATTTTAAATATAACTTACTAAAAGATATTTGTCAAGCCTTTAGAAATAAAAAACCCCGCATTGCGGGGTTTATTTGCGCGGCACCCGAGAGGGAGCAGATGTTGATGGAGACTCGGATTCCGCGTCAAAATTTTGATTGTATAAACTCGACTTCCTCGTTATTTAGTGTAACAGTTACACCATTAACGTCAAGCTCTCGCTCTTCGGCATTTAAATGTTTGGGTAGATCTCCCTGTGGTAGTTTGATAACCTCGCCTAGCAAAAGTGACCGTATCTGAAGACAATTATCCTCAAATGTCAATGTCAAACGATCTGGATACATTTTCTTTCCTTTTCAACAATGGTACACTGATGGCCTGCCCATCTTTAGGGGTGTGTAACTCCTGCTTAGAGCATTTACCGAGTGTCTAAGCTCACTCTCTAATACATAGATTGGTGGATGCTTGCTTCCACGGTTCGCGCCTCATCCTGAACCGTTGTTAGTTTTAGGGGCGCTTAAATTTTGTTGCTTCTTTTAGACCAATCTATGGGTTCCCATTATACCTATTTATTTTCTGTTGTCAACCTTTTTTTCATTTATGACCTTAGTAATTAGGTAATACCCCATCAAAAAAAGTGCATAACACACAATTCCAATAACTCCTAGCACCGGGCTTATCAGAATATACATAGTTCCCCAAAACAGAAAAGCGCCAAAGAATCCTAACACCAAATACGGTATGGTTATAGGCGGTAATTTCTTGACAGAAACAGCATCTGATATATTAAACAAAAAGAAAACCAATGCAACCGATATAATCACAAGCATCAATATGTATAAAACTGCATATGCGGTCACAATAAAATCAGTTATAGGATGCCCGACATATGCTAATCCTGTCATCCCGTAAAGGATAATGATGCCACTAGCTGATGTTGTAACCTTGTTAGTGTTTAACTCAACATTCATTACTATACTCTCTTTTCCAGCAAAGCCAATTCATACTTGGCCTGTTCTAGACGCTGTTTCTCCTTGTCCTTCTCCTCTCTTTCGGTGCGGGCTATTACAGACTCGGCAAACTCTGCGTCTTGCTCAATGCGGTCTGGGGGCATACCATGTAGACCAACATGGCACAACAATCGTTTTGCTACCTCCAACAACTCTTTGTTCTGCTTACGCAGCCGTTCAATCTCAACCTTGGTGTGATTAAAAATAATGTTCGCAACATCATATTGATGCTCATCCAGTCCAAGATCATTGATTAAATCATTTACTGTCATACTGTTTCTCCTGTAGATTCTTTATTATAAACATGTTCCATGCCCCTGTCAATAGCTAAACCTACGCTCAAATCCCAGCGTTCATAGATTGCCCATCCCGGAAAGATGTGTTTGTAATCTGAATCTACATACTCAAATACCCCATAGTAGTCAAGTTTCCTTGCGTTGTCAGTGGTAACAATAATATAGTTATCACTAACATATAGTTCACGCCCTGCTCTAGGATCAAGACCACAGTGTTCCGCAGTTAATTTTTCACAATAATTATCAATGTATGTTTCGATGTAGGAATTGATTAAATCAATCAAGGAGTTGATCATGATATTCTCCGGTTATTTAACGTAATATGCTGTTTGCACATTATTATACCAATTAATTTTTCCAGTGTCAAGCAATCCCATTTCATTCATTTTAGATCTCACTGCTTTCGCTCGATCTGAAACAATACCACTAAGTCTAAGGCGCATCCCACGCTCTTTTAACCAGCGTGATGCTTCGCGGTAAAGATGAATACTATTCTTTTTTCCTTGAAATTTTTCATACACTCTGATAAAATCAACAAAGGGACTATTCACAAAGTAGTCAGAATACATTTTGTGCTCCCAATCATTTTTTTGATGAAGCTTTTCAAGGATTCCAGAATCCACTAGAAAGGTATGAAAATCATTTACTACAGTAGATTCTTTTGCCAGTTCATTGCTACGGTTCCAACTGAAACTATTAGATAATTGAGCAAGCGTGTAGGTTATTTGTGAACGCTTGGCGGGTTCAACAATTTGTGAGAAGTCCTCTTCCGAAAATATTTGGCTCTCACCATACTTCCCTTTAAAAAATCTGGTTCCCTTCAGGTCAAGAAAATTGAAGAAAGAAAGATTGTCAGGAATGTATGTAAACTTCAAGTATCCAATATCTTCTCCATTAGAATCAGACATGGTGATCTGAATTACCTTAAAAATTCTATTATCACCGTCCTTCGTTATTTCTTCGTGTCTGAACTTGAACATAATGGAATCCGTGTATAATTGAGTAATACTTATTATACAGATTTTTTAAATATTGTCAAGGGAGATTAGTGGTAATAATTCGGCGGGATGCCCTAGCCTACCCGCCGTTTTTTGCAGTTGCCCCATGGTTCCGACTAGAACTGCGTAACTAGGGTCAGGGCGAACTCAGTTTAAAACAATTACGACAGTGCAGCAGGTTCTGGCAAACGGTATTCCGACAATGCCAGAATAGTTTGTTCAACTTCACGCCATTCCTGTGCAGTTTGAGGCTGTTTCACGTTAGCAATCTGACCTTCAAATACGCGATGGCGCTTACCTTCGTTTACGGCAGAATCCAAGCGAGTCTCCACAATGGAACGCGCAACGCGCTTATTAAAATTATCATTAGGATGACAACGTGCTTCAGCAGCAATGAACTCCAGCCTGTCATCGTGGCTTACTACTCGGTATCCAATAGTGCGCCGAGCACTCGGGGTTCGTTCGTGGATGATGTGTGTACGATTATCTTGCATTTTGATTCTCCTGTTTGATATTGAGATTATAGTTTAACTCAGTTGTGAAAGGTTGTCAATATTATTCATCATACTGTGTTGTTTATTCATGGATATGTCCTTGTTGAATAAGTTCTTGTACAGTTCTTCCAAACCATCCTTGCAATTGATAAGCAAGTCCGGTGTCATGCAGATGTTGCCAAGCTTCCAAATAATGTTCTTCAGATTCAGCTTCGTTCACACCTTCAGCAATCATTACAGCAGTGAAATTGTCCATTGTCAATCCTCGTTTCATTGAAAAATGTCAGGTTGCTCAGGGTCTTTCCGGTACTGTCGATTGATAGTGACCGTACCATCATCATTGAGAATCCATGTTAGCATATCACCGGGATTCCAGTCAAGTTCTTTTAAAATATTTTCTGGTAATTCAATGAAAAGATCACCATCAGCGCATTCCTTGACTACTACCATTTTGGTATTCATACTTTATCCTTAGACGATCAAGGTAACAAGTTTTCCAGCTTGCAAGGTACCGGGAATCGGAACCATTGCATTAGAATTAAATTTTACCTCTCCAGTAGTGCCTTTGTCAAGCCTTGAAATAACCTTAAACAATGGAACATCCTTACCCGAAAAACGATGTTCTACTAAAACATGGTAGCCACCCTGAGTCTGAATAGCATGATAAGGAACAGCTTTTTCAGTAAGAAACTGTACCACCTCTCCCAAAAGCATATTAGACTCCAATGAATCTTCACCGTCAATGTCAATGTCAACCATTATCTTTCGACTCGCACTTTTTTGGATATGATTCATCAGATTAGTGTTAATACGACGAAAAGGAATCCACATATCAGAAGCCTGTGAACCGTTTAAAACGCCTTGAAATGCCTCTTCATAGTGTCTATCCATCTGCGCGGAAAATGCCCTGTACGCCTTTACAGTACTGCTAGGATGGATGTTCATATACACCACCAAACACTTTTCGGGAATCAATGACCCATTTCGAGTTCTGCGAACGTCTAAATCTGCTCGCATCCTATTCATCGCTAACTTGATACCATCCTTATCGAATGCAATCTGGCGACTGAACATTTCAGTTCTGCCAAGATCAAACTCTTCCCTTTCCTCGCTAGTCAAATACTTGTTTCGTGCTGATAGTGATAGGAAATAGACTTCATCCCTGATTAGATCAGGGAGAATGTCTACAAACCGATCAAACTCTTTTTGATCTTGAATAAGTGTTTTCATGGGTCTAAGAATATTACACAATCTGCATTAACGTCAAGGTCAAAAGTAGCAAGCAAGTCTTTTTTGGGATTCCAACTAACTCTAGCTATCTTGTACAAACCATTACCTAACATGATGTTATCACCAATCCTCGGTACATGTCGGGTCTTTACATGAAAAGTTAGTGACATATCCACATAGACGTAAACTACTTTGAGTTCATCGCTGTTTGCAATATGAAGGTAATTCATCCCATTAACTCCCTCGGGTTTTCTGCGATATTATCTATCAGATCAAACAGTGCATTATAAGAACGATCATCAAGTATAAATTCTTTGCGAAACTTACTTTCACGCTCATCATATGCTATCACATGATGGCTACGATCCCATTCAAAAATTACGGTACCAATCTCAGGGAATTCTTCTTCAATTCTCAGGGAGTCGGAATCAATGTAGTTATCTTGCATCATTTAGTTTCCTCAACGAGTTCCAAGTCTTGTATGTTCCAGTATAGCATACCAAGTATTCTTTGGTCAAGTAATACTGCTCCATCAGCAAAATCTAATTCCATTTCAATGATAGCAGTCTCATCACATCCACCTGAATCACATCCCACTAAATAGTCACGGTTTTCCTTGTTCAGTCTTACCCTATCACCCACTTTCATCAGATTCACCAGTAAAGTAGAGTGTAACAAGTTCTTTCGCTTCTTTGACTATCATATCCATTTCATCTTTGGAATAGGTAGTATCTTTGGCAAAGCATGTATCATATTCCATAGTTGCAGAATCAAATACCACGGTCATGGAGTTTGAAGTCCTACCCAAAATTTTCTCCATCGTTTCCTCTGGAAGAAAAATGGTTACAATATGAATTCCTTCTTGGATTGCTATATTATTCATACGTTAAGTATACTCTTCTGTTTTATATTTGTCAACTGTTCTATGTAAAAAATAATTTTAATATATCGTTTGACATAACAACAATGATATGATAAAGGGCACTCAGGGTGTAAAATAAAGGGAGCCTTTCGGCTCCCTCTAGGTTTGGTTATGTTATGCTGCGAATAGGTCAGCGGGGATGCGATCAAATTCTTCAGCGAGGAAGGTATTGCGACTAACGACCAGTGACTCAAAGTTATCTTCTTTAAGGCTCAAAGTTTTAAGACCCACTGAACGACTATTCAACGCTTTAAGCATCGCGTTTTTAATCAGCACACTGGCACCGCTATTAACCTTTTTATATTCACCTTCCTCAATCACGGTGCGATTAAGTTCCAAGATGGTGAGCATGATGGAATCAGCTACAGGCAGATCAGCGATCAATTCAGGAACCTTGCGCTTGCGCGTCACACCATTTTCTGTGTACTTTTCATCCTTGGTGCGGTAGTGAACCTTGATCCCTTTAGCGACAAAGCAATAGCACCGATCATGTGCTTGCCTGTAATTATCGGAGCGATCACCCTCCAAGGTTTTTTCCAGTGATTCGAGTTCCTTATTTTTACGCTCTTCAAAAAGTGCTACACGGTCAGCCTCGGTCAATGCTTGAACCTTCGGGATATCCTCTACAGTTTCCGCGATATCATTATATTCAATATCCCGCAATGCGGCTGCTTTGCGTTCATACAAACGTTCAGTGCTGAAGTGAGTGATAAACTGAATATCTGCCTTCTCCGGTTTTACGCGACCAGAAGTTGATACATAACCATGGACAGTTCCAATCCCACCAGCAATAATACCCTTCAAGCGATCTAGCGTATCTGCCTGCTTTTGAGTGCAACGAAAGCGATCACCTGATTCAGTAGTAAAAACAGTAAAACTCATTTGCTTCTCCTTTTATGTTGTCGATGATGAACATCATAACGCACTCTTCATTCTTATGTCAACAACTTTTTCATTTAATTTTATTGCAACATTTTACGTGTCCTTTATCATATGCACAACTCATTGTCAAGACTTGTATTCCACTTTTCTTTATGCTAGGATGGTGGGAATCGTGAATGTAAATTCTAGTTGATAATGATAATCATTAAAATATAATTTATTTTTGTGGTAAAAATACAACATTGTGGTAAAAATACAACAAAATTGGAGACTATAATGAAGCAACTTGTTTTTGAATCTGTTCATGATGTTCCCCATAGTCTATGTGGGGAATTGGAGGCAGCATCTTTTGGACCTAATGAGATGTTGTATAAGTCATTTCGAGAGATAAAATATGAGAAAGCTCCACAAGATGGCATTGTCGTAGTAAATATGCTTGAAAAGAGTGTTGTTGGGTGGGGAATTCTGATAAAATACGATCATTATGGTAAAAATGCCTGTAATATGCTTATGTTATACGTGCATTCACGGCATCGAAATAATGGAATTGGCAAGTCCATAGTAAAAAGGTTGTTGAGTTATACTAATAATGAGGTTCTGGTATGGCCAACCAAGTCTTCAGGAGGTAATGCCGGATTTTTTTCCAAAGTGCAGGATCATAAACTGATTTCCGCATATAATGGCGCAAAAAATATCTCATAAAACAATTAACCCCTAACGCATACGTTAGTTATTGGAGAGTGTGAGCCACCGTGAGCATACTTAACAACATAGTTAATGTTATATTTAATTGATTAAGGTATAGCCCGATGAATCACATGGTTGAAGGTTATTTAACGATATTGTTGCTCCTTCTCTTAACCTTTTAAGTTGTGTGTCAATTGAATCGAGGTTATTGTACCCTTTAGTACGGTAATTAAGACTGTCAGTAGTAGAAATAGCTACATAATAGTTGAATTCTAACGCTTCGTCACAGCTTTTATGGACTATCCAAACATCTTTTATTGTTTTATTATTCATGTGATTAATTATCCTAATGTTTGGAACAATTGTAGAGGCTTAACAAATATAGTCAAGGGGGTTGACAAAGAATTTAAACCCTATAGAATAATCATCGTGATGTCATTCATCACTTAACTTTTAACTTTTAACAATAAAAAAGGAAATAACTATGCAAAAGCGTAAATTCCGTAGCCGCCCTTCCCGTGCTAACAGCAGCAACGTAAAGTATACATTCCATTCATATGGTAGTGTATTTTCGTTTGACCCGTATCGAATCATTGAAGATGATCGTAGAACCAATGAGGCAGGATGGTTTGATAAGATTCGGCAATTGGACATGTACAAAGATGAAGTCAGGATGGCTAATGTAGCTCACGTTTATATTATGGATGAAAAAGGGAACCAAGTAGCTCCATGAATATAATTAATGCATTAGGTATTAAAGATACTGCCGAGATCAAATTCCCGGCAGGAATCTACACTACAAAAAATATACTGCGAGGGGAAAATCCTTTCGCAGTTATCTTCGAGTCGTCTGGAAAGACTAAAATCAGCGTAGGTAAATTCACTGATGGTCTTCCTATTAAATCTAAGATTGTAATAGATTAGAATATAATGCCTAATTTTTTTTAATAAATTATTAATAGGAGAATAACAAATTGGTTACAGAAATGAAAAAAGAAAATACAATATTGGCAGGGGTTTGTTTAATTCTACTAGGATCACTGGCAGCTATAGGGTATACTCTGTGGGAAGCCATTTCTAGTTGGAATGGTAGTTTTTATTAGTTGACATATATCCTTTTATTTGATAAAATTAACTAATACTTAAAACTTAATAGGAAAACCATGTTGCCTAATAACCAGCTAATGAAAAAAATAACAGAAGCATACGATCATGCCCTTAATAATAGGGTAAATGAATTTAGGAGTATTGACAAAGAAATTACCTCCTTAGTGCCGCACTATGTGCAGCAAATATCTTATTCAACCGATGCAGTAGTTAAACTTAATAAGGTTCAATTATCCAATCTGATTACGCAATCGGTTAAAATTATTTTTACTATTATAGTTATTTTTTCAATGATAGTTGGGCTGACCTTTGTACCTATAGAGGTAATTCCTTCAGTACTAGCATCAGGGATTTTTGCACTATCTCTACTATATCTGTGGAAAAAGATTCCCATCATCCGTATGTTGTGGGAAAGCACAAGAGAAGTTGACATTCATTCAACGAGACTGTATAGTTCACTTTCAGAATGTATAAAGGCTTTGTCGGAAATCAAAGGATTCCATGAAGCTACCATTCCTACTATTCAAGAATGGCAAAGACAAGGAATGTGGACAGAACAGGAATTGACGGATGAGGAAAAAAAGGACGCTTCTGAAACACTAGAAGCATTTCTAGATTCATTAAAGGATAGAGATCATTACGACGATAAAGACTAAATATGATGAACGCGACTGTGGCGGAATTGGTATACGCATCGTGTTAAAATAAATAATGCCCGAGTGTCCAAATTTGGTAAAGGAAAGGGACTTAAAATCCCTCGGTGGAAACACCTTGCCGGTTCGAGTCCGGCCTCGGGTACCACCTTAAAAAAGAAAATCCATCTCACCCCTTGACAAATCCCAACTTCTAGGATATATTATCCACTATGAAAAACGAATTGGAAAATTTCAAAAAAGTAGGCGTTTTCTTGGATTCTATTCTGGGAAGTGCATTTAGTTTTGCGGGAACTTTAGTGTTCATATTTTTTGTTATTATATTCCCGCTTGCTATTCTTGCTCGCTGTGGTATTATTCCCGGTGCAGTATAAAAATTAAAGAATATTAGAGAGAGTGTAATGGCAACTTTTAAATGTGAAGTAGTGCAAGTAACCATTCAGGAACATCAAAATGCTGATGCCCTTGAAATTGCTCAAGTGCGTGGATACCAATCTATAGTCCGAAAGGGGCAGTTTAAAACTGGTGATCTTGCTGTCTATATTCCTGAACAATCTATTGTCCCTGAGTGGCTCCTACGTCGTCTCAACCTGTGGGACGAAGATAACGGGAAGGGAAAGCTTGCGGGATCAAATGGTGACCGCGTAAAGGCAGTTAAACTCCGTGGGGTGACTAGCCAAGGACTTCTTTATGCACTATCTACTCATGGTTGGGATGAAACTCCGGTTTTAATAGATGGAGAAATGATCAGTCATCATGTGGTTGAAGGTGATGATGTTACAGAATTACTAGGTGTCATCAAGTGGGAACCACCTATCCCCGTATCTATGGCTGGCGAAGTGGTAGCACTGGCTGGTAAAACTTTGAGCTATGATATTGAGAACATTAAGAACTTCCCAGAAGTAGCTGAAGCTCTCATCAATTTGAATGTTGAATGTCACATTACAGAGAAATTACATGGTAGCTGGATGAGCATAGGGATTTATCCAGAAGATATCCATGACGAAATTCCATACAAGCGGGTAATTGTAACTTCTAAAGGATTGTCAAGTAAGGGTCTGGCATTTAAAGATAATGAAGCCAATGCTAATAACCTTTACATGAGAATTTTCAAAAAACTGTGTCCGGATGAGAATACTTTTTATAATGTTCTGGATTGGGTTGGAGGAAGTAATCCAATTTTCTTCTTGGGTGAGGTATATGGTAAGGGTGTGCAAGACCTTAGCTACGGTTTAAATGATATCGATTTTAGATTATTTGACATTTACGAGGGTTACCCTAGTCAGGGAGCCTTTATGGATCAAAGACGCGTAGATGGTTTCATAGAAACCATGTTACTCCCTTTCAAGCGGGTTCCAGTATTGTATACTGGCAAGCTTTCTCATAAGGTCATTCGTGAATTGACTGATGGTAAGGATAATATTACCGGAACTCATATCAGGGAAGGAATTGTTATCAGAACACTTGACACCGAATACAGAAATGATAAGATAGGTCGTGTCATATTGAAGTCTGTTTCAGATGACTACCTCAACCGAAAAAATCCGACGGAGTATAATTGATGAATGGAATGCGAACCGTGGGTGAACTGTACGTCTCAAAAGAGGACTTGGTAAGGTTCCTTATAGAGAGGTTCAGCGTTTTGGGAAAAGGAGAATTTGTGTTAGGCAAAATGGAAGATAAGGGCGATCATGTACTTATTCCCTTCGCCGTGAACACTGAGTGTAATCCACGTAGTGAAGTGACAAAAGAAGACACCCCAAAGTGGCTAGCTCAGATGCAAAAATCTTGATGGACATAATATATGAGCAGACTAATTCGTAATGCCCTTCAAACTCCAGATGGCACAATTCTTGAGAGTAGGGATCGTCATGATTATAAGACCTATACTGATACCATAAATGGCGAAACATATATGGTTGATGGAGGTCTTGACTATTGTAGACGTTCTAACATGAAAGATGCAACAGATTTAAATGTATATTTTGATGAATCCCCCCATGAAAAAGTTAGAGAAGCCTTAACATGGGGAACATATGGCAAGAATGGTGATGATCCTTATACAGAAATTAAATTGAAAGATATGACAAATGATCACATTAGGGCTTGCTTAAGAACACAGCACAACATGTACCCACAAGTTCGAGGAGCTATGATCAATGAACTATTATTTCGTGGAGAAAGTTATACGGAACTTAAAAAGGAACTATAATGAATCTGCATCAGTATAAAATAGATTATAGTAATCCTATGGAGTTTGTCCTTAATGTAATTAGGGTACTTGGAATAGAGGTGATTATAAATTTCGACGCAGAAAATAAATGGTATGTGGTAGATTTTAATACTCAGGCAAAATCCCATTTGTACCTGCATATACCAGAAGATCTTCAAGAAAATAAAGCATTTTTTACTACTAGGTATAACAAAGAAAAACAAAATAATATTAAAGATTTTTGTGATTTGTTATGGGAAGTCAAGGACTGTATGTATGGTAGGGATTATGTTAACGAACAGTGGTTGAAAGTACTGGTTGAGCATGATATACTTAGGGTCGAATACAAAACAGTTAGGACAATTTATCAATGAAAACTTTGATTTTGCTTAGAGGGTTGCCGGGAAGTGGTAAGACCACCGTGGCCGAATTGCTTACCGCAAACAGCGGGGTAATGTTGGCCGCAGATGATTATTTCACTAATAATTTTACTGGCGAATATAATTTTGATCCTAGCAAGCTCTATGCCGCGCATTCTGAATGCTGGAGTCGTTGTGAAACGTGTATGCGAAACACCGTAGAGCTTATTGTTGTTCATAATACCTTTACTACCGAAAAGGAAATGCAGGATTATTTTGATCTTGCAAACATTCATGGTTATACTGTACATTCTTTGATTGTTGAAAATCGCCATGGCAGCGATAGTATTCACGACGTACCAGAAAAGGCTTTGCAGAAAATGGAAACCCGATTTAATGTTAAGCTTCGTTAATTAAGCAATGAATATAGAGAAAAAAATATTATTTGTCCTTTTTGTGACCATAATTTGCATGATAGGTGGGATGGTATTGGAGGTTACATCAGTGATTGAAGACCCGGCATATTGGGCAATGTACGGTGCATTTTTTGGTGGCTTAATGATAGCTATTTTTTTGGATAAAGACTCATGAAAACAACAATTGAAATTTTACACTGGTCTGAATATAAAGAAATGGAAACTGACAATGAGTGATGACAATTTAATCCTATTAAGATTGTATATTCGAAAACATGGAGGAAAGTGACTGATGACTAAGAAACAGATACTGGCGCGCATCAAGAAAATTGAGCAGCGCATTATGAAAGATCGAGACAATATCAGGGAACTGATTTACTACCTAGAAGATTTGGAAGGCGATTGTCAAGTCGCATCCGATGAATTGTCTATTGCTGCTGATACGCTTAGCAAGTACTTGTAGCGCGGAGATGATGAGTTATGAGTAAGCCCGTACGTACATACAAAGATTGGAGACAGGCTAAAGCAGGTATTTGTGGTTGCGGAAGGGATGCGATGATATTAGAAGGGCAGTGCCCAGAATGTCATGACGCCGACCATGCGAGCGAGGTTGAAACGTATTACCTAAATCGCATCGAAGCGCTTAAGCGCCAGAACGCGGCGCTGGTGGAGTTACTAAAAGAACTCCAACCTATAGCATTTATCACGCGACACAATGAACTGCACAAAGCAATTGACGATGCAATAGCCCCTAAAGAAAGCACAGAGGGTGAGGAAAATGAGTAAGACTGACATCAGTGAAATGGAATACCAAAAGGGTTACGATGATGGACTTGATGATGGCATTGACCAAGGATGGGCGAATAGGGAAGCAATTGCTGTAAAGAGTTTAATTGAAAAGGATGTGTATATCGACAAACTTGAACAGCAGATCGCGGCACTGACGGAGACGGTACATCTAATCAGTAAAGAAAACGATATGCTATTGGAGCAGAATGACGATTTGTATGAGACGTTGCGGCGCTGGGTGCGTCGATACTACATCAGCAAAGAGAAAGCGCGGAGGCCGACAATGAATAAGCAAGAACTACAGAGCCTGCGAAAGTTAATGACCGACTACCATAAACTGTGGAAGCTAGATTCTGGCGATTGGATCGCTTACGTAGATGGTCTACTGGATCACATTGCTGAGCTTGATGAGTTGTGCAAGCAAGCAGACGAACAGATTAAGAAAAGTAAGAATAAAAGCACGGAGGATGAGTGATGGGATGGCAGCCAAATATTAATTGTAGAATGTTTGATCGCGGAAAGTGCTTGCACCAAGCCGCACCTCGAAAGCTTATTGGGTGTGCTTCATGCATTTTATGTAACCCAAACCAGAACGATCCACGGGTGCCAAGAGTATGCACTTTGCAAGTACCGTATGATCGGCCAGAATGCCCACCAATACCACCAATACCACTTGTTAAGCGTCATACACCGCCTATTCCGCCGGCAGACAGAGCAGCACTAGCTGATTACCGCAACCGTATCGCTGAACTTGAGAGGCAGAACAGAATGTTAATGCAAAGAGACTGGCTGTTTGCAGAAGCGTTTGCCGAAGTCAAGGCTATTGCTGATGGGGATAAAGAACAAACCTTGCAGCAAGTCGTAGAAGGATTGATTGAAGAGCTACCACCCGTTGTTAAAAGCACTTAAATACAAAAACTAATATAAAAAAAGCCCCCGATGATGGGGGCTTTTTTTTATTCTTCTTTTACATTATCTAAAGTGCTTTTATAATTTTCCAAATAAGCCTTATAATTCTTTGCAATAAAGGATTTATAATCTATTGGCTTACCCGAGTAAAGAGCCATAGCTAATGAAAACTGATCCTTGCGAAGTTCTTGTTGACCTTTAATTGCATAATCTTTGCGTCCAAGCTCTTTGTTAGCTCTGAAAAAATTATCTACTGGTTTTACGAGATGGTTAACGGTATCACTTACAAAACATTCCATATTTTCAATTTCTCGTAGAGCCTGTTCATCATCTACAAACATCTGTTTTAGATCATCTGAAGCCTCTTCTAAAATTACATTCATAAGGCGTCTGGGTGAAGTGACAGAATCTTTAGCATGGTGCAACGATACATATTCATCTGTTTTACATTTAACCATTGTCCCATCTTTAAGTCTAATGACATATCCTTCTATGCCCTTCCTAGCATGAATTTGATTTACGAAATCTGAAGTACAATCGTATTTCATTAAAACGAAGTTTAGAACATTGGGGGCAGCATATTCATCCAAGCCCGTGGAACGAAAATCATCATAGTTCCACATTTCTAAAGTATCTCGATTACGAACACCTAGAACAACCAAATTACATTTGGCATAAGGTAAAACAATTCTATTTTTAGGAGATACATATTCCATGATAACAGTATGTCCACTATTTTCTAAAGCATGACAGTAATCCAGCAATGGTCTCTGTGCAAAAGGGGCTTTAATCGTCGGCAGTAACTCCATAGATTCTTGCGCCATCGTTGAAGTCAAAGATGTTTTTGATTTTAGTTGTAAATCACCGTTTGCATCTAGGTAAGTTGTAATCAATGACCCATCTTCTTTATTTGCAATGTAGTCAACATTGGATATTGAAAAATCCAAATCCATGGTCATAGGATTTTCATTACGGTTAAAAAATTTGGGAAAAGGTGCAGATACTAAAACTGGCCCATCATTGTCAATACGAAACATATGACCTCTGCACTCTAGAGCATCAGGGCGTAAGAAGTCTTGGTATGATCCTAGGCGATAAGAAAAAACATGATACGTAGCACCATCTGAAGGTCCTATATGTTCTATAAGAAAGAACGGCGAATCTTCATCATTTGCTAGTGCAGAGAGATTGCGATATAATTGCAATTGTCGGGACATTCTTATTCTCCTATTGATAGATAATATATCATATCATAGGCTTATAAGAAAGTCAATATTGATTTGGTGCGGATAGTAGGATTCGAACCTACACGCTCTTTCGAGCCACGGAATCTAAACCCGTGTTGTCTACCAGTTCCAGCATATCCGCAATTTCTATATTCCGCCACTTGGGCAATAGTCATTATAAAAATTATTACTTTATTTATATATTTAATAATATTTAATTATTTATAAATGTTATGCCAACCTCGTTTTCTTCATCATTGTAACTGTCAATGAAAAGTCCGAAGTTCATTAAATTACCCTTAAACAATTCATCCTCGTATTCGCTGACAGTTATTTCAATGTCTTCAACCGCATCCAATCCTTCACCCACATACTTACAATTAACATTATAATTGTATTGTTGACAAGCATCTTTAGGGATAGTCAAATATAATCCACCTGCACCATTTTTATGTTCAGCAATAAATTGGGCTGCTAGACAACCTACACCATTAGCTACACGTTTAGTTTCACCTAAGCGTATACCATTAACTATGCTAATGTTATCCAAAAACTTAAACAACGCGTTACCCACACATTCAGGATAACCATCAAACTGTTGATAGATTGCACAGATGTCATTGCCATCTTCTTGAAATTTAATTATGCTTCTGGTGCCCATTACTATTTCTCCTGTTAGTTAATTGTGCAGATATTATAACAAATGCGAAAAGAATTGTCAATTAAAAAGAGGAAAAAATTGGGTGGGTTCCGTAGCTAGTATCCCCACATGGACCTATTTTGCTTTCAGCACTAGCACTAGCGTCTTTCACCGTCAGACACCTCCTTAGGGTATGTGAGATAAGGCATCACATACAATGCACTCTCTATCTGGTAGCAGTGATAGGATTCGAACCTATATCCGCAGAGGTTATGAGCCTCGCCATCTTCCATTGATTGTACACTGCGCTAAACTGGTGCCCGATGACGGTTCTGCTCCGCCGACTAGGGGTTACAAATCCCTTGTTATACTAATTTAACTAATCGGGCTAATAGCTTTTTCCTTCGGCGTATCTAGTTCTTCTATAATGCCTACCCCTTCCTGAATTTTTGCTCTTATATGTGTCAGTTTGGGAATGGCAGTTAGGGCACAACATTCTTAAATTATTTTCCGCGCTGTTGGTATGGTCACCGTCAATATGATCTAACTCTAATACAATTTCTTTACCGTTCCACTCTTTTATACCACATTCCCAACAACATTCATTTTGTTCTATCAAATATTTTCTAAGTTGTCTGCTATCTATTTTACCCCCTAACTTCCAATTTTTAATACGTTCTTTATACTGATATTCCATTTGACACTTATTTGAACAATATTTGCCCTTCGATGAATATTTATTTTTCAACGAGTGCTCTTTGTTACAATTCAAGCATACAATGGTAACTGACTTTGGCATATCATCGCTACTACATAAGATATATCTATTTATATCTTTAAGTATAGCAATTGCATCAAGGCGAATGCTCTCCCAATTAAGCTACGTTGGCAACGTCATTATATTTAGTATTGTAACACACTAAAGAAAAAATGTCAACATGCACAAATTGCACCAATAACCCAGCCATCAAATTCTTTATTGTGATGCCACCTTCCTTTACATCTTACTGCAAGGGCTGGACCCCACTTTTGAGCATTCATTTCAATCCAATCATCAGCTTGTTGAGGGTCATCAAATTCTTTATCAGTGAATGTCACACCATGAGCCATTCCAATTCCACCAGAGTAAGAATGTCCATTATCATATCGACATTCTTCTTGCATACTTTCAAAAATTATTCTAGCTTTTCGCTTATCAGTTTCTTCAACGAAACGTGAATCAAAACATGCACCCATGACTATTCTTCTCTATTTAAATGATTCGACAAAGTTTTTGGCAGTTGCCAACTGGCAGCCTGTTAACCTACGTAACTCTTTAATAGCTGCAACCTTATCACCGCCCTGAGTATACATGTTAACAGCGTTAGTAACGTCTATTCCATCAAATTCCTTTACATTATCATTATTCAAATATTTTTTAAGTTCATCGGTCAAAGACCTAGCTATATTCATTTCCCGATATGCCACTAACTCTTTAATTGCATTTGTTAGAGTTTGAACGACTGCACTTCTTTTTTCTGTATCAGTTAAATTCATAATGTTATCCAAAAATTATAAAGTAAAGTATATCCTACACCGGGAAGGTTGTCAACCCTTCCTACCCTTTACCCCGTTCTCTCTGTTTGAACCTTTTTAAGGTCATGGGCTAATCCGTTCATGTTGACACGGTGTAGGATATTTCTAAAAATTGGTGGGACCGACTGGACTCGAACCAGTACTCTCGACGTTTATGAGACGTGGGTTTTGACCAATTAAACTACGGTCCCGTTTAAAACTTAGAGGGATTTTCCACCATACCCTCAATTGACATTTTCACGGTAGATAAAAGCTTTATTCTTATTTGTGGAAACCGTGAATACTATTATTGCACTATTTATGTCCTTTGTCAATCATTATCTGCAATTGTCATTCACTTCAATGTAATTCTAAATGTTCTCTTTGCTGGGTGGTATAATTCTAGTTAAGACAGTGGTAAACTCTTCGATCAATTGATCAATACTAACCATCTCACCGTCAACCTCTACTTCATTAAGATTCCAATCACTTGCTACACGAGCAAGCTGTAATGCTTTTCTTGTTGCTTCTAGGGCGTCTGGAGTAGCGGCTATAAAGTAGGCAGTTTCTTCATTGAATCCACCATCACCACTTTCATCTACTGAATCTTCACCATAAGGATCTTTAGATACGAGCCACCAACCATTAGCGTGTTCTGGCCTTGTTGCATACCATGGGCCTATGTTTAATTTACTATACATTACATTCATCCACTATAGAGTCTTGTGCTTTTTCTGAATGCTCGATAACCTGTTCATGTTCTCCAACCCACCAACTGATCAACTGATCATCGGCGGGATTAGATTCATTACATATTGTAAGGTCATTCAGCAATTCTTTAATTGAAATTACCGCTTCTTTTAGCTCCTCCACCAGTGCGGTTTTTTGGCTTTCTAATTCGTTGATGCGTTTTTCCGCTTCGGCAGCATCTACCCATACCCCATCTGGAGAGACAAAGGGCAACCCACGGGAATCTATGTCATACCTATTCATGTATTTAATACTCCGCTCTAGTCACTGTTCCGGTATTCCGGACAACTGTTTAGTAAACTAAATGTCCCTACTTTTTAGGGTAGGGACATTCTAGCACATCACTAATCGGAACTCAAGCGGTTTTTTGCCAATCGTAACGATCAGTCATTACCGTTTCCAGAACCACATTGATGGGTGTGAAAGATTCCACATCTGACAGAACCGCCTTCATGGTAGAAGGACTGAACCCTGAAACCAGCGCCGAACCCTCCTGATTGAAAGTCACATGAGTATTTCGGCCATAGTCTACCAGATTCCAATATACAATTCTTGGCATATCATATCCAGCTTTTTCAAAACTACGTTCTATGGATTTTGAAATACCGCGATTATTTGTTGCAGTATTAAACTGCATGTCTGAAAAGATAATTAAATAATCTGGCATATCAGACTGTGATACTTTATTATTTACAGCAGCATCCAATATCAAACGGTACGCGGATTCAATGTTTGTACTAAACCCCCAGTTCGCTCGCTCGGTGGTATTGACTGCATTATACAATGACATTCCAGAAACATCGATCCATTCGGGAGATCCGCTAAAAGTTAACATTTTTCCTTCAAACGGTCCTTTCGCCTTCATAGAACAGTAAAGTCCTAATGCTACAGATATATCAAGAGCAGTTATACCATTTGAAACAGGCGTATACATAGAACCAGACACATCCACCATAGGGATGAAGGATTTTCCTTCAGGAATATAGTCTGGCAAGGCTTTCCATTGTTGCTCAGCAGCGCGTCTAGAGTCTTCATCCCTGACTGACTGAATCACCTGATGTGGGTACACTGCCCCAGCGTTGATCTTCGCTTCACCGCTTTCCACGCGACTCAAGTAATCCATATAGCGAGGTCCGTCATTGCGATGAAATGCTTTTTGATAGCGAATAGAAGCCAAACTAGGAACATGATTATAATCAATTTCGTTCCAGTTACCAGCACACATATCAGATTCAATGACATCGGTCAATGAGACTAGCAACTTACGATACTGTCTTTCTGATAGTCCCATGAATTTGCGGAAAGTCTTGGCAATATGAGATTTAGCACTTTTTTCACGCGGGCACCATTTTGCTGCCAAAGCGTTTCCAGAACGCAATGCTTCAGCATAAAAGCTCAAGGCTTGAGATTCCAATGGCGTGTTTACCAAAGCAAACAGATCATCCCAACGGCCTACTATGGGAACGAATTCAATCAACTGAGTAACAGTATAATATTCCCCCGACTGAGCCAAATGGCGTAAAATGTTACGGAAGTGTTCACGCTCTCCCATACCACCTCGAATATCTCGACCGTATAGTGCAATACGCACTGCCAAATCTTCATTCAAGTGGTAAGCTTTCTGAAACAAACTCATAACATTGTCTGGATTGTTACGATTTGCCCCAAATGAATAGAACAGGTCAACATGTGCGTCCAAAGATGACTTATTCACCGGCATACCGTTTAGGGTATAGGTACCGTTAGTTTCTTTCTCCATTGCTTGTACTAATGTTGACATTTTTTCCATTCTCCGTTGTTAGATGAAATTTATAAAGATTGCTTACAATCTTTAAAGTATTATCGGGATAGCGTCTTTTAGTTTCATTAAAATTGAAATTGAAGTATTTGCTGTAACTATCCCTAATATAAAATTTGAAACAGGATGGAGCTTTTTTCACGTATTGAAATATAAGATTGCTGTAACCATCCTTAAGATATATTCTAGTTCATTAGATATCGTTTGTCAACCCTTTTTTCATTTTTTTTAGTATCCTTTCCAGTATTCATCTTCGCCCTTCTCGTACCTAGTATACATATCTTTAATCATTCTCGCAATACGCTTTCTGATACCGGGGTTGATAATCTCAACCTCTGGAACAATGTTATGGCGGATACGATTCCGGTTATACTCTACTGTTCCATTGGATTCATCTTCAATCCATTTTACATCATGCCTCTCAGCATAAACGCGAATGCTACTTTTCTTGGTTAACAGGAAAGGTCTAATACAATTCCCCACTTTATACGGAATAAGTTTACTTTCTCCATTAAAAGTGCTGAACAACCAAGTCTCTAAAACATCATCCAAATGGTGCGCTAGGATGATATGATAGTCTGGATACTGATTAAAAAACAAGTGCCTAGCAAAGCGGAAATACTCTTGTGGACCTTTCCACACGCGATCATTATATTCCTCTTCCTCAAGATATCCGACTTCGAGTGGAACTTTATTGTCTTTACACCAACGTCTAACAAATTTCTCGGCTTTCTCACCATGAACAGTCCCGTGGTTAAAATAAAATGCGGTAAACTGTTTACGGCCTTTCAGTAAGAAATTAGCAACACACATGGAATCAATCCCACCCGATAATGCTAGCCCTATATTTTCAGTAGGCAAGTCCCCACATATTTTTAACATAGTTGACTACCTTGAGCATTCTAGAAAAGTGAAAATGTTACACTTTGCAGCATACCAAATGCCTGACCCTTCAAACACAAAGGTGTCTAATACAAACAGAAAGATGGCGGCAGGTAATACTGCAATAATTATAGCATAAAACAAAAAAGTCACAACATACAGGAGCAAAATCAAAATGACTCCCAGAAGGTTTAATTCTTCTGTTTCACTATTCCATCCCACCAGTTTAATGAAATCAATGGCGGGGCCTAAAATCGCGTTGTTAATTTCAAGTAATGTATTCATGGTTGTTATACTACCCCATAATACTACTGTTGTCAAGAGTTCATATTGGATTTTTTATGATAGTTGAACCGGTTAGCATCTAGTTTGTCCGCTGCAGTCCTAAGGTCCTCACTGCTCACTCCCATATTAGAGAATGCCACAGTGTGAACTGTCCCCGATGATGGCTCGTGGAATTCCATCTCTAGATATTCCGCCACATAAGCTCCATCTTCATCAGTATCGAAGATCTGCACTAAATTGATTTTATCATTTATCTTAATAATGTTACGCGTATTCATGTCACACTCCTTGTGATTGAGAGAAAGTTGTCCACATAATTACCATTATAATAACATAGTGAGTTATGTGGTGTACTGCTTGATCCGCAGCTAGGGATACGAAATATTTCTTTTCAGGATATTTGTATTTTCCCAACATGTGGGGGGAGGCTTTAATTCTGTCCATGGTAAAATGGACGGTAAGGTCAAATATATACGCTAATGCAGTAAGTACGAAAAATTCACTAGAAGGGAACATCTCTGCAGCATATAGAAAAGTAGACACAATCAATGCGCTAGCCATTGCATGATCATTTGCATGCTTGAATAGTGGCCAGACCCAACCCTCTGCATCAAACTTTTTTCGAGCATCCGGGCGCTCAAACTGAACTAGGAAATCAATGATGAAATGTTTAACCTGAAACGTAATCAACAGAGTAAACATTGTGAGAAGAATTGAACTAATCAAGGTAGGCTCCGATGAAACAAGAAGCTTTCTGCAGCTCTTTTTTGCATAATAACATGTGTCCTAATAATATTAAAATCGGTACCCAGTGGAATCAAAAGCTCTTCGAGCTTGTCCATATGCTCTACAAAGAGCTTTAACTGAGGAGTACTTATACTATCCCCATTTCGCATCTTATTGTAAATAGTCTTGATGTCATTCATGATTAATACTCCATCGTGATTAATTTGGTGGGCCGTGAAGGATTCGAACCTTCGACCAAGAGGTTAAAAGCCTCCTGCTCTACCGCTGAGCTAACGGCCCTTGAAAATTTTCTTGAATTTCAATACAGCGTCTTTTTCTAGAACTCGAATAGAATAGTACCTCATCTCCGCCTCTATGTCAACATATGATTGTCCTGTTATCCAATGGAGACTAAATGCCATAACACCACAAAACAATGGCCCGTGGCCGGGTTCCCTTATTCCATTGAACTCCTTAAAATATGTTCTGAAAGATTCTACCACACCATGAGAATGTTCGTGTATTAAATAAGAGACTGTACGCATTGTACTGGGTAATTGAATAGCGGCTCCTCTTTTGGATAAGGTCCAACCATAACCAATGTCTTTATCCCACACTTCAGGATAAAGTTGCACTGTTTTAATATTCCATAATCGGTCTAAACGGTGTATTATTTTCTCGGCTTTTCTTACGCTAATAGGGGTTTCATTTAAATCATGATGATATTGATAAACCCTACTGGTTTGAAAATCGCGAGTAGCTTTGCAATTTCTTAAACTCTCATTCACCGCTAATTTAAAATCGGCTAATATCTTGTGATTCAATGTTATTATTTCTTTATCTGACTTAATTATATCAAGAAGAGAAAGAAATTGCAATTAAATATTGGTGCCTCAGGATGGATTCGAACCACCGACATGAGCCTTGTAAGGACCCTGCTCTTCCCCTGAGCTACTGAGGCTTAGTGACCTTTAACACATCTATTTAAATATGTCAAAAAAAAATGGCCCACCCTATATCCCCATAAAAGGAACATTTGAATTCTTCTATGACCGATGGGCAATCATAGCATATCTTGTGAAGAACCCGCGTTAATTCACGGTCAGTACAAAAAACTCACAAGAAAGCTATTGTACCTATCATCCCATTTTGGATGAATTTCAAATTGACCCTTCGACACTGCAAAATCTGAGAAGATATTTTATCGGTTTTACCAGCAGTGAACGATTCACAAGTTGTCTCGTTTACTCTTGCTAGGGTCAAACTTGGCAGAGGTGGTAGGAATCGAACCTACTTAGAACAGATTCAAAGTCTGTCGCCTAACCATTCGGCCTCACCCCTATTGTTTTTTATTATACCAGCTATTTAGTAGCTATGTCAACTATCTTTCAGTCCTGCCATTCTACCAAAAAAGCCTACTGGACTTCTAACTTCTTCAAATACAAAACTTCTACCAGCATGGCCACCAGACCGCAGCCGCGAATAATTATCTGCAATTTGATCCATGCGAATATTATTGAAACTCATCAATTCTTTACCATTCTTATCGAACAATTTAACTGGTGCATCTTCATCTGCTTGTTGAAAAATAAAAGCATCTTGGTTATACTGCTTTGCACCATTTACGAGCATATTAAATAGTTTGTCTTGACGTTTTTCATCCGAGGTAACTAGAATAGAAACTTCTGAAGCGTGTCTCTCTTGTTCCGTTCCACGATTCTCAATCCATGCACCATCAATCCAAGAATATCCAAAACCTGCATTACGCAAATCTGTTGCCAAGGCTCGGTTATCCCGAACATTCATTTCAAGGGTGCGACCAGCATCACCACGAAAAGCACTAATGATACCAACTGCAAACTCGGGATTATTAAATATATTATACACCCGACTTAATTTCACTTCGGTTAGAAGTTCCATGTCTGGAATTTTATCGAAGGTGGTTTCGGTAATCATCTTATACCCTTCCTCTAAAGCAAATTTTGAGACGATATCAATAGCATCAAAAGTTTTCATTCTGTCTCTCTGGACTTCATACACTTTGATATCTGCATATTTACCTATTATACCGTCTTTTATGAAGCTGTCAACCCAATTGCGAATATTATCCGACACTTTATTAGATAGTCTATCTACTGTAACAGACCAATGGTTTTTATAATTTCTTATACGAACCCAACCGCGTTGAAGAATTAATTTTATTAACTCTTCTCGTACTTTTCCTTCTACACCTAATGGTTCACCGTGTCTGTCGTACAATTCTTTAATAAAGGTATCAGTTACGCCAAATTTAGAGGGATTAGCAATTATGTCTGCCACATGATTAGTTTGAACTTTTATATACTCCCCTGCGGGAGTCAACCATAAGCCTAGGTTTAGTGCGCTGGCAATTTCAAATAATTTCATTACTTTTATTTTTTTGTTTGATATTATTTATAAAAGTTGGCGCGCTTGGTAGGATTCGAACCCACAACCAATGGAGTAGAAGTCCATTGCTCTTTCCAGTTGAGCTACAAGCGCGAGTTTTTAAAATTAAAGGAGGACAGGATAGACCCCACATACACCACATACACCATAATCTATCCTGCCTCCACTTACTCTGTCAATCTAAATCATCAAAGTCAGAATAACGATTTGAATATTCTTCTTCCAAATCAAATTCTACTTCTGCAATCTCATCTTCTAATTCTTCAATCAAATCTTCGTTTTTATCTCTTCTAGCTGCTGCTAGTTGTTTAGTAAGATCAGATAATTTTTGCTCTAGTTTATTCATTGCCTTATTTATTTATATAGATTTATTTATAAAGGGATCAGGGATATGCAAGGGTACTAAATGTAATTAACATATCCCTGACCACCACCGGAGTTTAATCTTCCACGTGTGTCCAAATCAAACCATCACGAATCTTGCGAATGGTAGATTCATTAACAGTGTACAGGCGAGCAATGTTTGCAATACTCATTTCACCGTCACGGAGCAGGAGGCGAATATCTCGTACCTTGCCTTCATTCAGCTTAATTCCTGCTGGCACTGTAGTAACAGGCTCGGGTTCCGGTTCAGGCTCGGGTTCAGACTCAGGCGTGTGCAATTCACTATTACCTGCCTTCCACGCTTCATAATCTTCTGTGAAAACCCAATCATCGCTATCCAGATGATCTTCTGATAAATCCCAATCATCCTCGATGCTGGAATCCTCATCCCAATCTTCCATCGGATCAGGATCAGCGCGGAAACGATCAGTGTAGAACTCACCAAGATTCAAATCATCACGCTCCAACTCACCAACCACTTCGTAGCGGCATACGCGCATCTTGGAATTATTATAATCGCTCGGAACAGCAACTACATCACGTGGATTAATTTTCACAATAAGAATGCGATCTTGCCCACCACTATTCCAGCTACTATAACCGGAAAACAGATACTCACGTGAGCAACAATGCAGTCCATAGGAGCAAGTACGATTAGAATCCTCATCAACCATATTACGAGTAACTTCTACCACAGTCCCAACAGCGTTAGACATTCTGCCCGTATAGATATCCATGTAATCATGGCGAACCATCTTATACGCAAGGAAATGCCCTTCATCCGTGATAGGAAGGTTACATGCTTCAAGGAATCCATAAGTTTCATTCACTGCTCGATACGAAGGATTATCCATGAGATTATCCAGAAAGCGAAGCAGCGGAGCATAATTCAACCCACGACTCCACAGAAAATGCAAGCGGTCTTTGATTGCATTGTGGATCACTTCACCGTTAAAAAGAAGATCACGACCATTATAGCTAATTCGACCTTCAGTAGCCAATGAAATATTAGCTTTAGGATTAAGGAGCGATTCAAGTGTTTCTGCATCCTTATTGCTGATTGCTTCCAGCACTTGCTCAAAAATTCCCGAAGTATTAGAAATAACGTGGGGTTTTCCATCCAGAACAACGCTGGCATTTCGTGCAGTAATCAGACTTCCGGTAATACGACTCATTTTTTAATCTCCTAAGTTTTAAATGGTGTGCTTCAATGCACGATAGTAATTATATTCTAAAGGAGGGGGGCTGTCAAGCCCCCCCTCCCAACTTTTTCTTCAATTCTTCTTTAAGTTCATCATTACTCAGTTTATCACTTTCCCTACTGAACGGGTCTACAAAATCAATCCTCTCAAAATCGATATCTGTAATATGACACCCAGCAGCAATCTTATCCACATTATCTTTAATCAAGTTAATGTACTCATTACGCAGTTCAGAACCCACAATTTCCAATTTAACACCCGCCTCGCGCAAAAGTCTTTCTGTTCCTTCCAAGGTATTATGGGACTCATAGCGAGAACCTAGTGCATCACGCAACTGAGTGAATTTGTTTCTTTTATCATCGTCATCCTTGATAATATCATAGATTGCACGATTGATTGTATTAAACTTATTATTTCCCAATTCGGTAAGCCTCTCCACCTTATTTTTAAGTGAATCATCCTTAACAATATTCAACAAATCAAACAATTCATTATACTTAGTAAAGGGAACCGGCCCACGCCAAGAATGAGTAAGATAAGTATTGCAAACAACATCGTAATAGTTAGTTGTCATGGTGTCAATAAAAATCGACCAAACCTCATTCCTAAACGTTGTTTCATACTTTTCCCACAACTCGTTAATACAGGAAAACTTACCACTATCAATTGCCTTTTTAGTCATACTACCTGCAATGGCGACAATACTATATCCTTGTTCACGTAGCCAATCACAAAAAAGTTGACACATACTAACGCTGTCAGCGAAGTCAAGATTATCTTCTTTATTAATTTTATTGTTATATGTCTTAAAAAAGGCATACTTATCATTAGGTGCTTCTTCAAAAGATTCACCAAACACCTGTTTACAATTTGCAGCATAACACGTTCTATCAGCATCAAGAACGGCAGATAGCGTCTTATTGTTTAATTCAAACCACAGGCGCTGGCGACCTCCTGTAATGCTATGTCCACCCTGCGCCTTACGAGTGTTGGCATTAACAACTTTAGGCAACTCAGATACATTCCTGACAGTGAATGCACTGCCAAGATGCTTGGCAACATCATCCTTCGTAGTACCATCAGGCAAATCAAGCAAGATGGCAAGGGTGCCTTTATTATATTCTTGCAAACGAGCAACAAACCCGTTGTTAATATCTTTTACATAGACCACATTCTCATTATCTTCATAATCAGAGCATCCAGAAATGTCAGAAAGGTTTAGTCTAATAAATTCTTTATAACCCTTCGTCTCGTCACCTGAATCAATCAATGATGGTTGCAACACGTAACTTTGTGATACGCGCGCCTGACTATAACTTTGAATATCATATTTACGAACATCTACATGAGTGAACAGCTTGCTTGGAACACGTAGAAATGCCTTCACCCCATAACTTTCATTCCTAAAATCAAATTTAGGATAACGCTTGTTCATTAGTTCAGCAGAGAGCGAATGCTTGAAATAACCATCCAAATCTTCCAACATTTTAATAAAATCAAGATTGCTTTCTTTATAGGACTCATCCAGCTTAACCAATACTTCCTTAGAAATTACCTTTGCAATCTGATCCAAGCGGGTCATGATATTGCGTACTGTAGCATCTTTATAAGAAATACCTTCACGTGATGCAGTAACTTCAACTGTCCCAATAGGCATATCAATGATAATACCCTTATTGGTATAATGATTATTAACTGTAGTTTTTAGATATTCGTAAAATGAAGATTTGCTTTGACCTTTTGAATCCAACACCTGATCCAACATATCAAAGTCTACGGGATACCCCACCGGCCCTTGCTTGAGAAACAGGCCCGTAGTCACCAAATCCTTTCGAGCATTATAATAGTAGTATTGCCTATCTTTGGCCCCATCAACAGTATAATACGTGAACCCCGGCACTTCCAGCACAGGAGTATATGTCTCCCATTCAATCTCACCATTCAAGATATTAGGCTTTACAGAAAAAAACTTCAACTGGCGCTTTACGGCACTGGCAAAAGCCTTATAATCCATTGCTTCTACTGACACCCTGACTTCCAAACCATCCGGCTCATCAGTAGGCTCAGATTCGCCATAAGCAACAATGGCTGGCAACCCCCGCGACTTATGTGCGTTGTACATCGTCTTTACACCCTTATGGATGCTAATGACAGTGAACGCATCAGTATAAGCGAAAGGTGTCTTAGAACCAAGTCCAAATGCGCCTACCACATCATTGCTGCTATCTTTCGTAGAAGCGAAATACTTGGTATAAACTTTCTTGATATCACTAGGACTAATCCCCGAGCCATAATCACGGATGATGAAGTATGGTTCAAAAGCATCAGGCAAATGGATATCAAAAGGCTTGTCAGCATTACCTGATTCTACGTGAGCATCAAACGCATTACATGACAATTCACGAACGATGCTACCAATCTTATCTTTATAGATGGTATCCGACAAAACAGTAAATGCTTTGTCATTCATTTCAATACTGAAGTCAGCTACAGATTCAAAACCTTCACCTGTTGCGACATGGGTATCTCTATGCAGTTTCATTTAAATCTCCGGTTTGTTTGTGAAATTGTGTTTAGCGAACAAGACATATACTAGCAAACTGATTAACCACTGTCAACACTTTTTGCAAAATTGTTTTGTCGCTCAACAACCCAACATCATACAGAAAATAATCTTTTTGTCAACCCTTGACATTACTTTGGTCATATGCTAAAGGACACCAAACAATTAAAAATAAAAGGGGAAATCCCCTTTTATTTCATACTTTATTTATTTTTATTCCTCTTCACTTTATTCATTTAGATAATCATTATAATCATCCAACTCCGCTCCATACTCTGCGATTACTAGAGGAGGTATATTATCATCAATCCATTCTTTATCAAATTCTTCAATATCTACATCGTCCACCATGCCATCAACATATTGCCCACAATAACAGTTACCCGTTTCTAACCATGTTGCTATTACAGATTCTACACCATCCATGTCCGATAGTTGACCATACGCTTCAACAGGCGGCGACCATGCAGTTTCAAAGTTCATTGTAACCTCAGTTTCGGTTTCATTTGAAATAGATGCTTCTCCAATATCCCATTTAGTTCCCCAATGGTACAATGCAAATTCATACCACGATGGAAAGCCATACTCCTTAATGTTTTCGGCTCTCTTTTTATCTAACTTAGCCTGCTTTTCATCATCAGCATAGAAAGCTTTTTCAGTCATACGCAAAGCTTCGGGCATGGGACATATATAATTAAGCAGGGTGCCCTCCCTAGCTTGTTCAGTTATCTCTTTGATTCGCTCTGGGGTTGCCACAACGGTCAATGTATTTTGACACCAATTAGGCATAATTATTCTCCAATAGTTTTATATTCAAAAACACTATCTTCTACAGGTAGGTTCGGCTCAACAAATACATCTACATAATAGTCCGTGTCATTGTCACTGTCAACAGTGATAAGATAACCGACAGTAGAAATATATATTTTATTGTTTAACGCAGCATTTGCAGCAGTATCAAGGATACTATCATACCAATGCTGTACATCACGCAATGCTGGAATATTGGAATATTTGTTATGCTTATGCAAATATCTGGCAGCAGCTAATATCTGTTCGGGGTAATAAATTAATTTTCGTTTCATGCGGCTTCCTTTATTTGTATATTAATCGAATTATTCAAGCCAATGTTAGGATCACGAACGAATCCTGAAGTATCCTTGATTGCATCACCCTTAGCAAACAATGCTACCACAGTCCCACCTTTTGGGTCAAGAAATCTTACATCAGTCTCATCACCATCAATTACAGGATAACCAGACCATGTTGCAGGCTTCGGATCATTGCGTCCCAAGCGCATAACCACTGCAAGATTATACCCCTGCTCTAACGCTGCAAGCGCGTCCTTATCGTTATCCTCTGCAAGACTGAAAGTAAGATGATAGTTGTCCAAACGCAATGCCTTTTTGCGTCCAAGAATCTTAGTGTAATCATACCACTGAATCTCAGGGAATGCTTCAATGATGGAATTATACGTTACGCCATTGCGCTCACATTTAATCTTTTCCCATGCGATATCGCTAGTACCATTAGGGCGCACAGCAGGAATAAGATTCAGTTTATGTGCCTTACGAATAAGAGACTCCACATTCTTAACTAAAGTTTCCATGAAGGTTTCACGATCTTCAAAAAACCATTTAGTTTTATTGATGCGAGCAGTTTGGATATTAGTGAAACGACCATGACCACTAGTATACAAACATGCTGCAATACAACCTTCACTAGCATTAGGGCAAACCTGATATCCGCTAATAGTGTTCGGTGCAAGATACATAACACCTGTAAGAATACCTTTCTTCAAACCCTTTACAGTCTTGGCATCATTGCCAATAGACAAAAGATTTTTTGTGCGATAAGACATTGAACAACTCCTGTTTCAATATTTAACGAAAAGCTAGTGTAGCTCACCCCTAGTAAGCTGTCAACCCCGCGTAGCTAACATTTTTTGCAAAAGGGGGAATGCTGTTATGAAAAAATAACTTATAACCTCTTCCCTAGATTCAAGTGCATAAAGTCCATGCTTCGCCCACATGGCGTCAATGATCGTGGTGACACGCCTAGTCACTTCAAGAAAATAAGGATGCACCATAGCAACTTCAAGAAAAAATTGTTGAAGATTTCTATCATCTGTACTTTTCAACGCATCTAATAGAAACTGAGACAATGCATATTCTACATCATGTTTGATATGATCGGTAGTATGATAAATCGCTTTGGGCGGTATAGGAATTACAGGGATCACGACATCAAAGCATGAATCATCTTTTCCGCTCAAATAAACGTCCATCAAATAAACGTCCATCATATCAAAATCCAACGCGGATTCAAATTCCATTTCAAGAAATACTTCGGGCTTGTCATGATTAGCCTCTACAAAACGTTCAAGCTCAGTCAACCGTTGCTGCACTTCATTACAGAACATAAATTGATTGGAAGCAGCTAACAAAGTAGAAGCATGTGAAGAAGCAACATCAGGATTATCAATAACAAACAGCATTTCCAAAATAGCTCTACGAAGTTCCATCTTGTTATTCATCCTCATCAAGGTAAATATCAAAATACAAAACATCTTCTTGGTTGACGATTCTAGCGCCACCTTCATGAACAAACCCCAACGCACCGTCTGCGATATCTGTCAGCAGGTCAGCACCCAAAAACTCAGCACCATGCTTCATGGTGATATTAACTTTGGTTCGGTCCTTATCAATAAAATCATTAATCGTCTTCAACATTTAATTTCTCCGGTTTGTGATTAACCTCAGATAACAGTATAACCAAAGCTGAAAAGATTGTCAAGAATGCAAAAAAATTACTCACCATGACTAAAATTAATTCTTGTAGGATGATACACCTTCAAATGTAGATCATCTTTTAATTCCAGTAAACTAATGTCCCATTCAATCCAAAGACCATCCTGCCCATAACGACCGATTACAGAGACGTATTGATCAATCTCTTCCGCTGATGTATCTAAATTACGATCCACCACAATTAACCGTTTCCCGAGATATTCAATCTCAATAGCATGTTCAAGGGCTTCAGGTAATGTTTCAAGTAATGGCATTATAATTCTCCTTAAGCCTCAGGCATCCCAGCCTCAATCCAATTATTTACAGCTTCTTCACAGGCTTCCGGGAGAGTTTCCGCATCCGCCCAATAGTTACCAGCCTTGTTCACGTGAAACCGTTTCAGGTTAGACCCACGGTTGTATGCACTAGGGTTACATCCCCTTTCCATCAACCATAATACCGTTTCACGATAACCAGACATTCCTTCTACTTTAACCTTCTCCATTAGCATATTCCTCCTGTGCTTTCAAAGTGTAATCCTCATATGGAACAAACACATGACCATAGTCTACATCATACCCGGTTTGCTGTGGATGTGCATAGAAACGATGGCCCCATTCTTCATTATCCGAGGGTGCGGTACTAATAATAAAATCTTCACCATCCCACTGAGCAATCGATATTTCACCATCTGGCTTCTTCCCAGCATAATAGTGACCTATCACCAAACAACTAATATTAATCACGATTCATCATCCTTAAAGTATGCTTCATCAAACGGATTGCCAGATGCGTTCAACCAATTTCTAACAATCTCAGCAGGAAGCTTGTGACCATAGTTAGAAAGATGCACAATATCTTTCCATTCGTCGTTACCACCAAAACCAGCACCCCAATAAAATTTATGTTCATCTGTGATAGTATCATACAGTTGAACAATTCCAGCAGTGCCATTTCCCCCGTGTGACCAGATAGAATTAACATACCTGATATGTAGGGCATGATCCAATGGACTTTTTCCAAAATTACTCATGAAAGCTCCCGGCGATGGCCTCATTATAACTTCGTTCATTGTAATACTCTTTAGCATAATGTGCAAGCCATTTCTCAAAAGATAACCTAGTCACCTTTCCAGTCTTGATCCATTGAAACATCATCTGAGCGTCCACAATGTCAGAACATTTGAAATCTTTTCTGATAGCATCGTCTAGCAAACTCATATTGAAATCACCACATAGCCTTTACGAATCATTTCGTCTAAATGAATTGATAATTATGAATTATCTTTTGAAACTTTAAATATAGGTTGACATTTAACAGCAGCCCTATACCCTAGATTATAATTTACCGTAGCCAAATAAGCAAGCACTTTACCTAACTTATTTACGTCCGGATGATCTTTGATAATGTCTTGTATCTCATGTGGGTGCATATACTATCCTTAATCAGGAATAATCACATAGCCTTCACGGAGATATACAGAACAGCGGCGATTATGATAAGAAAAGTCTACTGTAACTCCCTCAATCACCCTGTAACCCTCCTTACCACTCTGGAAAGTAGTACGAAGAATATAACACAGTTCATACATTTTTTGTACTGAACAAGAGTCCAAAGTAAATAGCGGATGCTTGGTTACCGGACAAATTACGGAGAACATTCTCATTTCATTTCCTCTATTATTAAGGTAAGTGTTCAGGGTTCCTATACTAGCAAACCCTGAACCATATGTCAACTACTACCAGCTTGACCGATAATAAATTTCCCAAAACCGTTTCTCTTTGGCTTCAGCTTCAACCCATTCCAAAACTTCTGTCAAACGATCATGAGTATATCGAACCGTATCATAAAAATACATATTAATATCAGTTGAACCAAAAAAGAAACCGCTTACAGGCATCAAAATTTCTTTAACACTATCTTCAACACCCGATGGAATAAAAATATCCCCATTCCAACCATCTTCATCATATGCTTCCTTAAAAAAAGGATTCAACAAAGTCAACACCTGTGAACAGGCAGTAATCAACTCTTTCATTGCATAAGAAGGAACGCGAGACATTTGACATTCATCACGACCGTCTTGAACATTCTCAACAAACCAAGAATGAATAGCGTTAGCCTTGCGCCAGTATGCAACTTCATGACGAACAGAAAAAGAACCACTCCATGGGCGACTGGTATCCTGTTTCAACGGCGTACCCATCAACTGTGACTCAACAAATTCTTTCAA
>CAYNAA010000006.1:9806-12099 GCA_964395055.1 uncultured Candidatus Izemoplasmatales bacterium | reverse complement strand
TCCACCTTCGTAATCGACACTTTTTCAATATCAATATTCGTCAAAACTTCAAAATATCCTAACCATGGGGGGCTATAAGTGAACTCACTACCATCATCATTCAACAGTGTAACAGTCCAACCTATTTCTAAAGAACTGTTAATATCCTGTGAACGCTCATGAACTTCTAAACGCTTCTTATTTTCACGAGCAATGTCTATATCACGATGCAACGATACCTCTTCAAATCGTCCTTCGTCTACCCCAAAACTATCACCTGTACCATAAATTCCATACAGTAAATAAAACGTGTCACCTTCGCCAGCAATACATACATCATAATATGCATTTTTACCAACCTCAATCAAACCATGAATATTATGGCTTTCCACAGTAGAATCCCGAGACCATTCATCTTCAGGATCATACCCGCCTGTGTTAGCACGATAAGTAGTCTTGTCAATCTTAAAATAACGCATAACACTTCTCCATTAGTTTCAAATATACTAACACGGCTCATCTAAAGATACAAGACGTATCATAATAACATCACGATCATGATCAACATCGCGCACCATATAATGACGAACATCTTGAATACATACCTCTTCAGAACTAGGATTATTTGATGGATCTATCAAAAAAATCAAACTCATCAAAATACCCACCACTATACCCGCAAAAAATTCGCTCATAAATTTTCTCCTTATCTTTCCATCACTATACCAAACTCCTTACTATATGTCAACTAAGTTCAAGTGCCCTTTACCATACCAATATCCAACTGTCAACTACTATTTGAAAATTCTAAGTGACCTTTACCATACTATCAAAAGAATGTCAATAGTTGACATAATAAACAAACCATGATACGATGATGGCAGAATAGTAAATCGAAAATCCTAAATGAGAATGATTATCACTACTATCTTTATTCTCACAAAAAATAATGCTTGACAATAGGAAAAAAATTTGATATGATAAAAGTAACAATCTGAAATCGCTAAATGAGAATGATAACGATTATCAGTTGCATTACGATTTGAAAATTTGAATGAGAATGATTATCATTTGACAATAAGAATCATTTGCATTATCATTCTCACTATGGTATAGTGTCCATAGTGCTTTCACCTTACAAGAGAGTCGCGACTGTCAATAACAATAAGAATAAAGCACAGTCAAAACTCTCTAAAGGTGGGGGCCAAAATCTAAAATATGAAAATGATAAGTCCTATAGGGAAAAACTTCATACCATAAAAAAGTTTTTCAACAATTACAAGGACTTAGGAAAGTGACAAACTTTCTGAATAATTTTAAAAAGTGTTTCACAGTGCGGGTTAGGCATCATGGTCTTTAACATGATATACTGAATTGTGGTATAAATGCTACAAATAGTGTGGTATAAAAGCAACATAATTTCAATGTTGGTGGATTTTTGTGGTATATTGTGGTAATTTTTACATAAAATACTTATAATCTATGCACCTAATTATAACTTTCTGAATATATTCCTTTAAAAATAAAAAACCTCTAACGCATGCGTAAGGGGTTATTGTTTATATGTTCTATAGGGAGAGACTTAATCAATGCTTAACTGTTTAGTTAATGATTTAGTTAACTGTTTATTTAATCTATGGGGTTGACAGTGATTACTTCTTTTGATTTTCATTTATTTAACTGTTATATTCGCAATCTGGGTTCTAAGGTTTTAAGTAGTTCTAATTCATAGCATGTTAAGGATCATATCCCCATTCATGAATAGAATCCCCATTAGTATAGATATCTTTTGCTTTAACTGTTTTTGATAATATTTTATAATTATTATTTAATGCACTTTTCCCATGATTGATAGCATATTGTTTATTAATTGTGACCCAATCATGAGGATTTATTCCTATTTTAATTTTTTCTGATTTATCTTTTTCTATCTTTTTCATAATATTATTATAAATTATTTTAATTTTTTCATCATATTCAATTTTTTGATCGGATAATTCCTCTTGGTATTTGTTAATTATTGGATTGTTGACTGGAAAGAACCCGAAATTGTTATAATAATTGATTAATGTTTTTAATTTTGTGGTTTCTTGTTCGTTATTATTAAAATATTTTGGGACTGCTCTGTATATTTTTACGGGGGTATGGGGTTTATTTTTATATTGTTGTATAATTGCTATTGATTGTGTATCTTCTGGAATTCCGTGACCATAGTATCGTGCTGCTGTATTATTGTCTAGGGTGTAGATATCATCTGGATAGGCATTTTGGGTGACATTATGTAGGGGGTCGCCATTTTCTTTTGATGGTGCGG
>CAYNAA010000006.1:0-9706 GCA_964395055.1 uncultured Candidatus Izemoplasmatales bacterium | reverse complement strand
TAGGCATTTTGGGTGACATTATGTAGGGGGTCGCCATTTTCTTTTGATGGTGCGGTATGCAATCCTTTATAATCTTCTATAATTTTAATAATGTCGGAAATATTCATTTAACTTTTTTAAATTGTATGGATTATTTATTGACTGTTGAGTATTCTTTATGGTAGTATGGCTAAAAATAGGAGATCGAATTATGCAAACTGATAAAGAACCTATTGAATTTAATGAAGCGGTAGAAGAAAAAATATGGACATTTAATTTTGAATAATGCTTGACATTGATTAATTGGTTTGATATTATAATGTTTAACTAAAAAAGGATATAAGCTTTATGGAAAGTATTGCAGAGAAGTCTGATGCGGATGAACGTATTCCGTTTGATTTATCGATGATGAATAATATTAATCGAGAAGGATTGCCCAATAAAACACTATCGGTGTTTTTGGTTGGGAAAGGTGTGGGTAAGAGTTTGATGATGCGTCATGGAGATAAGACTTTTTATATTTGTGATGATGACACAACAAAGGTAGTAATTGATGACACTGCGGCCAAGTAAAGCGTATGGAGCGTTGTTTATGGGAATTCCATTTCTTACCGTTTTAATGATACTCGCAGGAGCGCCGACTATTCTTGCGCTTCCGCTAGGCGCAATGTACGGGCTTGGATGTGCTTTGTTCTTTACAAAAAGTTAATACACTCTAATAGGAAATAGATGATGAAAACAATCAAAATGAAAGACCTCTCGTTGGTTTAGATGGAGAAATATTATGAAAATTGTTTATATTGATAAAGAAAAGGAAGTATTGCGTAGGCTTGATAATATTAAAGTTGATGTTGCCAAAGAGTGTTTTTTCCCAGTGTATGTAGTACATCTTAAGGACGATAACGGGTGGTCTATAGAATATAAAGTTTTCATGACTCGTTGGGGGGTTAACCGGTTTATAAAAAATATTACTAAGAAGAAAGAAAAATTTGATAGAAGCCGAATGGAAAGTAGAATAAAAAATACGGACATTTAATTTTGAATAATTCTTGACATTGATTAATTGGTTTGATATTATTATGGTTAAATTTGAAAAGGATGTAAACTTTATGGAAAACAATGAGAGAGAAAAAGGCTTTGAGATGAAACCTGACTGGAAAGACGCGCCTGAGTGGGCGAATTGGTTGGCACACGAAATAGACGGAACTTGGTATTGGTTCGAGGCCGAGCCGTGCATGTGCGAAGAAGAATGGTACGCCATTGGCTCAAGCAAATTTGAAAAAGCCGGGTTCAGCGAAAACGAAATGCTTGAGCCTCGTCCGGGTAACAGCGCCGAAAGCGCGGAGGGCAACGGAAATGATTGACCCAACAATAAAAGTATCCGCTTCATACCGCGTGTTCGATGCAGACAGAGCCGAAGTTATATGGTCGAATGGGTTTACTGATCGCGTGTATCGAGCAGAGATTGATTTGACAGAAAAGGTTATGCGGCAGGCGTTAATTGACATGGGGTGGACGCCGCCTTGCACCGAGAGCGCGGTGGGTGTTGCAATCACTAGAATGGAGAATGACAATGAATAATAACCTTGTATACATAGAGACGGGCAGGATTGAAGTTAACGGAAGTGCAGTTATATTCGAGAGGGACTTGAATGGCGATCTTGCAGTCACGGAGATCATTTACGGAGATCTGACTGTTGACGAACTGATCGAAGTTGCTGCGATCATGAAGTCGCTAGAAGCAAAGGCAACTCCATGAGCACGACAACGGTAGCAATCTTGCTTTATATATTCACGAGACTTGACATGATTCATGGTATGGCCATGGCCACATCTTTTGTTCTAGGCTGTTATATTCTAGTGGGCAGTCTTGTTTTCTTGTTAGAAATGAACACGTGGAACGAGTGGGAAGGGTTCAAAAAATCATTGAAACCGGCTGTCGCTGTATTAGTTGTCGGATTGTCTATTGTTCTCTTCGTGCCTACATCTAAAGATGCCGCACTGATTATAGGTGGTACATTGGGCTACGAAGCAGTATCTACTATTGTGTCTGATGATCGCGTACAGCAGATCGGGGGCAAAACATACGAAGCATTGGATACTTGGCTGGATGAGCAAGCGGAGAAGGGCGATGAATGAGAAAGACTTTAAAGCCGCATTGAAAACGCTAAAGGAATTGACCGAAATCCAATGCAGAAATGGCAACTGGAATTTCGATCCATATATGCATGGCATGGCAAACGGAATGATCTTTGCACTGTCTATATTTGAAAATACTGAACCTCAATATCTCGAAGCCCCCGCTGAGTGGTTATGTGACCGTTCTGTAATCGCAGAGGCGACTGAGGCAGAACTTGAAGCAACAGAGCATGACTTGGTGCAGGCAGTACACCGCATCAGCAAAGAAAAGGCACTAAAGCACACCGAGAGCACGAAGGAGAAAAGTAATGCAAGAAGGTGACTATCTAACTAACTTACAGATACAGGGCCTAACCAATGAAAACATACGCCTGCGCAAACAGAACGTTGAACTTAAAAAGTTTGCTAAAGCAGTTGTAAGATATGCAGGTAATTCCTGTGATGACTTTTTAGCTGACCAAGCGCGAGCCGTTTTAGAAGAGTGTGAGAGCGTGGAGAACAAACCATGAATGGGTGGCAGACAATCGAAACAGCACCAAAGGACGGCACAGAAATTTTAGGTGCATTCTTTGAAGGAAAGCGTTGGTTCCGTGAAAACATTGAGTGGGATGATGAATTTGAATGTTGGGTTGTTGGTTGGGATAGAGAAACAATAAATCCATCCCACTGGATGCCCCTACCGCCACCACCGGAGAATAACACTAAAGATGGAGACATGCTATGAATCCTATGCCAAAAAGAATATGGGCATCTAATCTATTTGATTCTTGGGTATCTAGTCTAGAAGATGCTTGGAATGGAGAAAATACTGAATATATTCGTGCTGATATTGTGAAAGAACAGAACGCGATGCTGGTGAATGCGTTGCAGTGGTACGAGAAACGAGCTTCTTTGTGTCGAAAGATAAGTCACGAAGGCGATATAGCTCGTCGTGAACTTGATCGCGATGGAGGGTTCATTGCCCAAGAGGCAATAGCTCGCGCAGAGAGTGCGGAAGGAGGAGGGTGATGACTTTGACTGAAGCAATTGAAAATATGCAAAGCGCGGCGGAAGACGCACAACGCGCAGCGGAAGACGCAGAGCAATACGGTATGAAGCTCATTCGAGATTACGGCAAAGCGACTGTCCGCATTAAGGAACTGGAGTCGAAGCTGGAAGCTTGCCGAGATTCGTTGAGCGAGCACATGGGCATGGTGCGGCAGTTGCACAAGCAGAACGCGGCGCTGGTGGAGGCTCTTGACGATCTTTACGAATGGTCTGGATATGTTGTCGGTGACACAAGCATGGCAACACGCGCATGGTTCGAAGATAAATTAATGGAGCGTATCGGTGATCTGCTGGCAAAGCACCGCGCCGAAAGTGCGGGAGGAAAAGAAAATGATGAGTGAAAGACTATCGCCCACCGCCACAGTGTTGGCGGAAATTGCAAACATCGAGCGGCTGAAGGCAGAGAACGCGGCTCTGCTGGCTAAAGAAGATAGTTTCCACGCAGAGATTGAAAAACTCCACAGCGAAATCGCGAAAAGCGAAAAAGAAAAAGCGATGCTGGTGGAGGCGCTGAAGGAAGCAGAACATTTTATAGTCTCAGTTAATCCGCCAAAGTATGTAATTAATTTAGTACGCACAACACTTTCCCGCATCGAAAACGAGGAGGCAGATAAATGATGAATGAGCGAGAAACGGAAGTAAAAACATTTATTGTCGATAAGATATGTAATGAATGTGGTATCGGCAAAATGCAACAAGAGGGGGATTCATATTTAGCAACTAACCCTCCGCAATATCCTCATAAATGTGATCATTGTGGACATTGTAAAAATATTTTTTCGCAACCGTATCCAAGAATTGTGTATAAAAAAGTGGAGAATGAATGATGGATAAATGGCAACCAATTGAGACGGCACCTAAAGACGGAACTCTTGTTGATTTGTGGATAAAAGCCGCCGATTGCGAATTTAGAGCGTGTGATGCAAATTGGTCGGAGCATTTTGAGTGCTGGGAAATTAACGGTACGCCACTTTCTGAATATTACATGAACGTTGGCTATTATCCAACTTACTGGATGCCCCGCCCCAAACCACCTGTTAACAGCGCCGAAAGCGCGGAGGGTAAGTGTGGTGGATTTTGAGTATTGGTGGGATTGCGTGGGGGCTGGTATGCGCCCAGAGCCGGGACAGGATATGGAAGAACACGCGAGACGGGTTGCCGAAGCCGCGTGGCTTGCATCGGCGCGAAATACCGAACGACTAACCTACGCCGAAAGGGCGGAGGAGTGAGTGATGAGTGCGTATGACTTATCGAAAGTGGCTAAGATTCGAAGAGCAGCCGAACAAATGCATCGGCGAGTTGCGCCACACAAGCAGCAATACACCCGCTCGTTGGTATATATTGACATGTTATCGACTGAGAACGAGCGCCTGCGCGAACAGAATGCTGAACTGGCAAAGACATTAGATGACAATCTTGAATTGCTTCGTAATGTACAAGAAACAGGTTTGACTGAGGATGCAGAAATTGCTATAGCACAGCAGGCGGATGAGAATTTCTATTTACTTAAAAAGAATGAGAAATAATGTTTACTAAAATATTTGGAAGATGGTAAAGTTATAATGAAATGCCCAATGGGATATTATTGATAACAGGTGCCCTTAACTTATATGGTTTTTAAAATAAAAAAGGATTTAATGTGTTTAAGAAATTGAGTTATGAAGAATTAGTTGCAGAAGCTATTGATTATATTAATAAATTACCGACGGTTAATAGTGTGGAAGAATTTTCTGCAAGAATACGTAATAAAATCTTTGACAGTATGGATTTTTCATATGAATTAAAATCAAAGAATGCCAGATTATTTGAAGATCCCGCCGATGTTAAGACATTGAGGGAGAGGTATAATTTTTTAACAAAATTGTATAAACGTTATGATCGTATGATAGGTTTTTATAGTAGAGTTTATATTTTTCAAAAAACTAACACCACGGAATATACTTGGTATAGTACAACGCATAGGAAGAGTTATGTCATAAGAATAGATGGGATTGATATATATTCTTTTAATTATACTGTTATTGAATATGCTGAAGTGATTAAAAGATATATTTTTAGTAATGACAAGCACATAGGATGTCATGCAAGCATTGACTTTGTTCTTAAGTTAGATCAAATGTTGAAAGATTTAGAAAATTATACAAAAGATTCTATTATTCCGGCATACGAGTATGCTAAGGAAATACAGGTTAAGAATGTTTTGAATGAAGTAATGTCTAGAAATATTTAAAGTTAAAAATGTTATTAGAGAGAAGTTCAAATAATAAAGAAAAAATATCTGACTTATTAGATTTTTTAGTCAAGTATAAAATACGGGAAGAATATTCTGAAAGGGTTATTAAAATAAGTGGTGATGGTGTTCAGTATATAGAATATGAACATAATTTGACCAAAGATCAAATTCTCGAAATAGCAAAAGATATATTAGAAGAAGCATTAAAGAGAAAAAGGATTGTTGACATTAGTTAATCTTTGCTCTATTATGTTTACATAATCATAATCACAAAGAAGAATTTAAATGAGTAGTGGCACTGAACAATCATGGAGAATAGAAGAAATGAATAATAAGATAGAAGGCATCAAACAAAAATACTATGTCGAACGTTGTGACGGGAAGCCCTTGAAAGGAGATTTCGCAATCGTCCTTGAAGTGGGTGATCCGAATTCGTGGCCAGCACTACGTTGCTGGGCAGAGACTGTTAGAGGGGATGGTTATGTTCAGCTAGCACACGATGTAGAGCAACTACTGGACCATGTCGAGAGTGATTGATGGCGGCGATTGATAAAATTTACGGCATGCCCGAGCAGTGGGATGAACTCAGTAACTGGCTACTATCTAATAATCCAGAAGCTGTTCGTTATCTATATCGTAGACCCAATGAAAAATTTGGATATCCTTGTCCGATTAGTAATTTCCCAACGGAAATTGATAACTGGCTGTTTGATCATTGCCCGATTGAGTGGGTTCAGCAAGCACTTGACTATCAATACAACAGAAGGAACGAAAATGAAGCAAGAAACGAATAATGATTTCAATGCGGAATTACTGGCAGCACTAGAAGATTCAGATGATAACTTGCGCACTCAGCGAATGCGTGAACGCCTTCAAGAATGGGAAAAACGGGCTGAAAATCTTCAGTCCAATGGTAATGTTTCTCAGGAAACTTGGGATAAGAGATACGATTTTTAAATACATGAGATTAAAAAAGGAAAAACACAAATGGAAAATACTGCTATGTTTGTTGATTTAGAGGACTTGAGTCCCCTTAAGGATGAAAATGAAAGTCGCAATGCTATTTCTTTGAAGGAATTCATGGCAACAATTAATTATGAAATCACGGGAGGCGATGCTTATCAATGGCGGTGTTTTGGACCACGCGCTAGATTTTTAGATTCTAATGATTGTAGTTTTGGAGAAGAAAGATATTCTTTATCTATTATATTTGATACATTTACGCAGTTCGTATATTTTATGGAAGTTTATGATTATAAGAACAACAATGCTTTTCTATGGGTAGCCCCTAATAGTAGAGAGAGTTATTTGCGGGAAAAGCGCGAAAAAAATGTAGATGTTTCTTCTCTTTATGAAGATATGAAAGTTTACCAAATAGAAAAATCTAGTGAAATTCTTAATCTTGGTAAGGCTATTTTCAATAATGAAAAATATGATATTCCAGAATACTGTTTAGATGATGAAATTTCAATTGATTTACCAGAAGATGAGTTACTTGCTTTATGTATGATTGCACATGAACAAGATATTACTTTAAATGAATTATGTAATAATATTTTGCGAGAAGAGCTTGAAAGGCTAGTTAATGAAGAATAATATTAAAATTCCCGGTAAAGATAATGTAAACGATGGCACATATTGGTATCGTTTTTCAGAATCAGTAACATATAATATAAAATTTGATAGTTATTTTTTAGAATTGTGTTCTGTAAAATTAAAATTAGAAGAATATAAAGTGATTAAAAAAACTGCATGTGGAGTCTGGATAAACTTGGGTGTCGGTGAAAAAAAGTTTGTATTAGAAAAAGCCAAAAAGCGTTGGGCGTGTCCGACCATAGAAGAAGCGTTAATTTCTTTTGAGTATAGAAAGCGTAAACAAGTTAAGATATTAAAAGATCAGTTAGAAATATCTTCTAAGGCATTAGTCGCAGCAGAAAAACTAAAAAAGAGCAAAAATTATCATGAAATTATCTGATAGAGAGTTAGCAAATCAAATTAGCAAATTAATATTTGATATGGGAGAAAATTTATACACTTCCAGACCACATAGAATTGCTTTTATGCAAAACAAAGATAGTGAGCAGCCTGTTGGAGGATTAGGTGAATCTGCCATGAGTAATATCATTCAAGGCTATTTAAGTGGTTTGGGCGAAATTGAAATCCATAATAATAAAAAAGAATAATGGGTGAGATCATAAATAATTATAGATAATTATTTTTATAATTTATGCATATTTCATCCTTGTTAGAAGGTATTAGCGATAAGCTATTCCATTACACGAGTCCAAGAGCCGCGTTAGGTATTTTGGAAAGTGATCAATTTAAATTAACCACTGCCTTTGGGACTGATGCAGACCGGGCTGCACAATCCAAAGAAAAGTTATATTATCTTAGCACCACTAGGACCGTCACAGGGCGCTATCACGCCAGTATTGGTAGTTCAGCAGTGATGATCAACTTAGATGGCAGAAAACTGGCTCAGAGGCACTCAGGAAAGCCTGTAGATTATTGGGGTAGATCTTTTCGATTAGTTGATCCCCGTAGTGAAAGCGAAGATCGCATATATTCTGATAAACCTATTATAGAAAATGCTTCAAAGTATATTACTTCTATTCATGTTTATTCAAATCCTGAACGCGTTGATGATGTGCAACATAAAACAATACGCCAATTGTTAATATCTGCTAAACGGCAATCTATTCCAGTTTTTTATTATAATGATGCTAAAGCGTGGAAAATACAAAATACTGCAAAGGCAGTTAATTTAGCGGACAAGAAAATTGAAAAACAAGACCGATATCCTAATATTCCTAGGAGAAATTATTTATCTCCGTATATGGAGCTTCTAAAAAAGAAAAATAAAAGCGAGCTAAGTAAAGAGGCTAAAAGAATTCTTGATGATGCTAAATGGCATTCGGATGATTTTATTTCAGTTTTTAAAAACGATATACATAATACTAGGACAATTGATCGAGAACGAGTAGCTAGATTAGTTAATTCTTTAAAGAACAATGGAATTAACAACGCTCAACAGTTCCATGAATTTATTACCAAAAAATGGCATTAATTTAATAAATAATACAATAACATATAGTATTATATTCCAATGTCTTTAATATATACCGCAAGGTCAAAAAAATATTTTAATCAGTTAAGCACTTTATTAAATAATAGTTTAACAAGTAAAGATTTATTTACTTATATTCATGGTTCAAGAGTTCCTATATTCTTAAAGGAAATAGGCAAACAAGTTAAGATAAAACATGATTTATCTGAACTAGATGTAGAGTTAATATCATTATATGGTTACTTTCATGATATTGGAAAAGTTTACATTGATGATACTATACTGACTAAACCAGATAAATTAAGCCCCGAGGAAAGAAATATAGTCCAACAACATCCTATTTTAGGATATAATAAAATAAAAGAAAATATTTCTAATGTAGATACTATAATCAAGCCAGAAATATTATGCAATATTGTTTTACAGCATCATGAATTTATAGACGGATCAGGATATCCCTACGGATTAAAGGGAGAAGAAATATCTACTGAAGCAAAAATGGTTACGGTTGTCGATATATATGATGCTTTAACGTCTATTAGGCCATACAATAGAGTTTTTTCTAATTCAGAAGCGATAGAATATCTTCAAAAACAGGTTGCTGCGGGGAAATTAGAACATGATTTTGTGGAAGCATTAAAGAAAGTTGTGATTTGACAGCGGTTGATGATTCTGTTATCATGGTTTTTAAATCACAAGTGAGAGGAAATTTATGAAAATACAGATTGATATTACTCCGGAGGAATATAAAGAATTGTTTATACCCGGTGAAAAGCAACAAGAGTTTATGAATAAGCTTTTTGAAAGTTATTCTGCAGAAATGCAGAAAAATTTTATGTCAACCATGGCCGATTGGTATAAGTATTTCAATACCTCTAAATAGATAGTAATTTATTAAAACTCAAATACTGTTCCGATTGGGTATTTTTATTTCCAATTGGCTTGATAGTGTTTTATATTTTTATATAGAAATTCAATATGTCATGTAAATACTGCCAACAATCTAAATGGTTTAGTAATAGACCTAAACCTGATTGTCGTATTATATACGATTTGGAAAATACTTCGAATCCAGTGACGCGGGGTGTCTACAGAAAGATATTGGAAACACGAAAAGAAACAAATAGTGTAATAGAGTGCCCGTTTAAAGAAACAATGGTGTAGGTAGCTTAATGGTAAAGCACGTGGTTGTGGCCCACGTAGTTGCGAGTTCGAGTCTCGTTCTACACCCCAAATTCCCC
>CAYNAA010000005.1:0-60335 GCA_964395055.1 uncultured Candidatus Izemoplasmatales bacterium | reverse complement strand
CTTCATCATCATTTACAACCGTTAAAGTAACTACGTTATCTTCACGAGTTGCATCTAAGAATCCAGCCTCAGTTGCGAGTTGTAACCAAAGTTCAATGGCATCATCAACAAGCATGTCTTCAAATTCTACATCAGCATTTGCTGCCAACACCGTTTCTGCATCGTCGTTTAGTGCAGCGTAACTAACCACCTCGTCGTCTTCATCTAAGATGAATTCAATCGCTGGGTTTATTTCGACCATTAGATACGTATCGCTTGATGCTTCCACACCTTGAGTACTACATGCAAACAAACCAACACCTATGAATACAAACATCATCATTCCAACTAATTTTTTCATTTTATATTCCTCCTCTTTTCTTTTCACTCCTTAAACAACTGAGGTTCCATTTTTATTGGGATAAAATAAAAATAAATATGATATAATGAAACCCGAGGTGACTTTATGGATAAGACAATCGGTAAAAAGTTAAAACAATTACGAGAAGACAAAGGCCTTACCTTAAAACATGTTGGGAAAGACCTCCATCTTGATCCGTCAACAATATCAAAGTACGAAACCGGTAGACGCAACATCAATCAAGACACCCTAGCGCGTCTTGCAGATTACTACAACATTAATCTCAGTAGCTTACTAAACTTAAAAGATGATATCGAAAAAGACAACAACCGAACGTACACAGTAAAACTCCCGTTTATTAAAGGCCCAACGTATAAAGATATTTTACTCTTTGTTATCGCAAGCATCGGGGCAATTATCTATAGTCTCACACAAAGCGATTTTTCCTTATTGCTTTTTGTCTTCTTCTTATTAACACTACTCATCCAAAAAACCATCAGCTTTATCATCAAACCCCACCGTGCAGAAAAAACCTTTCATCTTAATGACAACGAATACTTATTTTTTGAACACCCCAACGACATAAAAACATTTAAAAAAGATAAAGGCTTTGACATCATGATCTACCTTTGGTTCATGTTTATCGTATTCTTTATCATGGGATCGTATTTTACGCAAACAAAAGACGCCACAACTCAAATGACGCATACCATCATCTTTATGATTAATTTCTTTCTTTACGGCACGATGATCATTTTATCACTATGTAATCAAACCGAAAAAAAAGTGATGCCATTTGATGAAACCAACACCACATTAAATACCGTAAAATATAAACTCTACTACCTCACCACCACCATCACCAGCTTTTACCTTTTACTAAACTATCCACTATATAAACCAGCAGATGCCACCACAAGTCTTATCACCTACATTCTCATAATATTTTACTTCCTAATGACCCAGTTTTTTACCTACACCAAATTTATTCACTACAAACGTTATAGGCTTTATAAGGATAGACAAACTGGCAAATAATTGACGAAGGCGTCCAACGCCTTCTTTTTTTTTAGGTTCTTAGTACACTACTTATAAGGACGTGATACTATGACCCCACCAACACCATTACACCAATCCATCATGATTACCATAATCATCATAAGTATTGGGATGATGTGTTCTCACCCAATAAGCATTATTTGTTCAACCACCCTAGCAATGCTATACATCAGCGCAACCACCATCCACTATCTAAAACACGCAAGGCGGTATAAAAACACACAGTTTTTTGCCATCTACAAAACACCATTTTCGCACCTCGTAAAAAACACGCTAAAATACAGACAATACATCACCTACCAAAGCCTATTAAAAGCTTGTGCGCACAACAGTGACTTACTCATCTCTCACACCCCGCCCACCGTACTCCTCATTCATCCATCAGAGATTGTCATCTTTTACTTTCAAGAACAGCCGCCACCTTATAAAACCATCATCAGCATCAATCCTCAAACCCAGCGCGACGTAATGCATTATATAAAAAATCTACATACAAAATCCCCAATCTATGACACGCAAAGATTGATGCAAATGTATGATGCGATATTATCCAACAAAACCATTCCCTATTTTTAAAATGGCATTTAGTCATACTACTTGACAACACGCACAATATTGCCTAAAATCAATAGTGGAATGGAGGAATATACTATGGCAAAAACCAAAAAATTTAAAACCGAATCACAAAAATTATTAAACTTAATGATCAACTCTATCTACACCCACAAAGACATCTTCTTAAGAGAACTGATCTCAAACGCAAGCGATGCGATTGATAAGCGGGCATTTTTATCACTCACAGACGATCAAGTCAAGGCCGCAGATGGCTACAATATTTTAATCACACCAGATGAAAAAAACCGCACATTATCCATCGAAGACAACGGGATTGGGTTAACTGAAGAAGAACTCATCAACAACCTCGGAACCATCGCTGAAAGCGGGTCAAAAACCTTCTTAGAGAAACTAGAAAAAAAAGAAGACCTAGACATTATTGGACAATTTGGGGTAGGGTTTTATTCGGCGTTTATGGTTGCCGATAAAGTCACCATTTTAACCAAATCACCCTACGCAGATACTGGGTATAAATGGGTATCAAAAGGCGAATCAACCTACCAAATTGAACCAACAAAAAAAGAAGATACAGGAACCATTATTACCTTGCATCTAAGAGCGGATAACGAAGAAGAAGAAACCAACTATTCAGAATATCTAGACGACAATAAAATTAAAACCCTCGTTAAAAAATATAGCGATTATGTTCGCTATCCGATTCAAATGTTCACCGAAGAAGAAGATGAAGACGGCAATAAAGAAGAAACATTAAAAACCTTAAACTCACGTATTCCATTATGGAAAAAACCAAAAAACGAGGTCAAAGACGAAGACCTTAATACCTTCTATAAACATAAGTTCAATGCCTTTGAAGACCCGCTCCATGTCATCCACACCAAAGTCGAAGGCATGCTTACCTACACCGCACTGCTTTTCATCCCCCAAAGTGCCCCGCAAAACTTCTATACTGACTCATATGAAAAAGGATTACAGCTTTACTCAAAAGGCGTATTCATCCAAGATAAAAATAAAGACCTTATTCCTGATTACTTCAGATTTGTTAAAGGGCTTGTCGATAGTGCTGACCTTTCACTGAACTTATCACGTGAAATGTTACAACACGACCGTCAACTTAAAAAAATCGCTGCCCACGTTGAAAAGAAAATCAAAAGCGAACTCGAAAAAATGCTGAAAAACGATCGTGATAAATACATCACCTTCTATAAAGCCTTCGGCAACAACATTAAATACGGTATCTATGATAACTTTGGTGCCAAAAAAGATTTTCTTAAAGACCTCATCATGTTCACCACCAACAAATCAGAAGACTACATAACCTTAAATGACTATATCGAACGCAAACCAGATGACCAAAAAGCCATCTATTACGCTACAGGAAAAACCCGCGCACAAATTCTCAACCAACCTCAAATGGAAGCAGTAAAAGATAAAGACTACGAAGTCTTGCTCTTTACCGATGAAATCGATGAATTTATGGTCCAAGTATTAAATAGCTACGAAGACATCCCATTTAAATCACTTAAACAATCGGATGAAGACTTACTCGATGAGACCAAAAAAGAAGATATTAAACAAGAAGAAAAGACACATAAAAGCTTACTAAAAGCCATCAAAAAAGCATTAGATGGTAAAGTTAAAGACGTCAAACTATCTGGTCGTCTTAAAGACGCACCTGTTTGTCTAATCAGCGGAGAGGGTCTAAGTTTAGAGATGGAAAAAATCTTAAAACAAATGCCCCAAAGCCAACAAATTAAAGCCGACCGCATCTTAGAAATCAATCCGCATCATGACCTCTTTAATGCGCTCAAAACCATCCATGAAAAAGACAAAAACAAAATCAAAGACTACGCAAGTTTACTTTATCATCAAGCCCTCCTAATCGAAGGCTTCGACATTGATGACCCAGTTGAGTTTTCTAACCAAATGGTAAAACTCATGGTTGATTCATCAAACAAATAAGATAAGTGCTTCACACCCGTGAAGCACTTTTTTTATGCTATAATAAAAGAAAAAACTAAGGTGATATAATGAAAATTGCATACATTAACGCAAAACTCTTAAACCCGCGCCACAACGCTTTTATTGTTGAAAATGACACATTTACCCACGTCGGGTCAAAACACCATATTTTAAACCAACCCATCGATAAAATTATTGATTTAAATGATCATGCCGTCTTACCGGGTTTCCATGATTCGCACATGCATATGCTCGGGCTTGGAAAAATTATGTCATGGATGGACCTATCTCAATACACCACCATCAACGCACTTATCAACGACGCAAAATCCCATCCCCAGACGATTATATTAGGACGTGGATTCCACGAATCACAATTTCAAACAAACGAATCCCTGACAAAAACCGCCCTAAACGAGATAAGTCACGATAAACCCATTATTTTCTACCGCGTATGCGGTCACATGATTGTTGTGAATGATGTGGCCATCCACCAAGCCAAAGCGAACGGTCCACTTCCAAGTGATCCTAACAGTTATGACTTAGATACCGGAATCTTTAAAGAAGATGCCATTCACTTTATTACCAACATCTTACCAAAACCAAGTAAAAACCAACTCAAATCAGAAATCCTCAACGCCCAAGACTACCTATTATCTCAAGGCATCACCTCAATTGGTAGCGATGATTTTTCAATGTATGATGTTGAATTCGAGCACATTTTAACTGCCTTTAAAGAACTAGATGACGCAGGCGATTTAAAAATTAACGTCTTAGAACAAGCCAACATCCCTAATCTCGATAACTTCCAACGCTTTATCGATAAAGGCTACGTAAAAAAAACCTATAATCGTTACACACTTGGTCCCCTCAAACTTTTAGCTGATGGATCCCTTGGCGCTAGAAGCGCTTATATGAGTACGCCCTATAATGATTCTAATCAAACCGGAATAAAAGTATTTTCTGATGATACCCTTACCGCCTTCATAAACAAAGCCAACGATCATGGTATGGATGTTGCTATACACGCGATTGGCGATCAAATGATCGAAGACATCATCAATACCATCGAAGCCATTCCAGAAGAAAAACGTAAAAACAGAAGACATTCTATCATCCATGCACAACTCGCACGCCGAGATCAAATCGACCGTATGGCGGCACTAAACATCGGCGCCCAAACACAACCAATTTTTATCAACTCAGACATCGTTATTTTAGATGACGCCTTAGGTGAGCGTAAAAACGACGCCTATCTTTTTAAAACAATGGCCGACCAAGGCGTCGTTACCACCATTTCAACCGATGCCCCGGTTGAACCCGTCAACCCATTTTTAAATTTATATTGCGCCATCACGCGTCAATCTATCAAACATCCTGATGTAGAACCACACCTCATAGAAGAAGCTTTTACCTTACAAAATGCCATCGCTGCTTACACCACCGTCCCAGCCTATTTCGCTTATAAAGAAAATACTGTTGGCGCAATAAAAAAAGGCCATAAAGCCGATTTTATTATCATCAGTGGTATCGATTATACCAACCCTAAATCATTACTAACCACCAGCGTTTTAGAAACCTACATTCACGGTGAATCTGTATACAAAGCATAAAACATCCCGAATCTCACAAATGAGATTCGGGATGTTATTAAAATTGTTCAGGATACCGTTTATGTAAAATCTGTCGTTCTTCAATTAACATCAGCGCAATATCAACAATCTTCGGCGCAAACTGTATCCCTTTATACGCACGCAACTCATTGACAATCTGTTCTTGTGATTGTACATCACGATACGCCCGTTTTGTTGCCATAGTCGAGATCATATCGCTTACCGCAATAATTTGTGACCCAAGCGGAATGTCATGCATTTTAAGCCCATCAGGATAACCGCTGCCATTCCACCATTCATGATGGTGTTTAACAAACCGGGCAATAACTTGTAGATTCTCCGATTGCTTAAGCACATTATAGCCATACATTGCATGCGCCTTGACAATCTCATACTCTTCATCAGTCAACTTACTTGGCTTGTTTAAGATATCACTAGACACACCGACTTTACCAACATCATGTAAAATTCCCGCCCAGTAATAATTTTGTCGTTCAGCTTCAGGTAACGCAAGCTCTTCAGTTATCGCATTAACAAAATACGCCACATCTTCACTATGCCCTTTGGTATACGCATCAAACAAATCAAGGCTACGCACAAACTGAAGCACAATTTCATCTTTTAAACTTAAATTATGCGCTTGATAATAACTTCGCGTAAACAAAATATTAACAAGCGAAACAAATTGTTTAAGATACCCAGTTTGATCAGCGGTAAATGGCCCTTGATTAATAAATTTATCAATGACAACCACAAACGTATCATGCTTTTTATAATTAAACTTTAACATCGCCCGTGATTTAACCGGATAAGCAATCTCCATTAACAGGCCATAATTTTTACCGTACTGCCTTTGCAAGGCAGCCCCAATGTCTTCATAAATGACCACATCGTCCTCAGTCTTAGTAAATAAAACATGGGCATCATATAAATAAGGAATGGTATCACTGTCATAGGTTGGTGATGCTACCACCTTAATATTGCCTTCGTCTTCAATATAACAATAGCCGCTTTTCGCATCATGAACCAACCGCATCGCAATCTGCAAGGTTTTCTCAATATGGGATAAATAATCTCTATTTGACGGCGTTTCAATAAACGTACTTGAAAATGTCAATAGTTCATAAATATCTGTAATTAAACGATCAACCGTTTGATTCTTTTTTGCAATATCGCGAATTTGTTCACGCTTTACAAAAATGATATGCTTGATCACAAAAGACAAAATCGTCCCAAATGTCGCAAACGATACATACGTGATCATAAAATAAAACTGTGACGCATCATCGACTCGAAATGCCACATACGAGCCTGCAATCACTAAAAAAGACACGGTAAACAACATAATTAACCGATAAGAAAAAATCATCGCAATAATCAAATAAAACAGCAAAATAAAATAAAAATCCGTCTCAAAAGATAGTAATACATCATCACTAATCAAAAGCGTCGTAACAAGCAAATAACTAACAATCGTTATGCCCATATAAACCCTTGTTTCTTTATGATATGTCATTGGATGTGCTTGTCTTTCGTCATACGCCCATACGGTAGGAATCGTAAACAAAATCATACCGAATACATTGCCAAACAAAGCATATACCACACTCATGAAATAATGATCCGCAAGCGAGTCAATACCGAGATAAAAAACTGCCAAAACCATCGCCCCAAGAGTACTTATAAAAAGCAACAAAACGATATTTAAAAGCACCTGCTTCACCGTGACAGTATGTAAAAAATTATAAAGATGAAAATAAATAGACAAGGTTCTTGCCATTTGAATTTGGATAAACATAATAATCACATATGCCACACTAATTAACGCACCATCAATAAATGGCAACCGCACACCAAAAACAAAAATCACTATATAACCTAAAATACTACCTAAAAAAACGGGTATATAAGCTTTACTATCAAATAAAATTATAAACCCAAACGCAAAACCAAGCGCTGGATTAAGCACCGCAGGATAGGCAGTATCAATAAAAAAGAACGCACTTAAAAGCACACTTAAAAAACTTAATACGACAATATATAAGCGTTCAATCTCAAAATTATAAACCCTATTTTTCATCGCGTTCTCTCCTTTAGAATAGTATAGCACATAAAAAAACGTTTAAAAACACCAATTCTTTATGATATAATAATATCTACACCTTAAGAAGGAGGACATCTTATGAGCTTAACACTATATAGAACAAGCGCATTTCCTAATAAAAACTCAGGCGGCAATGAAGCCGGGGTTGTTTTAGATGCAACACGTATCGATGATTCACAAATGCTATCTATCGCAAAACGCGTCAACTTTTCTGAAACCGCATTTGTATTTCCAAGCACCAAAGCCGATTATAAACTACGCTACTTTAGCCCAACCGTAGAAGTCCCACTATGTGGACACGCCACCATCGCCACCTTCAACTTGATGCGCAACTTAGACATGCTCGATAAAACCCACTACACCATCGAAACCAACGAAGGCATATTAGATGTCTATATTGAGCCGACCCAAGTTGTCATGCAACTCAAAAAACCAAAATTTTTAGATATCATCGATAAAGCCACCATCACAAAGAAACTAGGGATCCCAGAAGAAGACATGATTGATGCCCCAATCCAAGTCGTCACGACCGGAATCAAAGAAATCTTTATGGGTGTAAAATCTCTTGATATACTCCACAACCTAGACTTAGATATCGATGCCATTAAAACCCTTGCTCAAACCGTCGATGCAACGGGACTATATATCTATACCTTAGAAACCAAAGAGGGCAATGATGCCCAAGGAAGAAACTTTATTCCCATGGTCGGCATCGCCGAAGAAAGCGCCACAGGAACCGCATCTGGTGCCCTAGCATGTTACTTAAACAAATATCTACTCAAAGATCAAACTACCTTCACCTTCGAACAAGGCTACGCGCTTTATAAACCATCCCTCATCAACGCTAAAATAAACCTAACTCAGGACACTGTCACCGATGTCTATGTCGGCGGCACAATGCGTCTTATCGATAAAATTGTAGGATTCATGCCCGAGACCGAAGACGCTTAATAAAAGCGTCTTTTCTTTTATAATACATGACAAACCCTAAAAAAATGATACAATAAACCTAAGGGGGAGATACATATGAAGCATATACCAAATGTAAATACACTCAAAGCGCTTTATGACACAGTCTTAACGCGCCATAAAGAAACGCACGATACCATCCAGACATTCCACGACACATTCACACAAAACAACACAACCATTAAAGATAATTTAGCAAACACCATCGCCCAACATGACGAAACCCTAAAAAAGATTAAGGATACCCACAAAGCCCATATAAAATCCCTAGAAACAACCCATCAAACAACCCTTGATGAGTTCAATAAAGAACGACAAACCTTAGAAAAAAACACCAAAACCGCACTGAAAGCACTCGATGCTGACCATCAAAAAACCTTGAACACCTGTCAGCTTAAAGAAGAAAAAATAAAATCAGATTACCAAATTGCCTTAAAAAATACCGAAGATACCTACAAACGTATCCAAGCCCAACACGACAAAACCATCGAAGATGCAACAAAGCGATTTTACGAACATACCATCCAACTAGAAAAAGAAACCGAAATAGAACTCGCCAAAATCGACAATGAGGCCAAACAAAAAGACCTCGCTTTTTCTCATGAACTCGACCAAGTCAAAGAAAAAAATACCAAAGCATTAAACAAAATAAACACCACCATCACCACCCTAAAAACCACCTTTACGAAAACCTTAGAAACCCTACTAAAATCAAAAGAAGATGCCATAAAACCACTAGATGAAGACATCGAAAACCTCAAAAAAGAACACGCCAGTGCCCTAGAAAAAACCACCACACAATTTGACGCACAAATCGCCAAAAAAACAAAATTCAAAAATGAAAAAGAAAAAATTAACGACAAAGCGGAAGCCAGCCGCTTTAATAAAGAAATCAAACAAGCTAAAAAAGACAAAGAAGACACCTTAAAAACCTTGAAAGAAACCCAACAAAACGAACTTGATCCATACATCAAAGACAAAGACCACACCATTCAAAAACACAACACCACCATCGCCAAAGCCAAAGAACAGTTTTTATTAGACCTAAGAGAAGCACTAATAAAACGCCAAACCATTAAAACCAACGATTTAATCCAAACCAATAGATTAAACCTCGAACACTTAAAAACCGAAGCCAACCATACCTACTTAAAAAACACCAAAAATATTGATTACGATATTCAACTCATCAACTTTAATCAAACCTTAGAAGAAGCCCGGTTATTAAACGACAAAAACACAAACCTTATTAACCCAAACGAACGCATTGAACAAAACGACGCCAAAACAACATTAGACCTAGAAACCAATGCCCTTACCGCAAAGCGTAAATCGAAAACCAAAGAATATAAAATTTACACAGACATCAAAAACACAGAACTCGATATTGATCTTGCAAACCTCGACTTTGAACAAACCAAAACAACCAACAATTACCAATATTCACTCGCCCTTGCAAACATCAACCTAAAACGTGACCGCATCAAAGAAGACATGAACAAAGAGACCTCGCTAATTAATCACTACTACATGCACGCAAGAAACTACACCGCATTAAAAAGCGATGTCACCAAAGCCTACAACCCAAGCATCAACAGCATCGCTAAAGCATTTAAAACCCATCAAATAGAACTTTATACCACCATGTTAAAACAAGCAGAAGTAATGCACGATACCATCATCGAAGACATCGAAACAACCTATAAAGCAGAAGTCACCATTTACCAAAGTGCGTTAAAAAGCATCACCACAGAACATGACAAAATCATCAAAGACCTCACCAACAAACAAGCCTTAGAACGCAACACCGACTTAGAAAAAATCGAAGCCCTAGATCCAAAAAAAGATAAACAACGTATCAAAAAACTCAAAGCAACCCTGCAAGAAAAACAAGCATCCCATGACCAAGCCGTCGCCATCAAAAAACGCGAACTCGCCCAACAACGCACCATCTACGAAACCATCATTGAACACATTAAAACCTTTAAAATGCACTCAATAGAAGAAGCCGACACCCTTCTTATGCATATTAAAGACCAAACCGAATCAGCCATTAACATGGTCAAAGATACCACCAGCAAAACCCACGCAATTTATGATGACATGTATTATGAAATCAAACACAGCGCCGATCTTTTTAATACTTTCCAACTCCAACGAAAAGATGAAACCATTGAAAAAGCAGAACACTATAAAAGCACAAGACTCACCACGCAAGAACATCAAGAAGCTAACATCACAAAAACACGCGATGAGAAAAATTACATCGCCACCACTAAAAATGAAAACACCCTAAAAACCTTCCAACAACAAATAGAATCATTTAAAGAAGACCTAAAAGACACCTTATCATCTATTCAAGAAACCAAAGAAGCAACAGACAAAGACATCGAACACCAGCATCAAAAAGAACACCGTAGATTGACCCATATTATCGAAAAAATCGAACGCGAATACGCTCAAAACCTAAAAACCCTAACTGATGAAAAACGTCAAGAAAAAGACGCGTGTTTCGCTAAAAAAGATCAAGAAGAAGAAACCTTAAAACACACTTTAGAGATGCGTGATAAAGAAAAAACCCGTTATGAAAACGAACGCAACGCCATTTTAAAAGACGATATCGATCGCTACACAAAAACCATCGACACCACCATTCACGCCATCCAAAAAGACCCGATTAACACGTTGACACAAGATGAGATTCAAACCATTGACACTGTCATCTCAGATACTTAACACCACAGAATAAAAGAGGGACACTATGGAAAAAAACATCCGCAAAATTGTATTTGTCTTACTACTCATTACAACCGCCCTACTCTTACGTTTCGGACTCGAAGCACTATTTAGCTTTGTCAGCACCCGGCATAACCTCACACAAGTCGTTGGGTTCTTATATAGAACCCTTTTTCTCATACTTGTTATTATCGTATGGCTTTCTGTAACCTTAAGGAGTGAAAGCCCGACACAAAAACTTCCGTGGCTTTTATTACTCGCTTTTGAACCCCTTGTCGGCCTCATCTTGTTTTTAACCTTTGGCCGCGGCTTTAAAAAAAGCAAACGCTATAAAAACCGCCCATTAATCCATTCAGATAAATACATCACCAAAGAAACCCGCGCAAGCGAAGGAGACATCGATTTAGATACCGACGACAGCGTCTTAAAACGCATCTTTCACAGCGCCCATAAAATTTCTTATCACCAACCCTTTACCAACACCACAAAAGCAACCATTTATAAAAACGGTGAAACCTTTTTCCCAGAACTAATAAAAACCCTTAAAAACGCAAACACCTTTATCTTAATGGAATTTTATATTATCAAAGACGACACAAGAGGCAAAGAAATATTAGAGTTACTTATGCAAAAAGCTGATTCTGGTGTTATTGTTAAACTCATCGGTGATGCCTTCGGGTTATCACGGTTATCCCGCAAAATGAAAAAACGCTTAAAACAAAGCGCCGTCGATTTCATCATTAATGATCCCATTTATTTTCCCTTATTCAATACCCGTATCAACTACCGTAACCACCGTAAAATTGTTGTTATTGATGGCAAAATCGGGTTCACAGGCGGCATGAACTTAGCTGATGAATACGACAACTCTATCGCCTATGACTACTATTTTAGAGATACGCAAGTTAAACTAGAAGGCGAAGCCGTCAAATCGCTCACCGCCATCTTTTTTAAAGACTACTACTATAACACCAACACCTTCATCACCGATGCAATCTACTATCCATCTTATCGCGTTTTTAGCCAAGGCATTACCCAAGTCCTTCAATCTGGCCCAGACTCAAACGAAGCACACATTAGAAACGTCTACTTAAAAATGATTATGAACGCCGAAACATCCATCCGTATCATGACCCCTTATATGGCCATAGATCAAGAAATGTTAACCGCGTTAATCGTTGCCAAACAAAGCGGTGTTGATGTTGAAATCATTATCCCCGGCAAACCAGACAAACGCCTCGTCTACAATGTCACCAAATTTTATGCGTCTGTTTTACTTAACCACGGCATCAATGTGTACCGCTACACCAAAGGGTTTTGTCATGCAAAAATCCTCATCGTTGACGATAAAATCGCCAGTGTGGGATCCTATAATCTAGATAACCGTTCAGCTGTCATTGACTTTGAAATTACCGCACTTCTCACAGACCAAGCTGTCACAGATGTTGTCGATCATTTTATCTTAGACAAACAAGATTCAGAACAACTCAATCAAGCCACATGGAACAAGCGGTTCATTTTAACCCGGCTTTTTGAAGGGTTATTAAGCATATTCACCCCAATACTATAAAAAGGAGCCAACTATGATTAGCGTAACCAATTTATCAAAACACTACGGCACGATTCATGCCGTAAAACACATCTCTTTTCAAGTCAAAGAAAACGCCTTTTTTGCTTTGCTTGGGCCTAACGGCGCTGGCAAAAGCACCACCATTGAAATGCTTGCTACTTTACTTCAAAAAGATGAAGGCGATGTCATCATCAACGGACACACCCTAGACCAAGATGATGATGCCATCAGACGTAGCATTGGTGTGGTGTTTCAATACACCACCTTAGACCCACTACTAACCGTATATGAAAACCTCAACATTCGCCGTGCGTTTTACAACATGGACAAACCTACCTTTGAAACGACCATTAAATACTTAGACAGCCTCATTCATTTTAACAGTTTCTTGCACCAACCCTTTAACACCCTATCCGGCGGACAAAAACGCAAAGCTGACATTGCCCGCGCCTTATTACACAACCCTACCTTACTCATGTTAGATGAACCAACCACCGGTCTTGACCCAAAAAGCCGAAAAGACATTTGGAACCTCATCTTAACCTTAAAAGACCAAAACAATATGACCATCCTCTTAACCACCCATTATATGGAAGAAGTACTTGATGCCGATCATGTAATTATTTTACATAATGGCACCATCAAAGCCGAAGATTCAGCGGATAATTTACGTAAAAACTACGCAGATGATACCCTGAAAATATTTCCTAAAGCGGGCCTTATAAAGGCATTAAAAAAAGACAATATCCCCTACCATCAAAAAGCAGCCCTCATTCATATCCCCCTTAAAAATCCGTTTGAAGGCATAAACTTAGTCAAACAATACGAAGCATACATTGCCTCTTTTGAAATAGTCAAAGCCAACATGGATGATGTCTTCTTAAACATCACCGGTGATGCTTTAGAAGGCGGTGAGACAACATGATTGTCCAAGCACTCGTCAAACGTCATATAACCAACTATCTTAGAGACCGTTGGGCTGTATTCTTTTCTTTTTTAAGCGTCTTAATCATTTTAGGATTATTTTTACTCTTCTTAAAAAACGCCTTTGGCGGAGAATTTGCCGAACTACCTGATGCCAACTTTGTCATCTATAGTTGGGTCCTTGCAGGGGTCTTAATGGTCGCAACCGTTACCGTTCCGTTAGGCTTCTTAGGTATCATGGTTCGTGACTTAGAAGAAAAAGCCATCAATGACTTTTATGTCTCCCCAGTTAACCGCAACCTTATTGTCTTAAGCTATCTATTGAGCGCGGTCATCATTGGTATGGTTATGAGCGTATTTAACTTAGCTATTGGCCTCATTTATTTAGCCGTGAGTTTTTCTTATGCCCCGACCGTTTTAACAATCATAAGCTTACTGGGACTCCTTTTACTATCTAATGCATTATTTTCTGCAATCCTTTTCTTTGCGACAACCTACATCAAAACATCTAACGCCCACGGGACACTGAGCACCTTAGTTGGAACGTTAATCGGATTTTTAGCCGGTCTTTATGTGGTTATTGGCAGTTTACCAAAAACCACCCAAACGATTTTAAGCGCGCTACCAACCATGCAAATTGCCAGTGCTTTTCGCATTGTCTACATGGAAGAAGCATTGGACCGCGCCTTTATCAACAACCCTGATATGCGTGAAACTTATGAACAGTTACTCGGCATCAACTTAACCCTCGGTGATACTCCGTTATCATTACTTTCCATCATAATCATCACCTTCATGTTACTAATCATCTTTACCGCATTATCATTTAAACGCGTTCGAACATTTAAAAAATAAAACATCAATGAAACAAAACCACTTAACACATGCTACAATACATCTATAAAGAAAAAAGGAGTGATCTCTAATGGCCATCGATAAATACACCCAAATTTCCACAAAAAACGGCGACAAAGGCATCTCGAAAAACTATTCTAACGAAGCATTCAGTAAAAGCGATTTACTCTTTGAAACCTTGGGTACTATTGATGAACTATCAAGCACCCTAGGCCTTACCTTTCATTATACGCATTATGAAAAAATCAAAAACGTGCAAACAACATTACAAGCCATCAACGCCCTCATTGCTACCAACCAAACCATACATCCAAAACGGTATAGCGCCCTAAGACAAATTAACGAAAAAGACATCGAATTTATCGAAGACGAAGAAACCGCATTTTTAGAAGGCAAACCCATTGATCCCCGCTTTTATTTACCAGGATCAGAAACCACACTAAAAGGCGCATATTTTGATGTCGCACGCGCCATTACAAGACGTGCTGAACGTACCCTTATACGGTATATTGACACAACAAAAAGAGACGATTTAACCTATGTCCAAAAATACTTAAACCGATTAAGTGATTTATTTTTCATCCTCGCAAGAAACTTTGACTAAAGGAGATTGATTGGCGTGTTATTACACTATAAAAAAGACGAATTCGAAACCGCAGATTACGGTGAAATACACTGTATTCATCATTTCCCATTTGACAAAACGACCACACGAAAACACCCTGGAATTGGTCCCTTAAGAGTATTGAATGATGAAACCATTGATGTTGGCGCTGGTTATGACATGCATAAACACCGTGACATGGAAATTATCACCTACGTCTACCAAGGCAAACTATCTTATGAAGACTCACTAGGCCACACCGGGCACTTACAAAAAGGCTCTGTGCAGTATTTAAGTGCTGGTTCAGGTATTACACATAAAGAAGAAAACGAAGGTGAAAAACCTTTAAAACTTATCCAACTTTGGATTGAACCCAACGAACGCGGTATTAATCCTTACTACACCAACATATCCGTTTTAGAAAACGTGCGTCATAATAACTTGGTTCATATTATTTCTAACAAAGAAAAAAACGGAAAAATTACCATCAAACAACACATCAACATCTATATTACCGAATTAACCCACAATCACAAACAACATATCGCACGTAAAGACAACACCCAATTATATGGCGTATTACTAGAAGGCAAAGCCACCGTTAACACTAAAACCCTAAATGCCCACGACGCCTTTTTAACCGATGAACCCCTTACCTTAAAAACCAAAGAACAAGCCCATTTCCTACTCGTTGAAATTATCCACTAAAGGAGAGACACACTATGAAAAAAATAGGCGTTATCGCAGATACCAATGCATGCTTAGACTATTTTGACCACCCTTACGACATCCGCATTATGCGGTCAATGATTCACTTTGCTGAAGAAGAGTACCTCGATCATGTTGAACTTACCGCCGATGCCTTTTATAAAAAAATCATCGCCGATAAGTCACTCGTTCCAAAAACAAGCCAACCATCAACCGCCTCAATGGTTGAGTTATACAACGCAATGAAAAAGGATGGCTATACCGACATCATCGTCGTTACCATCAGTTCACATATGAGCGGAATTTATAGCGCAGCGCAAGTCGCAGCCAAAAAAGTTAACGGACTTACTGTTCATGTCGTTGATTCAAAAAGCGTCGCCTACCCAGAAGCCATCATGGCCTTACGCGCCGCTGAACTTGCAAAAGAAGGCAAACCCGTCGATGACATCATCAAAGACATTACCTTCATTAGAGACAACAACCACATTTATTTTGCGGTTGAAACTTTAGCGTACTTAGTCAAAAACGGCCGCCTTTCAAACGCCCAAGGATTTGTCGCAAGCATGCTAAAAATTAAACCCCTCTTACATATTTCTAAAGAAGGAAAAGTGGAAAACGTTGAAAAAATTAGAACCTTCAAAAAAGCCGTCAACCGTGTCATCGACATGTATTTAGAAGAAACCAAAGACAAATCCGTTACCCCATTTATTTGTCACGCAAATAACATTGAAACCCGTGACTATATCGAAACACGGTTAAAAGCCGCAGACCCAAGTATAAACACCGTCTTTAGTATGCCACTAACCCCTGCTGTTGGCGCCCACGCAGGACCAGGGGCTATCGGCTTAGGATACACAATAAAAAAAGGATAATCCCCGGATTATCCTTTTGCCCATTTAGGTGATATAATGAAGCCGCAAACCTTACTAAAAAAACTCATCATTGGAATAACCATATCAATCCTTCACCTTGGGTTGTCCGTCTTACTCTATCAACCAAGGCATTGGTTATCCGCCGTGCTTGTAATCACAGCACTCATAAACAGTTGGATATTACTCCAATATTTTTCCTATACCATCCAACATATCCTTGCACACCGCATTGCCAAGCGTCATCCAGTCGATCATCGTTTCGTACTTAATATCATCTTTGGGATTGTCATCAATGCGTTACTAATATACGGTTTATTTGTAATGATGATTGCGCACATTGTGACCGTAATCGACTACGTTAATTAGCTATAAAAATACTGTTTGAAGAAGTTAGTATAATGACACAATTCTTCTTCTAAAATGGTAATCGACTCATGCGTTTCTTTATGCGCATGTTGTTTTTCCCAATCATGTGTTAACTTGTTAAACGTCCAAGTGACAACTTTAAAAATCTCATCATGGTAATCCGGCCGTTTAAATAACGAGGTATCAATATTTTCAAATACCCGTTTGTAATTTTTTTGTTGGAAGGCATGATACATCGCACTGCGTTTTTTCGCAATTTCCTTATCATCATTCATATGGACTTGCTTAATGAAAGACGTCAATGTTTTGTGTTCTTGCATCGCTTGACTTTTTCGCAAAATTAAATATTTTAACCGTTCAAACACATCCTGTTCTTCATAAGGAAAATCTTCAAAAATCTCCTTATGAATAATTAACCAAGCCATTTCATAAAGGGTAAGATACAGCGACTTTTTATTTTTAAAGTAATGAAACAATAACCCTTTAGACACCCCAGCGTCATCGACAATATCATTTGTTGATACCTTACGATAACTCGCTTTCGCAAATGCCTTGTATGCCGCCTTAATAATCTCGTGTTTCAAATCTTTATTCTTCATCAAATCACCCTTTGCTCAAATTTATAAATATTTTGAAAGGAGTTCCATATGGACATCTATTCGATCCCATTAGACCCGCTAAACAATACTATGACATCATTAAAATCATTACGAGGGCATGTATTCCTCGTTGTTAATACCGCAAGTAAATGTGGGTACACACCACAATTTGAATCATTAGAAACACTATACAAAACCTACCAAAATAAAGGCTTTGTTGTGCTTGGATTTCCAAGCAATCAGTTTAAAAACCAAGACCCAGGCACCAATAAAGAAATATTAGAGTTTTGTACATTACATTACGGCGTCAGTTTCCCAATGTTTCAAAAAACCCGCGTCAACGGTCCCAACAGACACCCACTATATGACCATCTAATTAAACATGCACCATTTCCCCATAATGATAACATCGCATGGAATTTCGAAAAATTTCTTATTACCAAAGACGGTGACGTCTATAAACGCTATCCTTCAAATGTTGATCCATTAACGATAAAAGAAGATATTGACACATTACTAGAGGTGAATCATGACAAATAAAATTCTTAGAACAAAATCACTAATACTTAAAGGACGATTTCAAAATCATGTTTCTAAATCACTAAAACGGTTTGAAAAAATGCCTTCAGACGATCAACTAATTATTGGTGAGGAAACGTATTTTCCATATTATGACCGTATCCGCGATCAAGTGGTTTTTGCGCGCATCGAAGGCCAAAAAATTCATGCCTTATACGTCTCAAATGCCGATTACAATTTCGGTCTTGATGATGCCTTTGAATGGTTTAATGCATAACGTGCATTAAACCTTTTTTAATAAGGTACTTAATGGTTGATTAGCAACCCTTCTATGAACACAATACGTGCTACCTAAGAAGCCTAAACTCATGACGATAAACACCGCCAAAACACTGACAATATCTAAGGCAAATGGAAACGTAAAACCAAACACATCATAAACATAATCTAAAACAGATGTAATGACAACTTGCGAGACCACCACTGCCATTATAAAACTTCCCACAAAGACTAGAAACATGCGTTTAAAAAACACAACATATGTTTCTTTTATTGTATAACCTAATGCCCTAAGTGTTAATAGATACGCACTCGCAAATTGCAATCGATCATAAATGAAGAAGTATAGCATTGCACCAGCTAAAACAATTGACAACACCATAATCGTTCCAATAAGTGCGTTACTAGCATAAAACATCATTTCAATTTGATCAACCATGACACGGTATTTTAAATGTCTAAAAACCCCTGTTTCATCTTCAACGATATCTTTTGAAAACATCCCGTTATACAAATCCATGTCTTCATACCCTAACATCGTTAGCATCGCACGATCAGTCATATAAATACTGCGTTCCATCCACTCATCAACCACCGCCGCTACCGTAAATGACGATTGAACATAACCAACCTTAATCATCAACACATCACCTGCTTCAATATCATGAAGCTGGGCTGCATTTTGTGATACCAATACCAAATCATCTCTTAATAAGGGAATACCATTATCACCATCGGTTTCTAAGCGTAAAAGTGTTGTATCTTGATTGATGCCATATCCTTGAACAATCGTTTCATCAAAAAGCCGCACATCATTAATCTGTGTCAAAGATACCGAATGATGCACAAAGGATTCTTCACCCTCAGATAACGTATCCGATTGATAATTATAATAATAAATCATCGATGCAAATGCTTTGCCGTCTAAAGTATCATCTTTAAACCCAGCAAACAACTGTGACGATAACACCGATATTAAAACCATACTCGCAATAACTAAGAAAATAAACCCCTCTAAAACACCGTGCCGTATTGTTGCTAAAACCATAGATAGTTTTGTTACAGTCTTAGTCTTAAACAACCCGGCTAAATGATATGAGGTATATCCTAAAATAAACAAAGCCAACATAATTAGCGGAACAACAAACCCGATCAATACACTCATAAATGGAAATGAATACTGTGTAAATGGCATCGCATATCGTGCACTATAGGCATCAAAACTGCCATAACCAATCATCAATCCAATGGCCGCTGCCACACTCATAATCACACCGTAATACATAATAATACTACCCATACCATAAACCAAGGAACGCCTAGTATAGCCTAATTTACGTAACGTAATTAAATCTGTCTTTTGCCGATCCACCACCCGTTTAATATAAAACATAAAGACACACAATGCTAAAACAAAAAACACCACTAAAAACCGTAATACAAACGCTTCAGTAAACTCACTTTCAAAACCAACCGCTTCAATACGGTAATTTAAATCACGGGGGACCACGGTTTCAACCAGCTGCATATTGCGTCCGTATAAATGTAAATCCGCAGCCAATATATCATAAATATCAAATGTGTCAGCCATTAAACTGAAGTCTCCTATGATTTGGTAATCAACACGAAAAGGAACATTGAATGACAAAAGCGTTGTCTCTGGTGCTAAGACAATTGCATCACGCGATGCGTCATACTGCAAATTGGTTGCATTGAGTGCTGGTAAAATAAACTCAGGCGCGTAAAAGAACCCCGAAATAATAAACGATTGTCCTTGGATACTAAACGTATCACCAACCGCCAAGTCATTGGCGTCTTTAAATGGTTCTAACAGGGCAATCTCACCCTCACTCGGAACACGACCTTCTGTCATATATGGAACATTCACCATCTCATTTACAGAAATAAACCGGTAATTATATGCCCCATCCACAAGATTCAATCGCAACCGTTTCTCCACAGTATAGCCTTCATCAAGGATATCTTGAATCATCGAATCATAAAGTCTATCAATTAACTCAGGGTATTGATAAATTCTATCCGCAATCACCATATTAATTTGATTCATCTCAACAGGATTACTTTCATCTAAAGCAGGAAATTGTGGATATAGATTCATCGTTTGATAAACGTCTAATCGCTGCGTGCCGGTTAAATGATTAAAATCAATCATTCCCATCGAAATATGAAAATCTTCAACCGCTTGGTCTTCTAAATAGCGATCCACATTATCATCTAAACGGGTACTCATCGGGTGGATGGCAATGAAACTGACCGTAATCACAAACACAATTGCACTCATAATGAACGTCTCTAAAGGACGTTGGCGCAATTTTTTGAATTGATCAAGCCATAACATCTTCAAAAGCCACCACCCTCTCATACCTTTATTATACAATAAAACATTTCAAAAACCATGCGGAATAAATTCAAACAAAAAAACGCCCATGTTATCAACACAAATCACACCCCGAAAACCATACGAAATATTACGATAAACTGATTTTCAAATTAATCAATTAAAAGTTATTGACAACGCTTACATTTTTATACTATAATACGATTGGAATGTAAACAGAGGTGCGAATAATTGGGTATTTAATAAAGGCTTGAGAATGAGACATTCGACTTTATTAAAGAAGGAATATTTCGCCGAAAGTATATGGTCGTCTCATCTATATACTTGATGATTAAAGATACACTTTAGTCATTGCCATGACAATCATGGAGAGCTGTCCTTAGGGCAGCTCTTTTTATTTATTACATTGAGGAGGGATATTTTGATTCATTCAATGAACGTCGGAGACACAAGAGAATACACCCGCACTATCACCAAAAAAGATGTTCAAACTTTCGCGCAGATCACTGCTGATTATAATCCAGCACATTTTGATGAAAACTACTGTAAAGCAACACGGTTTAAACAACCCATCGTCCATGGGATGTTGGTCGGCTCGTTATTTAGCAAAATATTCGGTCTTGAGTATCCTGGAGAAGGTACCATTTATGTATCACAATCCCTTACCTTTTTAAAACCCGTTTACCCCGATCAAGAACTCATCATTAAAGTCACCGTGGCTTCATTAGACCAAGCCAAAAACCGCGCCTATTTCACGACAGAAGTATTTTCAAAAGACGATCAAAAGCTGTTAACAGGTGAAGCCATGCTGATGCCTAAAAAACGTAAACAATTGGAGGAATAACAATGGAAAAAGCCACATTAAGATTGCGCCTATCACAAGCCGATGCCCATTACGGTGGTGATCTCGTTGACGGCGCAAAAATACTCGCCTTATTTGGCGATTTAGCCACAGAACTACTCATTCGTCACGACGGTGACGAAGGCTTATTTAGAAGTTACGAAAACATCGACTTTTTAGCCCCGCTTTATGCTGGGGACTTTATTGAACTTGAAGGTAAAATCATTGCGATTGGAAATACCTCAAGAAAAATGACGTTTGCTTGCTACAAAGTCATCACACCAAGAAAAGATATCAGTGATTCAGCAGCCGACCTATTAGACGAACGTATACTTACTACCAAAGCCATTGGCACCTGCGTAGTATTAAAGGAAAACCAACGTGGATAAACTCATTATCACTTGCGCTATTACAGGCGCTGAAGTTACCAAGGAACATACACCTTATATTCCTTATACTAAAGCAGAAATTGTCAAAGAAGCCAAGGAAGCATATGACGCTGGCGCCAGCATTATTCATCTTCACGCAAGAGAAGAAGACGGCACCCCAACCCAAGACAAAGCCCGCTATAAATTACTAATAGATGCCATCAAAAACGTCTGTCCAGACGTCATTATTCAACCATCAACCGGTGGTGCAGTCGGCATGACCTTACAAGAACGCCTTGCTGTTACTGACCTACCCATAGAAATGGCAACCCTTGATTGTGGAACCCTTAATTTTGGCGGTGATGCCGTATTTATTAACACTGAAAATGACATTAAACAAATGGCTCACATTATGCAGAAGAACCACATTCATAAAGAACTTGAATGCTTCGAAAAAGGCCATATTGATATGGTTTTAAAGCTACATAAAAAAGGGATCATTCATTCTCCTTTACATTTTAGCTTTGTCTTAGGTGTACATGGAGGCATGACAGGTGAAGCCAGAGACTTTTATTTCTTAAAAGACTCAATCCCTACCTCTGCAACCTATAGTGTTGCCGGCATCGGCAAATATGAATTTTCACTTGCCGAACTTGCAATTAAAGAAGGTGGGCATGTCCGCGTCGGCTTAGAAGACAATATTTATTTAGAAAAAGGCGTACTTGCTGAAGGAAACAAAGCTTTAGTTAATAAAGTCGTTGCGATGGCAAAACAATACAACCGGCCCATCGCCACTCCAGTTGAAGCAAGACGCATACTAAACATGAAGGAGCGACTAAAATGAAACCATGTCCATACGGAACACACCGGGTAGTATCTGATAAACCCACATTACCCCAAGCTGCAGACGTTATTGACGCATCGATGACATTACACCCAAATGAACTTAAAATAAACGTCCATACACTAAACATTGATTCCGCATCATTTCATCAAATAAAACAAGCCGCAAATAACGATAAAACAAAAATGAAAACGATGATTGAAACCATTGTTAAAACCAAAGGAAAAATGCAAAATCCCATCACAAAAAGCGGTGGGATGCTCATTGGTGAGGTTGCCGAAATCGGTAAAGATTTTCACAATCAATCTCTCACCATAGGGACAAAAATTGCCACCCTTGTTTCATTATCATTAACCCCCTTACATATTGATGAGATTATTGATATAAATGTATCTAACGAACAAGTAACCATCAAAGGCCAAGCCATTTTATTTGATTCAGGCATATATGCAACAATTCCTAAGGACTTAAATGAAAAACTGGTTTTAGCCAGCCTAGATGTTGCAGGCGCCCCAGCGCAAGTCAAAAAATTAGCCAAACCCGGTGATACAGTCTTTATCATTGGTGCAGCTGGGAAAAGCGGTATTCTTTGTGCATACCAAGCAAAAAAACAAGTTGGTCCATCTGGTATTGTCATTGGTTTAGTCAATGAACCAACGCAAATCGATCAATTAAACCAATTAGATTTATGTGACGCTATCATTTTAGCCGATGCCCAAAACGCCATTGATGTCTATCATAAAGTCTCTGATGTTACAAACAATACCTTAGCCGATGTAACCATCAATGTCGTCAACGTCCCTGATACAGAAATGGCTTCAATTTTATCCACCAAAGAAAACGGCACAGTATATTTCTTTTCTATGGCTACCAGTTTTACCAAAGCCGCCCTTGGCGCCGAAGGTGTTGGTAAAGACGTGCAAATGATTATCGGCAATGGGTACACAAAAAATCATGCCGAGACGACGTTAAATATCATTAGAGAAAGCACTGCCATAAGAAATATGTTTTCACAAAAATATATCTAAGGAGGACCTCTATGAAACTTGAACTTAACACAGCCCATATAAACCGTAAACAAACCTATTTTCCTAATGTTAGTGATGCGGATTGGAACGATTGGAAGTGGCAAGTCAAAAACCGCATCACAACCGTTGAGGATTTAGAGACATACATCGATCTATCCGATCGTGAAGCCTCAATGATCAGTGATGTCCTTGGCCGGTTTAGAATGGCAATTACACCATACTATCTAACATTAATCGACCCTGATAATGACATCGATCCAATTAGGCTCCAAGCGGTCCCTTTAGCTAACGAACTCACTGTTTCAAAACACGATCTTCTCGATCCCTTAGCAGAAGACCATGATTCGCCGGTACCAGGATTAACCCATCGGTATCCAAACCGTGTCTTATTTCTAATCACCGATATGTGTAGTATGTATTGTCGACATTGTACCCGGCGTCGTTTTGCCGGCATGCACGACCAAGCCTCACCTCAAGACCGGATAGACCAAGCCATTGAATACATTAAAAACCATGAAGAAATCAACGACGTATTACTAAGTGGCGGTGATGCGCTGCTTATCAGCGATGCGCGTATTGAAAGCATTTTAAAAGCGCTCCGTGCCATCGATCACGTCGCGGTCATTCGCTTTGGAACAAGAACCCCGGTTGTTATGCCACAGCGAATCACTGATGATTTGGTTAATATGCTTAAGCAATATCATCCAATTTACATCAATACCCACTTTAACCACCCTTTAGAAATAACGAAAGACAGTAAAGCTGCCATCGATAAACTCGCAAATGCAGGCATTCCCTTAGGAAACCAAAGCGTTCTTTTACGCGGCGTTAATGATTGTGTCCATGTGATGCGCAAACTTATGCAAGGGCTTGTCGCAATAAGAGTCAAACCGTATTACATTTACCAATGCGATTTATCTATGGGCATTGAACACTTTAGAACCCCAGTAAGTAAAGGCATCGAAATTATCGAAGGCTTACGCGGCCATACCAGTGGTTTTGCTGTCCCAACTTTTGTTGTGGATGCGCCTGGTGGTGGCGGTAAAATCCCCGTTATGCCAAATTACGTGATTTCACAGGCGCCAGGAAAAATCGTCTTAAGAAACTACGAAGGGGTCATCACCACCTATTCAGAACCAACCCACTACGTTTCACAATGTGAATGTACCGACTGTCAAAACACAAGACTAAATGGGGTTAGCGGGTTATTAGATGGCAACCGCATCAGTTTAGAACCGGAATATAAATGATGACCGCCTTACATACCGTCTTATCAACCAACACCCCCACAACCCTGGCAATCATCGGACTGGCTAAAAACACTGGAAAAACCACTACTTTAAATGCTTGTATTAAAACCTTACACACATCTAAAACCCTCGCCCTAACCAGCATCGGATTAGATGGTGAAAAAATCGATCAAGTAACCTTTTTACCTAAACCACACATTGCCGTTAAAAAAGGAATGATTCTTGCCACCGCAGAACAAACACTAACCACAACAACTTGTCAATACCGCCTTATTAAACGGACATTATTTTCTACTGCCTTAGGAGACATTATAATTATAAAAATAACCCATCCAGGTGAGATAGTGATTGCCGGACCAACAACCAACACCGATCTACACCACATCATTACCGAGTTAAAGACATTATCTGATATGGTATTAATCGATGGGGCATTCAACCGGAAAACATTTGTCAGTATACCCACCCTTGATGGTGTCATCCTTGCAACAGGCGCAAGCCTACATCCAGAGATGGAAACGACTGTAAAGACAACCAAAACCATCGTAGAAAGTTTTCAACTCCCAAAGACAACCTACGATATAACACCCATCCAAAACAACCTAAAACCCTTGCCTAAATACACACTTAACACCAAAAAACCCATTGGCACCATATTGCCTTTACAAAACCCATATCAAAATAAAACGCTCTATATCAAAGGGGCCATTACCAAAAGTATTATTGATACGTTCATAAGAAACACTGAAAAAAACATGACCCTATTGATTCAAGATGCCACAAAACTCTTACTACCCACACACTATTTTTCTTACATAAAAAAACTAAATTTAACGATAGAAGTCTTACACAAAATACCCCTATTATGCGTTACCATCAATCCCTTTAGACCCAACGGTATGGATTATGATAAAACCACATTTAAAATTGCCATGCAAGCTGCCATTACCATCCCAGTCATCAATGTCCAAGAAAAGGAGTGAACCCGATGAGACTACCACTGAATACCCAAACCATCACCGCCTGTAGAGAAGACGCAAAAGTCATCGCACAAGATATGAAAACGATGATTGACAGCTATACCACAGTCAGTGTAGAACGAACCATCGCCAGGTGTTTAGGCATAGATGGTGTCAATGATTTTGACGTTCCCTACCCTAATACACTTGTTGATCATATCATTAATAAAAGCCGTTTAGACAAAGGCATCGCACATTTTATAAGCTACGCCATGCATGATTACAAGCAATCACCTCAAGCCATCGCCGAAGCGGTTGACCAAGGTGACATTGATCTTTCAATCTACCAAAACAAACCAACAAGTCCTTATTTAAACCTCCTTACACCGTATATCAAAAAAACCCTAACAACCATAAAAACCCAAACCAATACTCGAAACACATACTTACACACCTACCCAAGAAAAGATCAACCAGAAAAATATGTTATTGTCGCAACAGGCAACATCCATGAAGACATCAAGCAAGCCGTATCGGCGGCTAAAAAAGGCGCAGATGTCATTGCTGTGATTCGCACCACCGGACAATCACTACTCGACTATGTCCCCTACGGCGCCACCACAGAAGGGTTTGGTGGAACCTATGCAACTCAAGAAAACTTTAGATTAATGCGCCAAGCCCTCGATGCTGTATCTAAAGAAGAAAAACGCTATATAAAACTTGTCAACTATGCATCGGGCTTATGCATGCCAGAAATCGCTGCCCTTGGTGCCATAGAACGTTTAGACATGATGCTTAACGATTCGCTTTATGGCATAATCTTCCGCGATATTAATATGAAACGTACGATGATTGATCAATACTTTTCCCGTGTCATTAGTGCGTATGCGGATATCACAATTAATACTGGAGAGGACAATTACCTAACCACTGCAGATGCCTTTGATCACGCACATAACGTTTTAGCGAGTCAATTTATCAATGAACAATTTGCCAAAACAGCGTATATGAAAGCATCCCTCATGGGGCTAGGTCACGCGTATGAAATTGACCCGTCCATAGAAAACAGCTTTTTATATGAACTTGCCAGTGCCCAATTATCACGGGACATCTTCAAAAACGCCCCGCTTAAATACATGCCACCAACCAAACATATGACCGGGGATATCTTTAAAGGCACAACCTTAAATACCTTGTTCAATATCGCCACTGTGACCACCAACCAAAATATTCATCTATTAGGCATGATTACCGAAGCCATCCACACCCCGTTTATGAGTGATAGAGCCCTTGCTTTAGATAACGCTTCCCTCATCTATAAAGCCTTCAAAGATTTTGGAAATGAGATTACATATAATGATAATGGAATCATCGCACAACGTGCCATCAGCGTTTTAGACAACGCCAAAACCCTTTTAGATACGATAAAACAAGACGGGTTATTTACCTCACTTGAAAAAGGCGTATTTGCTGATGTTAAACGCAGCCCTAAAAAAGGCAAAGGCTTAGATGGCGTCATTAAAAAACACAAAGATTACCATAATCCTGTCATGGCTTTAATGATTGCCCGTCTTAAGGAGGCTAATAATGGATAAACCAATTAGACCATATGGAGACACCTTAAATGACGGAAAAGTTCAAATCAGTTTCACTTTACCTATGCCATGCGATACCCTAGGTGAAGAAACTGCCAAAGCCTTCGCAGAAAAAATGGGGCTACAAAACACCAGTATTGTCCACAGTACCGCACTAAGTGATGATTTTAGTTTTTATATTGTCTATGGCTCAATCCATCATCAAATCGATCCAAGCACCATCACGGTAACAGATATCGAATCAGATACCATGACAAAAACAGAAGTCGAGACCTATATTGCAACCCACTTTAACCGCCCCCTCACCTTCATTGGCGCATCCACCGGTACCGATGCCCATACCGTTGGCATCGATGCGATTATGAATATGAAAGGGTTTAACGGCAATTATGGACTTGAACGCTATAAAGGCATCAACGCGATAAACTTAGGGAGTCAAGTGGACAACGAAACATTATTAGAAGCAGCCATCAATCACAAAGCTGATGTCATTTTAATTAGTCAAACCGTCACCCAAAAAGATGTTCACATTCAAAACCTTACCGCCTTTATTGAACTGCTAGAAGCAGAACATAAACGTGATGACTTCATCGTTATAATCGGTGGCGCGAGAATCAACCATGCCCTTGCAAAAGAACTCGGATATGATGCCGGATTCGGACCTAAAAAATACGCCTTTGACGTTGCCAGTTTTGCGGTTCAAGCACTTAATAAAAAACAGAGCTGATTGCTAATCAGCTCTGTTTGCTTTTCTAACATCATCTAATACCCCATCCAGTATTAATTCAATCATCGCATCGACACACTTACGATCAAACTGTGTGTCTTTTTGTTTAATCAATACATCAATGATCATCTGATCAGACTTGGCATTTTGATAAGACCAATCCCGCATCATTACACCAACAGCCTCCGCTATATGTAAAATTTTAGCTGAAAGCGGAATCTCATTGCCAACCAGTTGATCAGGATACCCGGATCCATCAACCCATTCATGATGATGTTTGACAATATTCGCAATTGCAGTAAGTTCATCAGATTTTGATAAAATTTGATAACTAAGTAAAGCATGTTCTTGCATGACTTCATAATCACTAACAGTATAAAATCCTTGCTTTTTTAAGACCTTAACATCAATACCTAACTTGCCAATATCATGAACAATACCAGCCCAATATATATCATTAACCATGCCTTCATGCATCTCTAATTTTTCCGCTAACGCCTGCGCAATAAGCGCCACATCCATACTATGAATCCCAGCTTGTTTATCAAAGAGTTCCAGTGTTCTTAGTAAACTTAAAATAATATCGTTTTTGAGGGTGCTATATTCTCTTGTAACTTTTTCTGTTTCATAAAAACTACTGAACAACGTTTGTAAAGAGTTGAAAAACGTGACATCGTTATCCGTATAGGTATATTTACTGTTAGCCTTCAAATCAAAACTCATTTCACAAACAATATCTTTCGCTACCTGAAAACCAACATAAATGCTTTCTTTAATTGCAGGATTGCTTCTTTTATAAACCGCATAATTTTGATCACCAAGATCTTTTTTTATAAATGTTTCAGCTTGGGTTTGAATGTATGGCTCATCTAAATGATACGTCGTTTTTGCCTTTCCCGTTAAATGCAAAGCATTTAAGACATCAATATCATACCCTACGCCATCAATAAACAAAATTGTATCATCAATTATCATACATGAGGCGTAATCGGCCTTATCAAATAACGTAAAGACCATATGAAACATTTGTTTTAAATGGTCGTTAATATTATGGCGTTCTAACTTATTGCTTTCTGAGGGTAATGTTAATAAATTATCTAGTGCATTAAGCAATAAATCAAGACGCTTTGCCTTAACTGAAATCATTTCTTTGTTTTCATTTACGGCATGCATATGGTACTTGATGGTAATCGTCGTAACTGACATTAATGATAAAAAGAGATTAACTTCCATCATGAGCCGTAAATGATTGACAACGCCATCAAACGGTGAAAAGACAATCATGGTGGTTAATAAAATTATATGAAACACATAAATCGTTCGATAAGGTAAATAAAACGCCAAAACAAATGCAAACACTGCCAAAATATATTTATGGTTTCGAAAATTCATAAAAGGCACTAAATCTGTTAATAACCCAATAATAATGATGATAAACAACCCATAAACAAGAATAGAACGCAGCGTATTTTGATGCAATCCATCTTTATCATACTTAATACTATAAATGACCGGCAAGCCAAACCCAACAACACTAAAAAAATCGCCTAAAAACCATACAAAGACTCCGCTCACAAAACCATCAAACGACATAATGCCAATACTTACGTAAAATAAAGGACCTGATAGGCTTGTAAAAAGCGCAATAACAAAGGCTACAAACCCATATTTTAATGCACTATATAGTGTTACGCTTTGTTTGTATTTAACGATACGAACGCACTGCAATCCAATCTCCACAGCAATCACTAAAAACACTGACATTACACTCGCAACCAACAATGCTACAAACAAATGATTACTAGCAATAAAACATTCACTAAACAAATAGGCTAAAAAATAGCCGCCAATTAGATATGGCCACACTTTACGACCTAAACTATACCTAAAACCAAAGACTAAACCTAAAGCCGGCCATACAATTCCTGCTCTACCAGGTGGAATAATAAACAATTGACCAAGCAATACACCCACAAATACAACTAGGGCAATAAAACCATAAAAAAGGATATCTTTTTTTTGCATGTTGCTCATGACCACCACATCCTTTAAAACCTATATTTTATTATAGCACAAAAAAAGATAAAAAAACCTACTCTAATCACTACCATTACCATGCATTTCATGCTATTATATAAAGTCGTTAGAAAGAAAGGAGTCCCACTATGAATTTTGAAATGTTTATCGAACCGATTGGAACGCTTGCTTCATTTATAATTTTAGTATCACTCATCATGCGCTCGGTGAAACGCCTTCGTATAATAAACCTCATTGGCGCAGTCATTTTCGTTATTTACGGATATTTCATTACATCATACCCAATTATCATCATGAATGCAGGGATTATATTCATTAATGTTTATTATCTTGCACAAATGTATAAAAGTGAAGATTATTTTAAAGTCATCGCCATTGATAAAGATGATGAATACTTAAAAGCCTGCCTCTCATTTTACCGAGAGGATATTAATAACACCATGCCATTCACTCAAAAACAACTCCACAATAGCGATCACCGATTTCTTATATTAAGAAATATGACACCAGCAGGCATCTTCATTACCAATGAATACGATGATGATACGCTAGAAATAACCCTTGATTACGCCATTCCAGCATACCAAGATTTCAAAACAACAGATTACGTATTTAAAAACACCAATGATACATTTAAAGACCAAGGCTACACGAAATTCATTACCTTCACAAATACAGAAAAACATATTAATTATCTCATGCGAATGGGCTTTGAAAAGACATCGATTAATAACCAAACTGCATATATAAAAAAAATCTAAAATACGCATTCCGCGTATTTTTTTTATGTGCTATAATGAAGGAAGTAAAAACGAGAGGATGACGGGTATGCTTAGACTAGATAATGTCTCAAAATATTACCGAACGGAACAAACCGTAAACCAAGCTTTAAGACGTATTAACCTATCTTTAAACAATAATGAATTCGTTGTCATTACAGGAGAAAGTGGGTCAGGGAAAAGTACCCTCTTAAATGTCCTAAGTGGCTTAGATTCATATGAAGAAGGCGAACTGTATATTGCCGGCGAAGAAACCAGTTATTATTCGAAAGAAGACTGGGAACATTACCGTAGCCAATACATTGGCTTTATTTTTCAAAATTACAATATCATTGACGCTTATACCGTGTACCAAAATGTCCTTGCGGCGTTAATTATTCAAGGCTACGACGAAGACAAACGAAAAGAACGCGCCCTTGAACTAATTGACCAAGTCGGATTAACCAAACAAGCCCACCAAAAATCAAGTACCCTATCAGGCGGCCAAAAACAACGAGTCTCTATTGCCAGAGCCCTCGCCAAAGATGCCCCAATCATCGTCGCCGATGAACCAACAGGAAACCTTGACAAAGAAACATCAAAAACGATTATTAATCTACTAAAAGATATTAGTAAGAATAAACTCGTCATTGTCGTAACCCACAGTTACGACCAAGTTAAAGACGTTGCAACCCGTCACGTACGCTTATTTGACGGTGAAATCGTCGAAGACAACGTCATAAAGAAAACCAAAACCAAAGAATTCGAACTTTCAGAATTTCATTCAGGAATGACCATCAAAGAACAACTGATGATGGCATTTAGAAACCTCGTTTCCATGCCTAAACGTCTTATTTTAATGATGCTTATCGCACTCTTTATTGTTGCGGCATTCTCTTTAACATACGGCGCACAAACCAGCAACCAAAGCGTAACTTATAACGGCTATAACCCCGTTGTTAACAATAGCCATGAATCTAGAGTCATCTTGTCTAAGTGGGATGGCACTGCATTTACATCAAGTGAACTTACCACCTTACAAAACAATACATTCGTAAAAGATATTATTACCTTCGATCCGATTATCGATAAAGATATCTTGCTCATTCAAAACAGCACGAATTTTGACATGGGCTACGATTACACCAATATGATGCCGAGTACCGCAATTAAATCACGTGATCTAAAACACGGACGCTTACCAGAAAATATCAATGAAATCGTCGTTTATGAAGGCTACCAAGAAGCATATCAACTCGACGATACCTTAGAAATGTCATTTATCACGGAACGGTTTGAGGTTATGATGAACGATACCGATCTATTTAATACTGCCGAGGTAACAATCGTCGGAATAATTAGCGGCTACGGAAATCACGCTTATGTCCATCCCGATTTATTTACTGTACCAATCTATCAATTTGATAGCATTTCAAACAATACCCAATTAGAAGTTAAATACGACGAATCATCATTTAGCATTGACTGGTTAAACATTACGATTGATGATACCTTAGATGATAATGATGTTGAGATTACCCATCAAGGCATGACCCTAATTAAGGACCAATTTGGACTTGGTGCCATAAGCAATGAAGACCTTACATCATACCCATTTGAATTCACCTTAGACTATCCACTCGTTGAAGCCAACACCATAACGATTAACTTAATAGATACCTTTGATTCATTAAATGAGTTTGTCGCGATTAAAGTAAATACAAACACCTTTAATACACTATTTGAACCCTTAGATAAACAAATCAGTCTTATTGTTGAAGACAGTTATGACGCAGAACGACTAACAAACACCCTTGATGAGGATGTCTATTTCACCTTATATCCTGCAGGTTACGAGTGGCCTGGAAGTCAAGGATTCCAAATATTTGAACGCATTATGAGTGTCTTCTTAATGACCGTGTTATTCATTGTCCTTTATTTCATAACCTACATCACCTTTAAAAATATCATGGTCTCACGAAAAAAAGACTATGTCATCTTTAGGTCGATTGGTGCAACCAAAAAAGACCTGTATAGAATTACCATATTTGAACTTATCATGGTCTTTATCTTCGCGTACATCATCATTTTATTGTTCTTAATTTTAAACGCCAACGTTTTATTCTTAATACCAGATTACCTACGTTTCTTTACCATCATTAACTATATTTCCATGAGTATACTCCTTGTTTTACTCGCAATATTAACCGGCCTTAGATTCAATTCAAGAATATTTAAAGACAGCGTCATGCAAGCGCTGAGAGTGGAGTGATTCGATGTTAAAAGTAAACAGCTTAGAGAAATATTATAACCGCAACAAGAAAAATGAAATACACGTCTTAAACGACATCTCCCTCACTTTCCCACAAAAAGGCCTTGTGGTATTACTCGGAGAATCTGGAAGCGGGAAAACCACCCTCCTAAACGTTTTAGGCGGGATGGATAACTTCCGTGATGGAACCATAACCATTAATGACCAAGCCATCCATAAATATTCATCACGCGTTTTTGACGAACAACGGATGAAACATATTGGAATGATTTTTCAAAACTATTATTTGCTTAAAGACCAAACAGTCTATGAAAACATCGCATTAACACTACGTATGATTGGTCTCACTAATCCAGAAGAAATTGATAAGCGGATCGTGTATCTACTCGAAGCCGTTCATATGGAAAAATACAAAAACCGTCTTGCCAGCCAACTCTCAGGTGGTGAACAACAACGCGTCGCCATCGCTAGAGCCCTCGCAAAAAACCCAAGCGTCGTTTTGGCCGATGAACCGACCGGCAACCTTGATTCAAAAAATTCCATCGGTATCATGCAAATCATCAAACAAATTAGTAAAGAAAAACTTGTCGTCTTAGTGACACATGAACGCCATCTTGCGAACTATTTCGCTGATCGCATCATCGAAATCGAAGACGGTAAAATTAAAAGCGATCAAGAAAACACCCAAACAGGAGAATTAGACGCAAGAACGAGCTCTGATATTTATTTAGGCAGTTTAACCCATGACACCCCAAAAAGCGATCACGCAAATATTGAAGTTTATAAAGATACAAGCACCCCTGTTAACGTCCAACTCATTATCAAAAACAACACCCTATATTTAGACGTTAGTGACAAAAACATCAAAAGTATTGTTACCTTAAAAGACCGTCCTGATATTACCGTGCACGAAGGCAAAGAAGAAGATCTGACCCCCTTAGAAGAGGGGACCTCGTTCAACTACCAATCTATTATCGAAGAGACACCATACACCAAACCAAAAACACCAGTCAATATTAAACAAGTTATTTACCAAACTTTGGCAAAATTATGGCAAGCAGGCAAAGGCCAAAAACTGCTATATATCGGCTTTTTAGTCGGTGCAATGGTGTTTGCTCAAGCAGTCTCAAATATCTTTAATATCATTACCGTCGAGGACAGTGACTTTGTAGAATTTCCTAAACAAACCATCGAAGTCACAGGGGAATTCACCTACGATGATTTAACAGCTTTAGAAAATAATAATGCCATATCAAACGTCTATTACCTCGCTACAGAAAGTGTTGCTAGACTAAGTACACCCCCTGTCTATGTCGGTGGGTACTACCAGCGAACTGCCTCAATCTATTCAAGAACCATTCCACTAACAGAAATACAGTCTAGTGATTTATCCCACGGACGCATGCCAACCAATAACTACGAAGTTGTCGTTGATCAAGCGTGGGTTCAAGATAATATATTTAATCAAGACCCCTACCATGCGTTAGGGTTTGATGAGTATGACGATTTATTACGCTTTACGATGCCAATTTCAACCTCAAGCGGCGAGTTCCTCTTTGAGATTGTTGGTATTAGCGATACCGCAGCACCTGTTATCTATGCTGATGAAACATTCGGAATCATGAATGAACTCAAAGACCAAGTTTATCCCCATTCGCTTTTAGAAGACGAGATTAACGTCGTCGCTGGTCGCGACATCCAAAACGAAAACGAAATACTCATGCCGCGCATGTCATCACAAGACCCAGATGATTTTACACCGACAAATCAGACGATATTAGGGATGAACGTTACCATCGTTGGGTTATATGAATTCATTGATGATGATCGTTCAAACAATCATCCAATCGCACCAGATGCCTTACTAAGAGAAATCATTTTTAATCATACCAATGGCGACAACACCGAACGGTATGTCTTTGCAAACGATGTTGATGAAGCACTAAATGCCATCAATCAAGACGATATGGAAGGCAGATATCTTTACCAAGAACTCCGCGATGAATTTTACACCACGCAAGTGCGTAACGCCATGCCAAGTTTAATTTTCTCAGGTATTGTCATTGTTGCCAGTGCAATTAGTTTCTTCTTTGTGATTCGCTCTTCAATGATTTCTAGAATTTACGAAATCGGCGTCTTCCGTTCACTTGGAACCAAGAAAACCCATATCTTAAAACGCTTTGCTATTGAAACTGCCGTACTTACAACCTTCAGCTCATTCATTGGCTTTAGCATCATGACCTATATCCTTTACTCTGCCCAACAAGCCATCGGGGATGCCTTTACCATTGCGCATGTATCATTCTTAAGTGTCCTTACTGGTATTGCCTTGCTTTATGCCATCAATATCCTCTCAGGCTTACTTCCAGTTTTTATCTTACTAAGAAAAACCCCAGCGCAAATCAATACCCAATATGACCTATAAAAAAATGCGGACACATTTTGTCCGCATTTTCTATAATTCATCACACCATTTTACATACGCATCAATATCAAACTTACGCTTTAAACCGTTCGCATTCATATACCGCAACTTACCAAATACCGGCCGTTCGGTCCAGGCCCTATCGTGACGACCAAACACCCAGGCAATACTCGCATAACTCACAGCATCACGGCCGTCAATAAAGTAGCGGTTATTCAACATAACAATCAGCTCATACGCTGATTGATAATCATCACTCCATTCAATAATTTTTTTTGCCCAATACATGCGCATATAATTATGCATATACCCAGTTATAACCATTTCCTTCATCGCCGCATTGAAATACACATCATGCGTATTAAATGTCACATAATCGTGTTCATTATAGATATAGTCCCGTTCATCATCCCGGTGCAAATCCATTGTTTTATATGCCCAATCATAGGTCATCTGATCAAACTGATCATACCCATCACAATACCATACAAAATTATACGCAAGCTCGCGTCGAACGAGTAATTGTTCTAAAAAATTCTCTACACTTTCACGGTAGATATCTTTATAGGATTCAACCAGTAAATACACTTCAACAGGAGAGACTTGCCCAAAATGTAAATAAGGACTCAATGTACTCGTTAACTGCTTACTAGGATCATTGCTGTCTTTATAATCACATAACGACGTATCAATGAAATCATGAAGCATCCGCATCGCCTCTTGATACCCACCTGTAAAACGAGAGCTTACAGGGATGTCATTGTCAATATGCTTAAGTAACGTATCTAAAGAGGGTTGTTTCATGTCGTCTTTAGATGAGACCCTGCAGGGTTCAACCGGATTATTATCTAAATAATCATCGACATGTTTTAATAACTTAGGCCGAATCGTCCGTGCAGAATATTCACACTTATCACTGGCTTTATCAACCGGCACAATCAAATCACTGACAACTTGAACCGTAGACACAGAAGCCGCTTTAGCAATGTCTCTTTTTATATCCCGAAGCCCACGAAGATACGCATCATCCATGACGAACAAACACGCGTTCTTTAGATATGCATTGAGCTGTGATTTAAACGCACCAACAACCACATCAAACGACACATTTAATGTATTCATAGCATCATATAAAGCAACAATACCTTCTAACATAAATTGATAGTGCCGTTTGTTTGCCTCAGGAAAATCAGGCGTTAAAACAAACACCACTTTAAGCGGTTTCTTCAATCGATTTGCTTCGTTAATCGCATACCCTAAAGCATAATTATAAGACACACGCTGTGTATGTTGGAGCCAATATAAAACATAGTCTTTCGTTTCATCCAAAGCAGAATGATTGAGCGTTCGTACACGGTTTTTATGCATCCAATCGTCCTTTCGTGTATAATAGAGATAAGGGGTATTTCACCCAAAGAATCATTGACAAATAATCAAGGTAAGGTGACTAATATGATAGCACATATTTACATAAAAAACTATAGAGCATTCAAGAAACAATCCATTGTCTTAGGCGACCACACGCTGTTTATTGGCACCCACCAAAGCGGTAAAACTACCGTTTTAGAAGCTTTAGATATTTTCTTTAACCATCGCATCAACCAAAGTTATATTAGAAATCAAGCTAAAGACATCGTCATAGAATGCTTCATCAACAACACCCGCTATCGTAAAGTCTTCAGCCCGCCAAACTTTGTCTTTAACAGTGACAAAGCCATCGGCAATCTCTCCGATATTAATCATTTACACTATCTTTATTTTAAAGAACACCCTAATCCCTTAGAAACAACGTTTAATGACATTATCGAAACAACCATAAACCCACCTGAATTAGACATCACGCCGTATCTTGAAACATACCCTTATTTTAAACAAAACCCCACACCGCACTATCAAAAAACACGCATAAGACATACCCTCATTCCAACCCACACCATCACCAAAAAAGAACAATGCTACATCCAAAAAAAACTCTTAGAAGCCACAAACTTAGACCACGTTATCCTTGGCATTGACCGCGTTGAAAACAGCTTACCAATCACCCATAACTTGACACATTTATTTGAAAAAAGTTACCAATCTATCATTACCACAAACCGTAAAAACCTCGTAAATACCTATCCTTATCACATACAACCGCTATATAAAAAAGACATCAAACAAGAAATGGACACAATTACAAAAACCATATCTAAAACCTACCGTAAAACCTTTTTATTAGTTGAAGGAAAGTATGACGTTCCGTGGTTTGAAAAAGCACTAAGACTCCTAAATAAGCATCATACTTACCGGGTCTTACCCGCAGGCGGGTTTGGAAACATTCGCTTTATCAAAAAACAACTCGATAAAGCCAATTTCAAAACCCTATCAATCACCGATGGTGATGTCCATGCCAAAGACAGTTATACCTTAAAACGAGATATCATCGAACTTTATGCGGATCTTGAGGCAATGAACAGACATCTTAATACCCACTTTAAAACCCCACCAATAAATAAATACCAACTTTTTAACGCTGCCAGAAAAAAAGACGATATTGTCAAACAAATCCTTGCAAGTTGGGCACTACATCATTTATCTAAACACCATGCATTCACCGAAGAAATCAAAACAATTTTAGATGATTTTGAAGCGAAACAAGCCTAACCCCTTTCTAAAATGAATAAAATCAAGTATAATATGAATAAAGCATTATAGGAGGTGCCACATGAAATTTTATATAAAACCTAAACACTTCGCGCAATACAGAAGTTTTAAAATTCGTGATGAATCACAAGGTGAGTTATTTAAAATTAAAGGAACATTCTTTTTAGGCATGCGCTCACTCAAGATGAAAGACATGTCCAATCAATTACTTTATAGTGTTGTTCGTCGCTTTAACTTTAAGTTATACCGTGCCTATGACGTCCTCAACAGTGATGATAAAGTCGTCGCAAAAGTCCACCGGACTTTTGGGTGGTTTAAGCCGCGGTATACCATCATCATGAAAGATAAAAAATTTCATTTTGAAGGATCAGTATTACAACATGTTTTCGCCATTCATGATGAAGAAAATGAACTTGCTCGTATCGAAAAACGTGTCTTCTCATTTGGCGATGCTTACGAAATTGATGTTAAAGTTGACAAAGACCCACTACTCCATTTATTTTTAATCATCATCATTGATCAGATGAATCATGAACGCAAAAAATTTCACAGTTAATCCTTGTATCATATGTCATCATGACACGCGGATAATCACCGATTCAGAACTTAAAAAACCAACACCCGTTGTTTATCACGTCTGTAAGACATGTGAACTCATTATCAAAGCGCCATTTTCCCATCCAACACACGAAGACGAAAAGACACTTTACATGCATCACAATAATTCAATGGAAAATGTCGGCTATGTAAACATGTTTAACCGGTTTATCGCAGCTGCGGTAGACCCTTTTATTACCACAGGGTCTGGCCTAGACTTTGGGAGTGGTCCAGGACCAGTACTATATGAACTACTAAAACAAAAAGGTTTCACAATGACACATTATGATCCCTATTTTCATCCGGATAAAACGGCATTAAACAACACCTATGACCTCATTACCTCAACTGAAGTCTTCGAACATTTAAGTGACCCTCTAGCAACATTTAAGCGCTTAGAAAGTATGTTAAACACACATGGTATACTAGCCATTATGACAAACTTTCATCCTAAACATGATGAGACATTTTTATCATGGTGGTACCGAAGAGATCCTACACATATTGCATTTTACACAACAAAAACCTTTGAATACTTATCTAAAGAAACCAGCCTACAATGTATTTATACCAATCACAAAAACATTATCGTATTTAAAAAATAGGTGGTGACACAATGCACATTTTTACCAAAGACAAAGACACAATTAGAAAACTTAAAACACTGTCTAATGATATCACCATTACGGACATTAAACATAACGCCAATATCATTATTTCGGGGCAGTTTAAAAAAGAAGACTATCACGACAATTTACAAGCCGTCATCATTCCTTATACAGGCCATGACGGTATTGACATAAAGACCTTAAAAAGACACAATGTAAAGTTATTCAACACAACCGTCCATTCCAAGTTCGTCGCTGAAAAAGCGATGCAACTTGCACTAAGTTTACTCGGCAATATACCCAATTATCACAACAACCTAAAAGAAGGATATTGGTCCAAACGCACGAGTAAAGACCGCATTCCATGGGTTAGTATGTTTAACAAGCACATCGGTATTTACGGGTATGGCCGCATTGGAAAATTTATTCACGACATGGTAAGACCTTTTAATACTGTCGTTCACGTAATTGACCGAGGCAAAGCCTATCAAGACGTCATCACAGAGCCATCATTAGAAAGCTTAATGAACCAGTCTGATATCCTCTTTATTGCCGCACCGCTCACAAACTACACTGAAAATGCCATCAACCTAACCAATATTAAATACTTAAAAAACAAATATGTTATTAATGTTGGTCGCGGCCCAATCATTAACGAAGATGCACTTTATCATGCACTTAAAACCAAACTACTCAAAGGCTTTGCAAGCGATGTTTGGTATCAGTATCCGACGAAGGACACCCCCAAAACGTATCCTTCAACTCATCCAATTCACACGTTTGATAACGTTGTATTAAGCCCTCATTGTGGCGGGCACACAACAAACAGCAAATCAACCATGACTGACCGTGTCATTGAGCATGTTAAAAACATCTTAAACGATAATATTAACGATGCCCTTGATTTAACTAAACTCACCCAGTAGAGGTGGTCCCATGAAAATGATTTACGATGAACGCAACACGATGTTTTCTCGTGCACGCTTAAAACCAGGCACAAAAGCATATACTGATTTTTACAACGCCCATCCACACTTAAAGCCTTTAGATGATAAAGTTCGCGGGATGGACATAACCGAAAAATTACGCAAGAGTGATCACTACAAATCACTCTTTTTACCATTAACAGAATCTAATACGACCATCATCAAAGCGTTACACGACATTGTCAACAAAAAACCCATCGCAAAAAAACAACCAATACCCAATCATTTCCATAAAAACATCAAAGCCATCACCAACCATTTTGGCGCAGCCAAAACAGGTATCGTCAAACTCACCAAAGCCCATTACTATTCGCATCACGGCGGGGTCAATGACCGCATCGGTATTACCAATAATTACGGGCTTCCTACCGATAAGCATTACACCCATGCCATTGTATACATGATCCCTATGAATCTTGAATACATTAACCGCGCCCCGTTTTTTGAAGAAATGTTAGAAACCGAACATGTCTATGTAAAAATCGCAGAAACGGGGAGTAAGCTTGCCCTTTATTTAAAAAGCATCGGCTATGATGCCATGTTCCAAAGTGAGGCATATTACCTTACCCCACTTGTGCCCTTAGCCTATGATGCTGGCCTTGGTGAAATTGGCATGGCCAATCACATCGTAACACCTGAATTTGGAGACCGCGTACGTCTAGGCGCAGTATTAACCACCCTCCCATTAAAACAAGATGCCCCAATTGACTTTGGCTTAGAACAATTTTGCAAGCGCTGCGCGCTGTGTTTAATGAACTGTCCAAGCCATTCTATTAAACCACACAAACGGATAGTAAACGGCCGTCCATTTTATAAATTTGACGACCAAACCTGTTTTAATTTGTGGAAAAACACCGGGACAGATTGCGGCACTTGCATCCAAAGTTGTCCGTTTTCACAAGGTATTGATAAAAAAACAATAGACGCAATGAAAGAAAACCCAACGCTAATTGATGAAATCATCCAAGCGCATCTTGAAAAGCATGGTAGACGCCGAATGACCAAAGAAGAACTTCCTATAGTGCGATTGGAGGAGAAAGAATGACCCTAGACATTGACTTACACGGATACACTGTACTTGATGCCAAACGCATACTTGAACGCTTTATTGCCAGCGCCCCCAAGGATTGTACAAAAATTATTGTCATCCACGGTTATAGTCGCGGGGATGCAATTAAAACAATGGTTCAAAACCCAAACGAACTAAGAAGTAACCGGATTAAAAGTCGTAAATACAGCTTAAATCAAGGCGAAACTATTTTAGAATTATACACAAAATAACTGCCAATAGTACTTAAACAAAAAAGTCCGTGCAAGTACGGATTTTTTTGTTATAATAGGAATGAGTGCAAAAAAGAAAGCGTTTTTATTTTGAGTTAAAGAGGTGTAAATATGTACACAATAGTAGAAAAACAAGTCATTAATCAAGACATTGATCTCATGGTTATTGATGCCCCACTTGTGGCACGGAATGCAAAACCTGGGCACTTCATTATTTTACGTGTTGAAGACGATGGAGAACGCATCCCCTTAACCATTGCAAGTACAAACGGCAACCTAGTCACAATCATCTATCAAAAAATGGGTTATTCCACAAAATTGCTTGGTGAAAAAGAAGCGGGAGATACCATCGCAGACTTTGTTGGACCCTTAGGTAAAGCAGCCCATATAAGGGAAGACAAAAAACATGTTATCGGCGTTGCTGGTGGTGTTGGCAGTGCGCCCTTGCTTCCACAAATGCGAGCGTACCATGAACAAGGGATTAAAACATCTGTTATATTAGGCGCACGTAGTAAAGACTATATCATTTTAAAAGATGAATATAAAAGCATTTGCGATCATGTATATATCACTACCGATGATGGTTCTTTGGGAGATAAAGGCCTTGTCACAGATGCCTTAAAACCTTTACTAGAAAATGATGACACCATTGATCACGTGATTGCAATTGGCCCTGTGATTATGATGAAGTTTACGACAATGATGGCTAAAGAACATAATCGTTCTGTGGATGTGTCATTAAACCCTATTATGATTGATGGGACAGGAATGTGCGGCAATTGCCGTGTGACCATCGGTGGAAAAACCTTTTTTGCATGTATTGACGGGCCAGACTTTCCTGGCGAAGACGTAGACTTTGACGAACTTATGTCTAGACAATCTTATTATAAAAAAGAAGAACACGACTGTTATATGAGGTTAAAACATGAATAAAATCCCACGTACACGTATGCCAGAACAAGATCCATCAGTCCGTCAATCGAACTTTTTAGAAGTCGCATTAGGGTATAATCAAGCAGAAGCCAAACAAGAAGCGTTAAGATGCATTGACTGTAAGAACCCGCGGTGTATAAATGCGTGCCCTGTCAATGTAAACATTCCTGGATTTATTAAAGCACTAGCTAACGACAACCCTGAAGAGGCATTCAATACCCTTTACCAAGATAACATTCTACCGTCGATTTGCGGTAGAGTGTGCCCACAAGAAAACCAATGTGAAGGCGCATGTATCCTTAATATAAAAGGAGAAAGTGTCTCAATAGGTGCACTTGAACGTTATGTTGGTGACTATGGTATTGAGCATAACCTCGCAAATCAAACCATTGAAACGACAAAAAATATTAAGGTTGCAGTCATAGGCTCTGGGCCTGCAGGGCTTGCGAATGCCGCAAGCCTTAGAATGAAAGGCTATGATGTGACCATCTTTGAAGCACTACATGAATTTGGCGGTGTGCTTCAATACGGTATTCCAGAATTTAGACTACCCAAATCGATTGTTAAACATGAAGTCAATAACCTTAAATCCATGGGCGTTAAGTTTGTAAAGAATGCCGTCATTGGAAAAAGTTTAACCATTGATCAACTTAAGGAAGATGGCTACAAAGCAATATTCATTGGTAGTGGCGCTGGACTACCAAGCAGTTTAAGAATTCCAGGAGAAAATCTAAACGGTGTCTATTTTGCCAATGAATTTTTAACACGCGTTAACTTAATGAAAGCAAGAACCGATAAAAAGCGCGCATCAACACCTGTTAAACTCGGCGATAAAATTGCCGTTGTTGGTGGCGGAAACGTTGCCATGGATGCCGCAAGAACTGCCAAGCGTTTAGGCGCAAAAGAAGTCTTTATTTTATACCGCCGTGATAAATCAAGCCTCCCAGCCCGCTTAGAAGAAATCCATCACGCAGAACAAGAAGGCATTGATTTTAGACTCTTACAGAATCCCGTTGAACTACTTGGTGATAACCGCATTGTGACACACGTAAAAGTTGAAAAAATGAAACTAGGAGAACCAGACACATCAGGAAGAAGGCGCCCATTACCAACTGGTGAATATCTGATTCATGAGATTGATAATATCATTATTTCTATCGGACAAAAGCCCAACCCAATACTTAAAGATAACACCATTGGCTTAGAAACTGAACCGTGGGGGGGCATCATCACCGATGACTACCAAATGACAAGTATCGAAGGTGTCTTTGCTGGTGGGGATGTCGTTACTGGTGCAGCGACAGTCATTCTCGCGATGGGTGCAGGTAAAGATGCGGCACACCACATGCATGAATACTTACAAAACAACCTAAAATAGTCTAAGAAAACGCACACTATCAATGTTTTCATGGTAAGCGTGCGTTTTTTGATTGACAAACCTTCCAAAGTACGATAAACTTTGAATTAAGAATAATTTGATATTCAAAATAAATGGAGGGTATTATGGCAAAAATTGGACTTGTAGTATGTGGGAATTCAGGCATCGATTATATGGATCACGCATACGATATTCGTGTAATCCGCTCAATGTTATTATTTGGAGACGAAGAATTTACAGATTTTATTGACATTAAAGCCGATGAATTTTACACAAAACTAGAAGCAAATACCGACTTACATATTTCAACTGCACAAACCGCAACAGGGGTTATTTTAGAAACCTACGAACAATTAAAAAAAGACGGATACGATGAGATTTTAACGATTACAATTTCATCAAAATTAAGTGGAACCTTTGAAGGAGCCCGGATGGCTGCTAACATGATTGAAGGAATAAAAGTACGCGTTTTCGATTCACTCACTGTCGCCTACCCAGAAGCTTACATGGCTCTAACTGCCGCTAAAATGATTAAAGAAGGAAAACAGATGACAGAAATTTTAGATAAACTTATTGCCATCCGTGAACACCAAGGCATCCTTATTTCAGTCGATACGTTAAAATATCTCGTTAAAAATGGTCGCCTAAGCGGTGCAAGCGGCTTCTTAGGTAGTCTGTTGAAAATCAAACCTATGCTCCATTTAACAAGAGAAGGACGCGTTGAACCATTAGAAAAAATTAGAACCCGTGCAAAAGCCATTAAACGAATTGTTGAAAAATATTTAAAAGAAGATTACAATAGTAATCAAGACGTCTTTATTGCGCACGCAAACGATAAAGAGACGGCTGAAGCGATTAAACAAGATTTACTTGAACACCAACCAGCGTTAGGGGATGTTATAATCACCCCACTCACACCAGTTGTTGGTGCACATGCTGGACCTAAGACCGTAGCATTAGGCTGGGTACCGAAAAAGATTTAAAGGGAGGAAGTCATGGATTCTACACCAAAGACCATTATCAATGAGCTTCTAGTTGAAGTGTTTAACCGTATTTTAACCATTGAGCAACAAAACTTAAAAGAACGCGGTGTCAAACTCTCAATGAGTGAAGTTCATGTACTAGAAGCCATAGAAAAAACAAAAGAACCAACAATGAGTAACATAGCAAAACGCTTAAGAGTTACCGTAGGGACATTGACCACAAGTATTAATAGACTCGTTCAAAAAGGCTATTGTAAAAGAGGTGGCGTTAAAGATGATCGCCGCAAAGTCATTATTACATTGACTGACAAAGCCAAAGAAGTCCTAACTATCCACGAACAATTTCATGATGAAATGATTGACGCGGTGGTTGAAGACATGCATCTTGAAGAAAATACCATCCTCATTGACTCACTAGAAAAACTCTCAAGCTACTTTAAAAGCAAATACTAAGCGATAAACGCCTTTACACACCATGGTTAATTTGATAAAATGAATTAAACATGATTATCTGTGGAGGTGTTTTTTTATGCAGATCAGTTCAGATATTATTCGCGGTCATCTAGAAGGCATTATTTTAAAACTCATTATCGAAAAAGATCGGTATGGGTATGAAATCGCTAGCGAAATCGCGAAAAGAACCAACGACGCATTTATTATTAAAGAAGCAACGCTATACAGTTTAGTTCAGCGTTTAGAAAAAAAAGATCTCATTAGCTCATATATAGGAACCAAGTCGCATGGTGGTAAGCGACGCTACTACACAATCACCCCTTTAGGCAAAGCTTTTTTTAAGGAAAAAGTAAATGAATGGCAACACCTTAAAAATATTATGTCACAACTTCTGGAGGCACAACATGAAAGCAATTGACGACTTTATTCATCATCTATTTAAAAAACAGAAAAAAACCACAGAAACAGAAGAAACCATACGAATTTTAATCGAGATGCTGACAGAAAAAGTTGAGGACTTAAAAGAACAAGGTTACGAAGAAAATGAGGCCATCGACAAAACCATAAATGAATTTGGTGAGTTAGATGACTTTTATCACCCAAATATGGATAAAGAGAAAAAACGTTATAAAAGACAAAAAACTATTGAACACTACCGTAATGATCTATTATTCTCCACGATAAGTTCAGCCATCATCATCGGTATATTGGCATTTGTTAATATTGAATATTTCCTAGATGCTGGTTTATGGTTCATTATCCCATCCTTAGGCATCTTATTTTGGCCGTTAAGTTTACTCTATAAATTGTTAAACAAAAAAGGAGATAAGTAATGAAAAAAACTGCTGTTATTGCTGTGAGTACAGGGTGCTTAGATTACTTAGACATCCCCTATGATAATCTTTTTATCGTGCGCTGTAAAATCTTAATCAACAATCAAACATACAATGATTATATTGACATAACCGCAGAACGTTTTTACGATATGTTAAACCACGATAAATCACTGATGCCATCATCAAGCATGCCGAGTTTAGGAGAAATTACAGAAACCTTTGACCGCATCCTTGAAGCAGGCTATGAAAACGTGTTATTCATCACCATCTCAAGTGCCTTAAGTGGTACCTATCAAACCGCACTTATGGCTAAAAACGCTTATAATAAACCATTAAATATCCAAATTATTAACACTAAAAACGCCGCAATCAGTGAAGGGTTTATATCACTTGAAGCACTACGTATGATCGATGAAGGTAAAAACATCGATGTGATAAAAGAAACATTAGAAACCCTATCGATTAGTCGCAAACAATACTTCATGGTAGATAACCTAAGATTACTTGTTAAAAATGGTCGCTTAAGTAATGCCAGTGGGTTCTTAGGGAGCTTACTTAAAATCAAACCCATTTTAGAAGTAAACGATGAAGGAAAGATTGTCCCATTTGAAAAAGTACGAACACAAAAAAAAGCACTCGAACGTATGGTAGATTATGTTATCGATGATTTAAAATCGATTAATAATTTTGTTATTACGTACGATACGAGTGACAATGAAGCCGGCTTTGATTATGTAAAATCACGTATTGATGCTGCCTATCCAAATAACCGCTTTTATGCCGCACCAATTACCCCAGTTATTGGGTGCCACACTGGTGTTGGTACTGTTGGTATTGCCTATTTTAATTTAGATAATATTGACTTATAAGCCTACCTATGGTAGGTTTTTTCTTTTTTTAACATTAGGATACTATTATGTGCTATCATTGAAGTAAGGGTAGGACACACAAAGGAGTATGAATGTGAAAAAATTAAATCGATGGATTACATTATTTATGAACCCTACAAGAAAAGTTCAACGATTGCTTGCGGTGAGCCTTGTATCGCTAACATTACTTATCACCCTATTGGTATATGTTACCGGCGGTATACAATATGTCTATTCTCATAGTATGTATGTACCAATTCTTTTAGCAGGCATTTATCTTGGCGTTTACGGCGGCATCATTCAAGGGTTTATTAGTGGACTATTATTAGGCCCATTTATGCCTATTGATACCGACACCATGTTAATGCAATCTCCAATTAATTGGATCTATCGTATCGTATTTTTTATGTTAATTGGGGGTACGATAGGGTATTTTTCTAAGGCCGTCAAGTTAGCCTATTTAGAACGCATTAAAATATTAAAAAAAGATATTTACACAGAAATACCTTTATTTACCAATCTACTAGATAAAGATGTTGTTAACCATCCCCATTATATAATGCATTTAAAAATTTTGAATCATCAAGACTTAATTGACTTACTCGGCATCGATGCTTATCATACTGTTTTAAAAATGCTTCAAGCGCGCATAATTCATCTTGAACACATGAGTAGTGTATATCAAAAAGAATTATCAAGTTTTATTATCATACTTGAAGAAAAAGTTGATGAAAGCACACTTGAGCATCTAAGTGATACCCTTAGAAAAACCTTCATCGTAAAAGATATCCCTATTTTTATTGACACCGCTCTCGGTATTACAGAATCGAGTGAAGACCTTCATAAATCACTCATAGAAGCTATGTATGCAGCACGTTATGCTGAGCGTCACTATTTAAGCTATGTTAATTATAAAGATACCATGACACCAAATCATGAAAACATCAATATATTGGGCTTATTTAAGAAAGCACTATATAGTGATGAACTTTATTTAGTATTCCAACCACAAATCAATCTTAAAACAGGTGAAATTATCGGTGCCGAAGCACTAACGCGTTGGCACAGCGATGAACTCGGCCTTATGATGCCTGATGATTTTATTCCGTTAATTGAGGAAACTTCTTTGATTAATGATTTGACAGAATGGGTAATAAAAAGCACTTTTGAACGCATAAAAATGTTAATGCAAAGTCGTATACCAATCAAAATAGCTATCAATATTTCTGCAAAAAATCTACTTGATAAAAACTTTTACACCAATGTTAAATCCTGGTTAGATAATTACCAAATTTCTGGAAAATATGTTGAATTTGAAATAACAGAACAATCCCTTATGTTAAATAAAGGTATTTCTAAACAATTTATCGAGCAACTTCACCATGAAAAAATCAGTTTATCAATCGATGATTTCGGAACAGGCTACTCCTCTTTAAATGAACTCAATCGATATCAAATACACACGTTAAAAATTGATCAATCATTTATTCATAAATGTAATGAAGATGCACGCCTTTGTAGCATTACCGAAGCCGCAATAAATTTAGGACGAGCCCTAAATATAAAAACAACAGCCGAAGGCGTTGAAACAGAAGAAGAAGTCAACTACTTAAAATCTATTCACTGCGACTATGCACAGGGATACTATTATGCAAAACCGCTTGCCTTTGACGATTTTTATACCTTTATAAAAACGCATAAAAAAACGTAAAATATCTCTTAAATCATTGCACAACCAACCCGAAAGTGTTACAATTATTCAGGTGATTATATGAAGACAAAACGCTTAACATTGCTTTCGGTGTTACTTGCCTTAAGTGTTGTTTTAAATATTGTTGAACGCGTTGTTATGCAGGGAATAACTGCGCTTGCTGGACCGTTTTTAGCACCGTTATTAGGGGTGGGTGGATTGCGTATTGGACTCGCCAATGTCGTAGTATTATTGATTTTATATACCTACGGAAAAAAAGACAGTCTTACGGTCTTATTAATGAGGGTCTTATTGGTTGGCTTGCTTTATTCAGGACTTTCAAGTATTCCTTTTTATACCAGTTTAGTCGGTGGCCTATTGGCCTATTCGATAATGGTACTTATTAAATCATTTAACACATTTTCAATCATCGGAATAAGCATCCTTGGTGCTATTGGCCATGTCATTGGTCAAATGATGGTCGCTATTGTCTTTTTTGATTATTACATCGCGGCTTATTTTCCGCTCATGCTATTACTCAGTTTACCTTCAGGATTTATTGTTGGTAAATTAACGATAAACCTCTTAAAAATACTAAAACCATTAACCGAACACCACACATAAAAAATCACTTATCAGCCTCTGGCTAGATAAGTGATTTTATTTTTAATCTGGATATTGTTCTATCAAAATTTCAAGTAAGTACGCGTCTTCAAAGTTCTCGCTGAATCTAACTTCTCGGTTCGTATCTAACCAAATAGCCTCTGTATCCTCGATACTATCAATGAAATCAATTGCATCTTCAACTGGCATTAAAAAGGCGATGGTTGAATAAATATCCGCAAGTCCTGGATCTTGTGAAATAACAGTCACAGTACGTGTATAAAATGTTGGAAACAGTGTTTCAGGACTAATCAAATGATGATATTGTGTATCATCCACTGTATAAAAGCGTTCATAATCGCCACTTGTTACGGCACTATACCCTGATGGCACACGAATGCGTCCGTATCTAGATAATGGGTTATCAGGATCTTTTAATCCGACTGACCAATAATCCCTATCAGGATGTGGATTGGTACCTTCTAACTCAATATTAGAATCACCAGCATTTACCATAAATATTTCAACATCTTGTGCCCGAAGGTAATCACCAACTTTTTCAGCAACAACCCCTTTTGCTACCGCACCCAAATCAAGTGTCATGCCTTCTGGAATCATCACAGTATTGTTTTCTTCATCAAGCTCAATAAGCGAAGGATCTGCGACCTCAGCTGCTTCATTTAACTCATCTACTGATGGAACTTCACAAACTCTATCTTCCTTTTCCCCTTTGGTACATTGGTCGCGATAATGTGTCCATACATCAACCACCTCACCCAATGCGATATTAAATAATGATGACTGGTTTTCGTGAATGTCAAGGCTTAATGCCAACATTTCAGTGAGTAACGGATCGATGTCAATAATCTCATCAGGATGTTCATTAATATAGGTAACATTATGAATGTTTTCATATGCAGTATAGCGCGTGGATACTTTATGTCCATGGGTTAAAATCTCATCTATTTCATCAAATAAGGCATCTTCATCTTGGTCATCAAGCCAAACGGTAATCGATATTCTTGTGTCAAAGACATTGTAGTAATCTTCTTGATACCGCGTTAAACCGTCTTGTTCAATAATCTCTTCGCAGCCAAGTAAAATAACCCCTATGAATAAGAGCATCAGTAAGTTAATTAGTTTCATTTGTCAAAACTCCTTTCATCGAACATATTATATCATAATTTCACTAATTTCGATGTCTATTATAAAAAAAATATCATCGCGTGTTATAATAAAGAAAAAGTTAAAAAGGGGTACGATTATGATATCAACAGAAAAAAGTTATATTCAACCAAAATTGATTGCATTACCGGTTGATTCAATTAAACAATCGTTAACGCTTAATACCCCTGTTAATATTGGCACACCAATAGATGACACAGGACATATATATAGTACCGTAAGCGGCATCATCAAACAGTTTATTGTTCAAAAAGATGAGCACAATACGATCAAAGATTACGTAATCATTGAAAATGACACAAAAAACACCGTTGATCCAAGAATAAAAAAAATGACCACAAAGCACCTTATAGAATCGTACTTTTCTCCGTCATTATCTATTGAACAACTTGGATCACTTCATCAAACATATTTAATTGTAGACCTTGTCTTTTTTGATGAACCATTCGCAACATTAGATCAAAAGTTCATTGAAAACAGCTATGATACAATCATGACAACACTTAAATCACTCCATGACATATACGTTTTTAAAACGGTCATTTTACTTGTAAAGGATGATGTGTCATCACGGTTTTTAAACAGCCAATCATTTCCCATCGAAGTTAAATCAATTAAACCTGAAAAAGGCATTGATTTTAGACATAAGACCATTAATGAAATATTTAAAGGCACTCTAAGAAAAACACAAACCTATAACTACCTAACCTTTGAGTCAATATTAAGACTCAAGGAAATGATTACGTATAACCGTCCATCAGTCTTAAACCGTGTTATTGTCCACGGGGATGCAATTAAAAACCCAACCGTATTTCAAGTGAGAATCGGTACATTATTTTCTGATTTGAAACGTATTTTTAACGGCTATACTACCAACAAACCATTGACAATTCTAAAAAACGCGCGTTTAGAAATGAAGGCCATTGATCACGATCAATTTTCAATTACCAAAACCATTATCGGTCTATATATTCAAGAACACAGAGAAAGAGAAATATATGACTGCATTGCATGTGGACGCTGTAACAATAAATGTCCAGCCGGTATATTGCCATCAAAAATCATGCACGCAGTAGAACACGACATCTATTTAGGCAGTATGAAAACGAACCTCTGTATCGAATGCGGATTATGTACCTATTATTGTCCATCAAAAATCCCTGTGATGAACTTTGTTAAAAAAGCCAAAGCATTGTTAAAGGGGGATGACGATGTTTAAAATCCAACAAACGCCGCTTGTAAGTACTGTAGAACATACTTTAAAACGTTTAATTAGTTATCATATTGCTGTCGTATTTATGACAGTTATTGCACTGATACTTCAAGCATTTATCGGCTTAGAATATGCCTTTTATGGATTGTTGCAAGTGTTAATAGCCGTAGCGTTTTCTAGCGCACTCGTCTTTATCTATCAACACATAAGAAAACAAGAAACAACACGCTACCGTGATTATATGATGAGTATAACCCAAGCACTACTCGCAAGTCTTTTACTCCCAGCACAAGCACCATTTTATGTTATTATAATCACAATAATACTAATCAAATTGTTTTCATTTATCTTTACTTTACTATTCAAAAAACACATTATTCATCCAGTATTGCTTGCGATTTTAATTGTTCAACTTCTGTTTAGAGATACATTAGCAATATCAGAAACCATGGTCACAATATTTAATGCCGATGAGCTACCTTTTGGACGTATTCAGTTTTTCTTTGGGCTTTATGAAGGATTAACCCTTGGTACAAGTGCCTTCTTCTTATTGTTTATGTTATGGATTTATTTATCTGTTACAAAAATAATCCATGTAAAAATGAGTGTATTATACGTCATTCACATGATTATCGGTGTCATCGTTTTTGCGATATTCACAGAATATACCTTATGGAATACATTCACCTATCTCATGTTAGGGTATACCGCTTTAATGTTAGTGTTTTTTGTATCAGAACCAACATCGACGCCAGAAACAGATGAAATGATGATTATCTATCCGCTTGTAGCCGTTATCTTAACCATTTGGTTTCGCTTACAGTTTGACATTATCGAGGCGGCTATTTATGCACTCGTATTTGCCCAATTCATCACATGGGTCATGGAGCAATTCCAAACCAGAACATATCCAAAAGTAAGACAAGCCTTACTTGTAACGAGTGGCATTGTATGGCTTGCGATTGTTATTGTATTAAGTACATAAAAAAAGAGGCCTAAGCCTCTTTTTATGTGTGTAAACTATTCAGTAGCTTGATCCATTGCATCATCAAATGCAGCTTTATATGAAGAAACGCGGATCGTTACGCTTGCAAAGATATCTTCGTCTTCGTCAAAGTATCCGTCAACGATTTCACCAGGCCAACCTTGTTCTTCAACAATTGCCTCACCTAATGCAAGTGCTTGTTCATACCATTCAAGACCAATTGGGCTTGCACCTCTCATACCATAGTCTTCTTCTAAGGCATGTTTGGTTGTATATGTGTATTCATCGTCGTCACCCTGTGGGTAAACTACATCAATGAATGCATATTCAATAACACCATTGTCGTTAACAAACAATGTAGCCGTTGTAGCTACCGACTTTCCAGTACCATTGTCGGTCCCAATTGAATAACCCGTATGAACGCCAGGGTTAAAATCTCCTTCTTCAACTTCTTCGCCGCAAGCTGTAAGCGCAAAGACAAATGCTAATGATACTAATAAAGCTAATAATTTTTTCATTTTATTTCCTCCTAAGTGTGTGTTTTAATTCCAATAGTATTATAAATGTTGTAATACAATTTGTCAACTACTAATACATTTATCATTGAATATTTATCGTTTATAATTTCGCATACAAACTAGCTCACATTACTAGAATAAAAAGATAAATGTGTGCTATAATATGTCTAGCAAATACGGAGCTGATAATCATGAAAAAAAATGATAAATGGTTAATAGTTATTGTTCTCATTGTCGGGGTGATTGGATATGCTATTGTCCAAATATTACAATCGACATTAACGGATGAAAATGCAACAGCAATCGTTACTTATGAGAATCAAGAAATATTACATATTAGTTTAACTGATGGGTCATATACAATTATTGATGATACCTATATATATAGACCAGATGAAACAGAAGACCATCCTTATTATGCACAGTGTTTTAACGAAGACAACATAACCTGTGTCGTAGGAGAAAACGGACCTGTTGTTATTGAATATACTAATCACATGGTAGATGTTATTTATGAAACAAGCCCCAACAATACCTGTCGTTTACACGGACCTACCAACTCACCTGTTCAACCCATTACATGTTTACCAAACCGTATTTCGATTCGCATCATAAGTTCAGATGCTGAAGACGACGCCTATATTAAAAGGAGGGACCCATGGATCCTTTACAAAGCGCCATTACCGAACTGATTTTATTCTTTATCCTTTTTCCCTTAACCTTTAAAGCCATGATGGCTGCAGACATTAGCAGCATCTTTAAAAAAGGCGCGATTTGGCAAATACAAATCATCTACATCTTCTTAAGTATCGGACTTGCGTACTTAGTAACCCGCGGAATCATGCGATTAATCGAACTCACTACAATCATCGCTGGTCTTTAAACGTTCTTCGGAACGTTTTTTTATTGGTAGACTAATACCTCATCAACAACATCAATCACAGCTTGCCCGTGGGTCATGTCAGTAATTGTTCGTGACACCTCATCAAATTCATCGCGATGCACCGTAACATGAAAGGTTACATGCGTTGTATAAGAAACATGACGTACCGAAACGGTTTGTCTAAGATAATGTTCAACACTCCCAGAAAACGTAAACGCCACCGTAATGTCAACATAATACATTTTAACCGGTGACACGACTCGCGCTGCATTTAACGCCGTACTTATCGCTTTTGTATATGCTCTTACAAGACCAGAGGCTCCAAGTTTTATCCCACCAAAAAAACGGATAACCACTGCCAACACATTGGTTAAGTCCTGTTTTTGCATGACTTGCATCATCGGATAGCCAGCGGTTTGTGAGGGTTCGCCATCGTCATCGAATTTTTGAATATCTGCTTGTTCGCCAATGCGGTAAGCATAACAGTAGTGATTCGCGCCTGCATGTGTTCTTTTAAGTTCCTCTAATATGCGGTGAACATCCAGTTCACTTTCCACAGGAAAAACAAACCCTAAAAATGTTGATTTTTTAATTGTCAATTCGCTTTTTACCATGCCTTGAATGCTATTCATTGTTATCACCTATTTCCATTATACAAGATAAACATAAATATAACGTCATAAAGATAGAAAAAACATCCAATATATAGTATAATTTTTATGGTGATTATAATGGAAAAGATGCATGAATATGGACGTTCTATCTTAACAACCCTAAATGACAATGGCTATGAAGCCTATTTTGTTGGTGGCTACGTAAGAGACATTATCTTAGGCATTGATACAAAAGATATTGATATTACCACCAACGCAAAAATTGAAGCGATAAAATCGCTGTTTAAAAGAGTGATTGTAACAGGTGAAAAATTTGGCACCGTCACCATCATTCGTCATAATCACCCATTTGAAGTGACCACATACCGAACTGAAACAACCTATTCAAATTATCGTCACCCAGATCATATAACACATACAAACTCATTAAAAGAAGACCTTGCAAGACGCGATTTCACTATGAATCAACTAGTAATGGATAAAGATGGAAACATTGAAGATCATTTCAACGGGCGCCACGATTTAGAACACAAAATAATCCGTACCATTAATAACCCAAGTGATCGTTTTGAAGAAGATGCCTTAAGAATGCTACGTGCATTCCGCTTTTCCGCGAAACTCGATTTTTATATAGAAACTAAAACCTTAGACGCCATTCGTGAAAAAAAGACTTTAATCAAACACATTCCTATTGAACGCATCCAAAACGAACTCATTGAACTCTTTAACTATGAACACAGTCAAAGAGCCCTTAATTTTATGAAAAGCACAGCATTTAATTCTGCCCTTGGTCCACTAGAAAAAGGCTTAAATGCACTTGCAGACGTATCAACACCATATACGCATAAAGAAGCCTTAACTTTCTTAACATATTACGATGACAACGTATTAAATTTCCTAAAACTATCAAACATTTTAACAAGTGAAATCAAAACCATGTTAACCATCCATAAACAAACCAAAAACGCGCGCTTTCAACCAGAACACCTATTCACTTATAAAAAACCTCTATGTTTGCGCGCCAATACAGTCAATACTATGTTAGGCTATATAGACCAAACCAACCGCATCAATACACTATATAATAAGTTACCCATTACCTCAATTAAAGACTTAGCATTTAAAGGCGAGGACATCCTTAAAACACTCAAACCCAAAAACAAACGCCATATTCGCTTAGTAATCGACCACTTATTATACCGCGTATTGCACCAATCATTGCCCAACGATAAAACAGCATTAAAAAAAGCCGCAGAAACATTTTTAACCGAACTAGAAAGCGAGTGACATTATGGAAGACTATTACGCATACTTAGATGATTTCGATACCATCACCATCCTAATTCCCAAAACCATGACGCCTAATGTCATCAGCCATTTTACAGTAGAAGGCAATGATGAAACCATTGCATTAACGATAAAAAGCCACGAAGAACGCGACCACGAGCATAAATACATTTTAACATTTGATGCCTACATACTACTTAATAAAAGATACTATGTCCATGCCAATAATACCTTTACAACAGAGCTTTATACAGGTAAAATCGTCAGAACCAAACAATTTGACAGCGTCTACTTTTATGATGGTGATGATTTAGGTATAACCTACAAGAAAACACATACACAATTTAAAGTGTGGAGTCCTGTTGCAAAATCTGTCGACCTGATTCTTTATCAAAACGGTGAAGAAAAACATCATGCTATGTCCTATATTAACCGTGGAATATGGTCGGTCACAGTATTAGGTGACCTTGATAATACACATTACCTATATGACGTATTTGTCAACGGCAAACAACGCCAAGTGATTGACCCTTATGCAACTGCTTCAACCGCAAATAAAACACGCAGCGTCGTCATCAATAAAGACGCATTAACACCAATGAATCACCCAAGTCCAGCGTTTTCTTCACACGCAGAAGATGCAATTATCTATGAAATGAGCATTCGTGATTTAACAAGTGACAAAGCATTAACCATTGATGATCCAATTACCTTTTCTGCCGCATGTAAATCACATGTAAAAACCCCTAAAAACAACCCAGCAGGATTTGATTATCTTAAGTCATTAGGCATCACCCATGTTCAAATCATGCCAATGTATGATTTTGAAGGCGTCGATGAGTTAAAGCCATTTGAATCTTATAACTGGGGCTATAATCCCAGTCAATACTTTGTGCCTGAAGGCAGTTTTAGTACCAATCCGAATGCCCCTTATGCGAGGATAAATGAATTAAGAACATTAGTAGATACCTACCATGAACACGGACTCCGTGTTGTCATGGATGTTGTCTTTAATCATGTTTATGATCCAGATACTTTTCCACTTGAAACGCTTGTTCCTGGGTATAGTTATCGTTATGATGACCGCGGAATGCTAACTAACGCCAGCGGCGTCGGCAACGACCTTGCCACTGAACGGGCAATGATAAGAAAACTTATTATCGATGCCATTCTTTATTGGACAGATACCTTTAACATCGATGGCTACCGGTTTGACTTAATGGGTCTAATCGATATTGATACCATGCATGCCATTAGACAAAAACTCGAAGATGTATCTCCAGATGTTTTAGTATACGGAGAAGGGTGGAAAATGGCAGACAGACCAGATTTAGCCCATATGCGGAATAAACAAGTCTTATTTAATATTGGGTTCTTTAACGACCTATTTAGAGATACAGTCAAAGGGTCAACCTTTGATGATGCATCCACTGGTTTTGTTCAAGGCAACACCAAAAGCTTAGACAAAATGATGAACATCATTCAAGGCTCGATTGCCCCACATGTGTTATTCAACTATCCAGCGCAATCGATTAACTATGCAGCCTGTCACGACAATCATACCTTATATGACAAACTCGCCTTATCATTACCCCATGAAGATGAAACCATACGGCATCTAAGACAAGAACTCGCTACAAGCATCGTACTTTTATCACAAGGCGTCCCGTTCATCCACATGGGACAAGAATTCTTTAGAACCAAACACTGCGTCTCTAACAGCTACAAATCTCCCGATGCCATAAACATGATTGATTGGACACTTGTCGATGCACATCAAGACACCATAGAGCGGTTTAAACGCCTTATTAGTTTAAGAAAAACAATGCCTTTATTACGGTTAAGATCACGAAGTAAAATCTTTGAAAAAACGGATATTAACTGTAATAAATCTGGAACCATGCACTATACGTTAAAAGATGAATACAATCACTATTTAATTATCTTCAAACCAACGATGAAAAAAGAAACATTGACATTTGACCGACCGGTTGATATTCTTTATCAAAGTTCAGCGGTCCACCAAGAGAACCAAAAATACACCCTAAATAGTATTTCTACAACCATTTTCAAACTTGCTTGAAAGGAAGATTTTATGAATACATTTTACGCCAAAGTCTTATCGACAAACGAAACCTCTTACGATACAAACACACTCAGTGTTTTAACAGAAGGTACCTTAAGAGATACCGCAACCATACAAAAACCCACAACCTTGCGCATCGATGAGACCATTCACTTAAACAATGGTGATATTTACCTTTTCGAAACAAAAATGATCACCCACAATGATAAAGAACAACCCCTCGTAAAAAACTATACCCATATCAACGACTGTGATTTATCATTAAACGCCCAAGAAGAACTTATGCGAATCTTTTATGATTTTGCACCAATTGACATTGAAAAGGTAAAAGCTAGTATTGAAACCTACCTCGTAAGGGTCAAAAACCCCACCATCAAAACCATATTAGATGATGTCTATGACCGGTTCACAAAACCATTTTACCTTTACCCAGCGGCCACTAAATTTCATCACGCATATATCGGTGGACTCGCCCATCATACAGAAACCATGCTTAGAGTCGCCGATGGATTACTTGCAGTCTATGACTTTTTAGACCAAGATTTACTGATAGCCGGAATCATCTTACATGACGTAATGAAAACTGTTGAACTCTCTAATTATAAAGAACCAGAATACACCAAAGAAGGCAAACTCATTGGTCATATTACCATGGGCGTTAAAGAAATCACCAAAACCGCAATGAAACACAATCTTTACGATACAGAAGAACGGTTATTATTAGAACACATCATTTTATCACATCATTATTACGGAAACTTCGGATCACCAAAAAAACCTAACATTCCAGAAGCCTTAGCGCTTCATTTTATCGACAATATCGACTCTAAATTTGCCGTCTTAGGAGAAGCCTTGAATGCTATTAACAAAGGCGAATTCACCCCATCATTACCGGTGTTAGATAGAGAGCGTTATTACAAAGCAAAAATGAAAAAATAGACAATTTCACATCGCTGTGTTAAAATAGTTAAAGCCATGCACTTATCGCATGAAAGATATAGGAGGAGCAATAATTATGAAACTCAAAAAACGGACAGAAAAACTTAAAGACATTAGAAGTCAACTACAAATTCCAGGCGTTATTTATGGTCGTCGTATTGACTCTACACCAGTACAAGTTGATTATAATGAATTCATGAAAGCATATCATGAGTTTGGAACAAGTATGACTTTCAAAGTACGCTTAGATGGTAAAAACCACCAAGTTTATATTAAAGAAGTTCAAACAGATCCATTAAACATCAACAACGTACTGCACTTCGACTTAATCAAAGTTACCGCATCAGATACCATTACTGCCGATATTCCAGTATACTTAGAAAACAAAGAAGAAGTAGAAAAACGCGGACTTGTTGTGCAATTAATCAACCAATCAATCGAAACAGAATTCTCACCAGGTAAAGGGGTATCACACTTTACTTTAGACGTAAAAGGAATGGAAGATGGCGATGTATTACGTGTTAAAGACATCGAACATTCAGAAGATTTACGTATTTTAGAAGACCCAGAACGTATGGTTGTAAATGTAACTGAACCAACCTATGAAGATGAACCAGAAGAAGGCGTAGAGGAAGAAGAAGTTGAAG
>CAYNAA010000004.1:67375-72688 GCA_964395055.1 uncultured Candidatus Izemoplasmatales bacterium | reverse complement strand
GCAGAGCAGCGGAAAGCAGAGCAGCGGAAAGCAGAGCAGCGGAAAGCAGAGCAGCGGAAAGCAGAGCAGCAGTGGCGCGCCTCCAGAAAACCCCGTGGAAGTGGTGTCACGTGCGCTAAAAGCGTGTGGGTGCGAGACCGCCAATACATGCGATATCGCGGTCCGCGTCCTGGCGGAGATTGCCAAAGCCCCGAGACCGGAACAGCGGGGACTTTGGCAAATGATTCTGGACCTAGTGAAGGAACATCTTCGCGAAAGCATGTAACCTTCACTTCCGCGCCGCGCTTTTGCTAGCGCGGCGTTTTTTTTTTGCCTTACCAGGTTTCCCAGTATCCTCTTTCTTGTACCTTACCACCTTACCAATATCCTCTTGCTTGCTAGTATCCTCTTGTTTGTACCTTACCACCTTACTGCTACACCACCTTACCAGGTTTCCCAGTATCTTCTTTCTTGTACCTTACCACCTTACCAGGTTTCCCACCTTACCAGGTTTTCCAGGTTTCCTAATATCCTCTTTTTTGTACCAAAATAATGCGCCGATTCACGCCCGTTTAGGAATCGGGTGTGTTTACCCGCGAACTGACGGGCATAACAATTCTGTAAGCTAGTGTACTAGGGGGGTAATACAGCAAGTCGCAAGCGCAAAAGGAATGGAGAGCTACTAGAATAGTTGACACAAAGAAATATCCGGGTAAAAAATCTCACCTAAGAATTTCGGGCACTATGGATTTGAAATTTCGGGCACTATGATTTTGAGTGCTACGGATTTGGTTCTGAAATTTCGGGCACTATGGATTTGAAATTTTGGGTACTACGGGATCAAATTATAAAAGTCATTTGTAAAAGTCGTCATTTGTAAAAATCGTCCCAATATTGAAACACCGATTGTGGATCCGTGCAACATCGAAAAGTCAACTGTGGATCCGTCCAATTCCGGGAGTATAAAATACGTAATGTGGTCCACAAATCTGAGAATTTGACGTCAAAAAACGGGTAGATAGATATAGATTCCATTAAGTACTGATATATAGAAAAAAAGAAAAAGAAAGTTTATATAAATATAGGGAATCATCCGTTATCTATCTAATAATGGGGGTTCGCCCTGCGTGCGGCAGGGCTGGCAATTACACTTTACTTTTTCCCCGAAAACTACTATAATATAATAGAGAGGCACATAATTGGAACCCTTAATTGGAACTCTTAATTGGAACTCTTAATTGGAACCGCAATGGCAACGCCTAATCAAGATTTAAAACATACCCCACAACGTTGTAGTGATCCCGATGATCCCCAACGTTGCCATGGCGCATGTAATACAGGCCAGTGCCCTTTCAAAGCTGTCCCTGGCACTAAGTTGTGTCCGGTTCACACCGTTAGTGGTGTGCAACATAATTTGGACCAAAAGAAGGCCAATGATCTCTATTCCTTTAAGAATGCTCTCGCACGTAATCGGGTTAATCAATTTCGTAATCATCCAGATTTTCGTAATCTGGAAGTCGAAATTGCGGTTGTCCGACTTACATTAGAAGAAATTCTTAATCAATGTAATGCCAGCTTTGACTTTTTATCATACGCACCACAAATCACCATTTTAGTTGAACGGATTGAACGATTACTTAAATCCAATGTCCGTATTGGACAATTGACAGGCGAACTCATGACCTTGGATCAAGTAGCAGAAATAGCTCAGCAACTTATCTTGGCCATCACAGAGCGTGTGAATGACCCTGAGCTGATTAGGGATATAGCTACGGAGTTCAACAAGGTCTTTGAAAAGCTTAGCCAAAACTAAAACCCGTGATTTGATCGTAGCGGGCCTAACTTCTGCTTCTGTCACGAGAGCTGACATATATGCAGAAACGTATCGCTTTATGGGCGAGCCTTTCCCTGGTCCTTTTACTTTTAAGTATCATCCTTGGACCAGGGAAATGTTATGTTGTGATGCTGAAGATTGTGTTGGTCAAAAAGCAGCACAAATGGGCTACACTGATTCCGTTGGGATGAATCGTACGTTTTTTACTCTGGATCAATTAAAACGTGATGTGTTATATGTTCTTCCCGCCAAGACCCCGGATGCTACAGATTTTTCGTCGGGGCGTTTTGGCCCGGCACTTGAAATGTCCCCCCACCTTCGTGCGATTTTTACCAACGTAAATAATGTTGGTTTAAAAAGAGCAGGTACGAATAGTTTGTACATCCGGGGTTCACGTTCCCGCTCTGCCTTGAAATCCCTTCCTGTTGGCCTCATTATTCTTGACGAAGAGGATGAGTTTGACCAAGCCGCAATTTCTCTTGTCCGTGAACGTATTTCTGGACAACGCGCAGGTGCCCGTCAAATTTGGCATATTTCTACACCCTCAGTCCCCGATCACGGCATCAATATAACCTTCAAATTATCTGACCAACGTTTTTTCGTTATAAGATGCCCATATTGCTCAAAATATATCTCTCTCACTTATCCTGATAGCCTTGTTATTACGGGGGATCATCCTACTGACCCAAAACTCAAGAATAGTCATTATATATGCACGGAATGCAAGAAACCTTTACCCTCTCATATAAATGAGAATGGTATTGACCTTGCAAAAGTTGAAATACTTCAAGATTCAAAATGGATACCTACATATCCTGATCGCAACATCGCAGGCTTCCAAATTAATCAAATGTATTCTTGTACGATTTCACCTTACCAAATCGCGTATCATGCTTTATTAGCAAAACAAGACCCCGTTGAAGAACAAGAATTCCATAATTCTAAAATGGGACAAACACATATCGTTGAAGGCGCAAATATCTCGGATCAAGAAATTAACGAAGTCATGTCCAATTATCGTATGCGTGATCAAAGATATATGAAGGGTCTTTTAACTATGGGCATCGACGTTGGCAAAGAACTCCATATTTCTGTTGTACATTGGCGTTTTCCCCATCGTTCTTCAATTGATGTAAATCAGGATGCAATTGGTTCTGTAGTTTGGGCAGGAATTCGTGAAGAATTTGAAGAGATTGATGACCTAATTTATCTTTTCAAACCATCTATGACCGTTATTGACCAAATGCCTGAGACACGTAAAAGCTTTGATTTAGCCGCCCGTTTTCCTGGGCGTGTAAAACTTTGCCATTATGCAGATAGTATTAAAGCACGTAGTATTGTTGGTGATGAAGATATAGTTTCCGTAAATCGTACAGCTTGGTTTGATATGGTTTTCGGGCGCTTCTTCAAAAAAACAATAAGTCTTCCTGTTGATATTCCACAAGCTTTTAAGAACCATTTGAAAAATCTCATTCGCGTTGCCCGAAAGAAAAAAAATACTGATGAAGTATATTATGCTTATGTCAATACCGGACCAGATCACTTTGGACAATCTATAAACTATGCAGAAATTGCTTTGAAATGTGCGCATGTTGGAATCGGCAATAATCCTTTGGCGGGGAGAACAAGATGATTTGGCAAGACCCTTTGACATTAATTAGAGATATGGGAAGTCAAGGAATTACTATATCTCGACACCCGGAATATCATATTGATGAGTTAACGAAATATCGTTTTACCTACTCACATACAGCAGAATTTGTTAAGCGTTATTTATATAAGCGATATAATGAAGATGAAGATGCATGGAGAGACCGAAAAAAACTCGCATATAACCCAGCTTTTGCACGCGAAGCTATTGATGAGTTTGCAAGAGCCATTGGACAACGGTCCATAGATATTTCACGTTCTGGAGGTTCCCCAGTATTTTTAGATCAATGCGATGGACGATATAATGGAGTAGATAAAGCCGGTTCTACGATGAATACATTTTTCTCTAGTAAAGTAATACCTGAGTTACTAGCTATGGGCAAAGTTGGGATATACATTGACAATGAACGATTACAGGGAAATACCCTAAAAGATACTTATCGCACTTTACCTTATTTGTATGTCTACCAAGCCGAACATATTTTGAACTGGTCTTACAGCAACAATGAGATCCAGTCAGTATTGTTAAGAGATCTTATTGAAAAAACAGATGACTTCGGTTTGCCAGGGGGCTTAACCTACAAATATCGGCATCTTCACAAAGGTAGTAAAGGTAAGGTGCAGGTGGATTTTTACAATGAAAAAGGAGAGCCAGAATCCTCCACCAAACTATCTTTGGATAGAATTCCTTTTGTTTTTCTCAGTTTACCTTGGAGCCTACTTCGTGATACAGCTGATTATCAAATTGCTTTATTGAATTTGGCATCAGCAGATTTTTATTATGCATATACAGCAAATTTTCCAGTGTATACTGAACAATATGACCCCCATGATATTAGTCGTATAACTGAAAGTAATGAAGATGATAATCCTCCTGAAAAAGAGGAAGGATTACCTGGATCAATGCCTTGGGACAAGAGATCAAAAAAGAAAATAGGCGTTATGTCTGGGGTAGAATATCCTAAAGAAACAGAACGCCCAGGATGGATACATCCTTCGCCTGAACCACTTATCGTGGGCATGAAAAAAGAAGACCAATTAAAACATGAAATAAGACAATTAACAGCTCTGGCATTAACAAATTACAAATTACAACAAGAATCTGCGGAGTCTAAAGCTAAAGATCGTGCTACATTAGAATCAGGTATTAGTGTTGTAGGTATGGTTCTAGAAACTGCCGAAAATACTATTAGTAGACATTGGCACGCTTATAAAGCAAATAAAATGGAGCCTACACAAATCAAATATCCAGAACGTTATGAATTACGAACAGAGGAAGACCGCAGACAAGATGCAAAAGAAATGAAGGAATTACAATATGCAGTACCAAGCCGAACATTTCATAAAATCGTAGCCAAACAAATTAGTTCTACTTTACACGGACATAGAGTAGATAGAGAAATTATAAAGAAAATGCACGAAGAAATTGAAAATTCTGAAGCTCCGACATCTGATCCTGAAGTACTTAGACAAGATCACGAAGCTGGATTTGTAAGTGATAAGCTTGCTTCTATTGCACGCGGTTACCCAGAAGGAGAAGCCGAACAGGCAAGAGAAGATCATGCTGCACGGCTTGCTAGAATTAAAGCCGCTCAGCAAGCCGAAAATACGGGTGAAGAAGGAGCACGAGGCGATAAAGATGAAGACAAAGAACCTGGGCGCTCTGCAAAAAAAGAAAAAGAACGCGCTCATAACCCAGATGAGGAAGCAGAATAATGGCGGGATTCACAACAAACACGAAAAAGGCACGTTTTTCACAGGGATTAGTTACAGGGCCTGTTGAACAAGCACCTGGAGAACTTATTCCACCCCAAGAAGAAACCTCTCCCCATTTATATAAAAAAGAAAGC
>CAYNAA010000004.1:0-67275 GCA_964395055.1 uncultured Candidatus Izemoplasmatales bacterium | reverse complement strand
CAGGAAGAAAGCCAGGAAGAAAGCCAGGAAGAAAGCCAGGAAGAAAGCCAGGAAGAAAGCCAGGAAGGGAAAAATGCTCTTCCTGAAATTGAAGAAGAGGAAGAAGAGGAAGAAGAAATTCCTCTTCTTAAAGAAAAATCGCGTACACTTATTCCAGGGAGGAATGAACGATGACATGGGAATTTACACCGTCGATTAAAAGACAGGAGTTATATATCTGTAACACAAATGATGAATTTTCCAATCCTGATGGATCACCTGAATATCCTTATCGTAATCTTAGTATTATCGCCTCTAAATGCCCCCAAATTGCGGCTGCAAGCGGTTTAGATAGCGTTTTCATTCCGAAATTTAAATTGGCTGCTGGAACTTATGAAGGTTTTGAAACATCTTTAGCCGTAGTATTAGAGGGTATTGATCCTGTTGTTACAGAAATTGATAGCGCTATTACAATTAATGCCAGTGGGATATTAAGTCTAGCAAATATTGGAATTTCTGATGATCTTGTAGCAGAAGAAGATGCCCTGACAGTTATTCTCAATAATATTATGGTTGATACAGACAATTTTACTTTTGATCTCGTAGGTAACTTTAAACTTCTCCGTGGGGTAATTGATGCTACAACTAATGAAATTTCTGCCGCAAATATTACTATTGAGGATAGTGAATTTGTTAATACCTTGACAATTTCAATGCCTGATGATGGTACAGCCAATATTAAAAACTCTGTTATTTCAGCTTTAGCAATTTCTACACCAGCTGAAGGAGAGGCAATAACAATCAATCTATTTAATTGTTTTATTAGCACGGCTTTAGATGTTCCTGCTAGAGTAACAATTAACGCACGTAATGTGGTATTAGAAAATGGTACTGATACTGTAACAGGAACCCTGAATGATCTCGGGATCACGGATCTGAGTACATAATTATGGCTGACCCAGATTTAGCATATGCTTCTTTACATGAAGCCGATAGTTATATGCTTTACCATTTAAAGAAAGCATTATGGGATCGTTGTACCTTAGATGAAAAACGTGCAGCTCTAGTAAGTGCGACTCGTTCAATTGATAAATTAGCTTTACGGGGAACAAAAAAATCAGCAAACCAAACTTTAAGGTTTCCTAGAAATACGGGAGAAGAAGAAATTCCTATGGCTGTTAAGGAAGCGACTATTGAATTAGCAATAGCATTGTTAGATGGAATAGATGCAGAAAAGGAATACCAAGGATTAAGTCGAATTTCCCGGGCATATGGCCCTGTCAGTCAACATAAGGATACCAGTAAGATCGAGCCACACTTAGCAGCGGGAATCCCAAGTTTAGAAGCGTGGCGTCGATTATTACCCTACATTAGAGCTGCCGGTGGTATCAAACTGGTCAGAGACTCTTAGGAGGTCACAATGAAGATCAAAAAGTATGAAAAATGGTATATTTTAATTGGTGAAGGTGAAGATGAAGGTGGAGAAGAAGGTGGAGAAAAAGGCGCCAGCAAAATTACTATTACTGCAGAAAAGGACGACAAGGGCCGGGTATTTTACAAAGACCCTGAAGGTAATCGTCTTTTAACCCAAGATCAATTTAGTTATGAAGTAGGGGAAGCACGTAAAAAAGCCAATGCAAAAAATAGTGAATTAATCCAGCAATTAGAAAATTTAAGAGCTGATAAAAGTACAAGTGAGCAGATGAAAGAAGAATTAGAGCAGCGAATTAATGCCTTAAAATCTCAGAGTCAAACCAAAGAAGAACAGTTAACAACAGAAGTAACTCAATTAAAAAAGAAACTTGATACCGAAACCAAAAAACTCGCGGCTGAACGTGATGAAATTCAATCACTTTGGCATGAGGAACGTATTGCTAATGAGATCAGAGGCGCTTGTGAAGAGAATAATGCAGTCTCTTATGAACAAATGTATGGTCTTATTAGGATGAATGCTGAACTTGTCCCGAAACTCGATGACGATGGTAAACCGATTAAGGGACAATTTGAAGCAGTGGCGACCTTTCAGGATGTCGACGAAGAAGGCAACCCTGTAACCAAGAAACTACCTATCAAAGCCGCAGTGAAACGTATGCGTGAGCTTCCTGAACGTTTTGGAAATCTTTTCAAAAGCGATGAAACAGGAGGGGTAGGACTTCAAACCTTCTATGGGAAGGGTGGATCGAGTGAAAACGGAATGCCGCCAGAAGAAGTATTTTCTGATCCAGCTCTGTATGAAAAGTGGCGTGAAAACAATAAGAAGCTCGTAGGAGGCTGAGATGAACGTTAATCAAAAAACATACCCCCAGATTGGTGCAAATGACTTTGCTGCTTTGATCCCTGAATGGTGGGCCATGGAAACTTTACGAGAAATGACAGCAAAGCTCGTAGTGCTTCCGATGGTAAACCGGGATTATGAGCAATATTTCGCCAATGCAGGTGATGTTGTTAATTTAAACCGTACTGGCAGTTTTGCAACGAAACGCAAATTCAAAGATGAAGACATCGTATTGCAAGATGCCACGACAAGCGGAGATACGATTCGGCTGAACCAACATTTACACGTTTCATTCTATTTGGATGATGCGGATAAGCGTTCTACTTTTTCAAATCTCCGTGAAAAATTCATAGTGAAAGCAGCAGATGCACTTTCTGGAGGTATCGATCAAGTTCTCCTTGGTGAGACTTATCAATTCCATAGCCAGGTTGCAGGATCAGTAGGATTGACTTCAGGGAATGCCGATGCAGCAATGCTTGATCTGCGCGAACATTTCCAGCGTCGCAATATTCCTAATAATGGGCGACAGCTCATTGTTGGTCCTGCTACCGATAAACTGTTGCTAGATGTTGATCGGTTTGTTGAAGCTGATAAACTCAATAATGCGGCAGCGGTTGGAGCCATTCAAAATGGCTTACTTGGGCGTCTTCGGAGTTTCAATGTTAATGAAGGCAGCCAGGTAGCAGAGATTTCTGCTGGACAAAGTACATCGAGTGGTGCAATTAATAATGGTGATGGTTATGCCACTGGCTCTACCACTTTAACTGTTGATACTTTTGGTGGGGCACTTACTAATGGTTCGTGGTGCCTGATTAATGGTATTCCTTATCGCATTACCGGAGCATCTGGTGATCCATGTACTGAAATCACAATTAGTCCCGGACTTCACAAGGCTGTGGCTGATGATGATGCAGTTGAAGTTTGGGATACCGGAACAATTAATCATCCTTCTGGCGGCACGTATGCTTTCCAGTATGGTGATGAGATTCAATATGATGGTATTGATCCGCACCCGAAGATTGGCCAGGGTGTATCTTTTGGTAATTCCGATGTTGTGTATACGATTATGGCAGTTGATACAAGTAATAATCGTATGCTCCTGAATCGTCCCTTGGATAATGCTGTTGCACATGGAGCCACTGTCGCCCTTTTCCCGCGTGGCAATTACAATCCCGCATTCATCCAAGATGCAATTACCTTTGTGAATCGCCCCTTAGCGCCGCCAAGTGAAAGTGTTCGTTCAGGCATTGCGGTTATGAATGGAATTGCACTGCGTGTTACCTTTGGTTATGATATGATGAAGATGCGAGATATCGTAACTCTTGACACCCTTTGTGCAGTAAAAACCCTTGATCGTCGCTATGGCGGCATCTTCATCTCATAAGGAAGAAAATCATGAAATGGTATCCACAGATTGGTGGTTATGAACCTACGGGCGATGAAGTTGAAATCGCAAAAACTGGACCTGAGGGTTCTGAACATAAGAAGATGAATTCTACAAGTGGCATTCATCTTCTTGATGATAACCCACAGAATATTGACAAGACAAACGGTAATTTCTTAGTCAATATTCGTAATAAACTTGTTATTGCGATCATGAATACCGATGATACTGATAGTATCACGGTAACACCAGAAATGTCTGCTGTTATCAAGGAAGATGGGGTCGAAATTGAAGTGGTAGAACCTACTATTGATATCGCTGCTGGTGAAACAGTAATCCTTGGCCCCTTTTCTATGAATTATGAATTCGCTGATTCCAAGATTTATTTTAATTGGGATGGCGATGCATTAGATGAAGATATTTTGATCGAAGCATTCCGTATTGGGTAAGGAGGTAAAGATGGAACCGGCTTTTTGGGAAAAAATAATTACTGAAGCCGGCCCATTGGCTTTAGTTATAATATTCTTTATATATCGTGATTTCAAGAGAGAAGAACAATTATCAGCAAAACTTTCAGAGTATGAAGTATTTATTAGGACACACCTAATGAACAATATAACACAAGTTGTAGATGCTTTAAGACATAACACAGAAGCATTGGAAGCATTAAGCTTACGTCCTTGCTTATGGGAGAAACATAAAAATGACTGATTTCGTATATTGGCTGTTACGTGAGTATGGAGAATTAGGGATATCTTCTATTGTTAAAGATTCTAGGATTAATCCTGTTTCTGGTATGGAAGAACTCGATGTAGAGGAAAAAGAAATTGAGAGAGTCGTTCTTCTTCCGATCACATTTTCTTCTGCATACGCAGCCAATATGCGAAACAGTGACTTTAATTATGGCAATTGGTTTGCTCAAGGAGGAAGCATTATTTTAATAGATGCCCATGTATGTGAAGATTTAGATAAATTAATTGGATCAGATTTAACTGTAGCTGGGCATACTTTTAGAGTAGAGGATGCCCAAGATATTCGTGATGAAGGTATCTATGAACTGAAAGTCAAAAACTTGGCTTTTAGGAAAGAGTAAACTGCTATGGGTGCATTTGATACACAAGATCAATGGATTAAATGGCTCATACAGGCTGTGAATGTTCACTTCACTCGGGCCGCTGAGTCAATTGATCTTGAAGCTCGATTTGAAGGACAGCGTAATCCAATTGAATCAGAAGACGAACGAGTAGAGATAAAGACTTTTGGGCCTTTCTTTCAGGAAGAAGGAAGAGATATTCGCGCATTGTTACAAGCAAGAATTGATCTTTTCCTAGAAATATCTGAAAAGAACCACAATATTTATCGTTACTCAGAAATTGCAGGCGTCTTTATGGCGGCTGCACGGAAAGCTATCCCTGTTTTGGAATTTGGACAATGCCTACAAGGTATTGCGGTCAAAAACAAATACCGAGGAGTTGTTCGAGCTTCTGTCCCCCTTGAAATGGGAACAATAGAAACTGATTTAAGCCTTGTTATTGAGCAATAGGAGAAAAAGTGATGGCAAATTCACAGCAAAAAGGTACACAAACTACCCTAAAAAATCATGTACTCTTTCTGAAGACAAAAGCTTCAGGAGTATATGCTCCGGGTGATCGTTGTGATACCTATTTGGGACTCAAGTTTGGTGAAGGTAATTTCACCTGGAACATGACCAAGAATCAAGAATATATGCTTGATCGAGGTGTTCTTGATGATGTTCGTAAAGGCGATGAAGCGCCTTTAGAAGTTTCTTTCCAGGGTAAATTTACCTTCACAAAGACAAACGGTGACGAAAATTATACTGTCCATGAAATTCTTGATGGACATGATTTTGGTGACCCAGATGCAAATCCAATTTTCGTTGGCGCTGTTGAAAATTGGTTAGCTACTTATGGTTGCCCCCCATATGCGGCCGAATTAGAATTACATAATAATCCGGCTATGGATTGTCCTAACACTTCTGCACATGGTGAAGCAACGCTTTTCCGTTATTTCCGTACTGATAGCATCAATGTGGATATTAATGGAGGTACAATTGACGTAAGTGGTAAGTGTCATGTCCTTCGACCAATTCCAAAACGTATTGATGCAAGTGGCGGTTCAGGTGGCAGCTTTGGTTATGTTAAAGCTGTGGATGCTGAGCCTCTTGATCTTAATGATGCAGCTTTTTGGCCGGATGATCCACGAGAAGAAATCTAATAAAAACTTGGCGGGAGAATTTTAGTATGAAGATCAAAGGTATAAGAATTCAAAGCAACAATGAATCGGTGTTACCTATTCAAACGCCGGAGGGAACATTGTATTTAATCTTTCGACCTGTTGCTTCTTATGCAGATTTCGATCAAGTTTGTCCACCCCCTAAAGCACCAGTAGGGGGTGCTCCAGGAAATGAGCATCCTCTAACTGACAATAAACGATATCAAGAATTATTGTCTGCTCATTCTGAAAAATTTACAGATTGGATTGTTCTAAATAGCCTTAAAGAAGTAGGTCTTGAGAAAGAAGTTGAGGTCGAGAATCCCGATTATATTGATACTGAAACAACTCCACTTCTTTCTCCTACGAAAATAAAAAATACTATTGAACGAGAACCAATCGAATGGGAAAAAGTTGATCTAAAAGACCCAGAAACGTTTGCTAATTGGCGTGATGAATTACGTGAGTTGAATGGTTTTGTTGAGGCACAATTAACTCGTATTTTGTCTGAGACTATGCGGGTGAATAGTTTAAGTGATGCAGTAATTCAAGAGGCACGTGATAATTTTTTAGCTATGAGCCGATCAGAGTAACTAATCCAGTTACTCCAAAAGGCCGAACAATGTTGTTTGCGATTTGGAAAAGCTGTTGGAGACTTAATGTGAGACCTCCTGGAGTTGAAGATACTTGGGATGAATGCTCAGCTGTGACGCAAGCACACATGATTGCATTTAGTGAGTTAATCGATTACGAGGAAGCAGAAAATGCAGTTCCTTGGAACTTTTAAAGTATTAGGCAAAGAGTTAAATACGGTTTATACCAAAGGTAATGTGGGTACAGTCATTGAAAGAGCGATTCGTGATGAACTAAAAATGGCATTTTTAACTGTGGGCGCACATTATTTAGTTGATGTGGCTTTAAGAATACCGGTTTTAACAGGAAGAACTCGTAGAGCTGTTAAGCAAGCAGTAATGGAGATTGATCTAGAATTAAATAGTTTAGGTTTAGCTGCGGATTATGCAAGCCGGATTCCCATGGAGGAAACGGCTGCAAAAAAGGATGAAGGCTACGTTGAGCCAGGAGATACTCCTTTAGCTTATTTAGGCAGTTATCAATGGAGTGCAAACACAATAGTTGTTTCACGTAGAGAAGATGTTTTAGGTGACTTTGAATTAGAAGATTCTCGACAAAAATCTTTTGAAATAGCTGCCATGGATGAAGGATTAGATCCAATGTATATGTTAAAATACACTCCAACAGGAAATCAAGCATCAGCGAAATTTTCATTATTCTTTTCTCTAATTTCAGAATACTGGGAAAAATATAATGCAGGAGTTACCAGTATTCATCAAAATGAACCTTGGAGAGTTATGGAAGCAAGCCTATCTGAATTAGAAAGAATTGCAGATTACCTATTTGGTGGAATATCAAATTTAGCAATTCTTTATGCAGATAGTATTTTTCAATCAGATGTTACAACACTACCTGAAGTGAAAAAGACTATACGTGGACATTTTGCCACACATTTCGGAAGGATAAGAAGTTTTGGCTGATCATACTTCAAGAATAGGGCTTGATGCACAGTCTTATATCAGCTCTGTTAATCAAATGACGAATGCCCTTGTTCGTCTTGCTCGTCAATCAGAACAAACTGACGCTGAACAAAAAGCCCTAATCGATCATTTCACACAGAGTGAAAAAATTTTTAGCCAGACTGGTGGATTACAAAAACATATAGCTCAATTACAAAGCGCAAGAAATGAACTAAGTCGTTTACGAAAAGAAGTAGGCCAATATAATAGGATTACTGAACAGAGTAAAAGTAAAACTCTAGGTTTAACTGATCCCGGAAAAATTGCCAAATTAAGAGAAGAATATGCAAAAACAGGCCAAACACTACTGGAATATGTAAGAGCTGAAGAAAAAGCTGCAAAAGCTCATGAACAATTAACAAATAAATCGGCAGCAACTCGTATTTATGAGCGTGAACGACGGGCTATTGAAGGTCAAATTAAAACTTCCAAGGAATTAAGAGCTGAATTAACCCGACTACGAAAAGAGAGAGAGGCAACTTATACAAGTAAAGCACCTTCAGCAGGAATCCAACAAACACAAGAAGCTATTAAAAATGAAGAAAAATTAATCCGTAATCGTGAACGGCAACTAGATAAATTAGATCAAAAATTACAGGATGTAACAGGGCGATATGAACAAGTAAGTCGCCAAAAAACTAAGGAAATTGATCCTGAAACAGGTGAAAAAGTAGATGACAAAGGAGCATTAGCAAGACAACAAACGACTTTAGCTGGAATAGAAAAAGAAATATTAACTTTACGTGAACAGCGTAATCAAATAAACCAAGAAATTACTCAAGCTGGCACCCGCGCCAAAGGTTTAATTGAAAAATATGAAACACAAATCAATAAAGCAACAGGGACGGCAGCGGGTAACGCAGTAATCGCCCAAGTCAAAGATGCTTTTGATACAGCAAATAAAGAAGTACAAACTAGATCAGAAACGTTAAAACGAGATTTAAAAAGGCGTTTGATTGGAGCTGCTCAAAGAACTGGTACAGCTCCCAAGCAAATAATGTTGGAATTAGGAGAAACAGATCCAAAGAAATTATCTGTAGCGCGTGAGAAATATGGGGATGTCGCTCAAATATATGCTCGATTACAAAGAGAGATAGAACAAGAACGTACCCGAATTGCTCAGCAAGAAGCAGAGAAGCGTGGGCAAAATATTGCACGTCGTGAGGCCGCGGGAATTAAAAGTATTCGGCCTGAGAAAACTGATCTAGCTGGTAAAGAATCTATTATTGAGGCTAATCAAGCATTAAATCATTTTGAAGATGAATTTAAACGTTTTGCACGAGAAAATACCCATTTAAGTGAGGAAGTATTACAAGGATTAGTTAATGACACTGAAAAATTATCAGAAGAAGCACCCAGAGTATATAAGGCTTTACTGCAAGCACAAAAACAAGAATTAAATTTAGCTAATCAAGTAACTGAAGCATTAAAACGTCAACGTATTGAACGACAACAACAAGCTGCTCAACAAAAGATATCTGGGTTCAAAAGTGGTATACAAATTCCTAAAACAGAATATGATCAACAGCAATGGATGCAAGATTTACGTCGATCAAATCAACGATATCAAACAGATTTTGAATTACAGAAAAATCGTTTAGCAGCAACTGTAGGTAAAGAAGCCGGAACAGCTGATGTAAGTTCAACTGAAATCTTAGAACAATTTAAAAATAAAGATGCTAATATTAGAGCTAGGGCTGCCGAAAAATATAAGAAATCTTGGAAAGAATATAATCGTTTACTAGATATGGAGAGACGTGAACATGAGCGAATCAATAAAGAGATCTCAAGAAAAAAACAATTAATTGGGCGGATTAACAAGGAGCAAAAACAAGAGGTAGAAGAAGCTAGACAGAAACGTGTAGCAGGAGAATTACAACAATCAGGACAGTTAGATCAATTTCTAAAAGAAGAACAAAGAGCACGAGGTATCCATTTAAGTGGAGGAATGAAGATTGATGCGGTTGTGCAAAGCCAAGAATTAGCTAAAGCTTTCGCAAAAACAGGACGGCCTGCAAGTGAATTTCGAGAAACCATCAAGAAGATAAAAGAAGGAAATACAAATGTGATTCGCCAATTCCCTGAGTTAGCTCAAAAATTAAATAGAACTAGCCAATCTATGTCTAAGTTTTCACATAGCGGTAAAGAATTAATGCTCAGTATTGAAAACTTTAAGCGCTTAGTCTTTGCACGCGCGCTAACACATATTTTCTATGGAATAACAACAGAATTAGAAAAGGCTTTTACAACTTCCGTTGAATTATATCGTAGCTTAGCTGAAATTCAAACTATTAGTCAGCAAAACCAGAAAACACTTGAGGAATGGGGGGATGCTGTTCATCAAATTTCCCAAGCTTATAATCTAGCACAAGAAGATATTTCGGAAGCTATTTATCAGATCACTTCTAATCAAGTGGCAGCGGGACAAGCAGCAGTAGACTTTGCTGAAATAGTTGCTCCTTTTGCTAAAGCTACAAAGTCTGATCTAACAGATGCGGTTAATCTTTTAACCTCTGCTGTTAATTCATTCAATATTAATGTGGCTAATGCTGAATTAATAGCAGCACAATTATTTAAGACTGTTGAACTAGGTCGTGTTCGTGTTGAAGATATGGCAAACCAATTTGGCCGTGTAGGAGCATTAGCTAGTCAAGCTGGTTTAAGTCTGGCAGAAACTAATTCTGCTTTAGCAACTTTAACGATTAGTGGTGTCAAATTTCAGCGGGCAAGTACTTTCTTAATTAATGTATTAAATAAATTGGCTAAACCTACTCCTGGATTAGAGCGTTTATTTAAAGAATGGGGTGTATCTTCTGGACGTGCAGCTATTCAAGTATATGGTTTAACTGGGGTATTGGATAAATTATATGAATCTAATAGGGGTCAATTAGGAGAATTAGCAGAAGATTTACGAGATATCCGTGCAATTATTGGTGGGGCAACACTCACACAAAATAAGGAACAAATAGCTGAAGACACTGCGAAAATGGAAAATGCTTTAGAGAGTTATTTAGAAGCACAACGATTAATTTTTGAAGGCCCAGGGGAAAAATTTACAAGTGAAATGAACAAAATCCGCAATTTCTTTATTGAAATTGGTAAAGAAATGGTAGATCTATTTGCATGGTTAGATGATAAGCTAGATAAAGGGGTTAAAATTGGGGGGTTTGAGGTTATTACACCTGGATCAGATTTATCTGAGGCTGCTGTTCAAGCTGCACCTACTGCTGCAACATTGGTTGCCGCAGGAATCACATCAGCTGCAGGAGCAGGTGTAAAAGGTCTCTTAGGCGGTATTCCTATAAAGGGTGTACCTTTAGCAGATCATAAAACGTTGATGACGGGATTAAGAAAAGGAAAATTGGTAGCATTACTTACATTATTTGTAACTTTAACAAAAACATTATGGGATTTTCAAGAAAAACAGAAAGCTATTAAAGGAGATATAGAAGAAATATTTGGGGCAGATTTTGAAACGAACTTAAAAAATATGTCGAAAGCAGTGGAAACTAATTATAATGAACAAGTGAAACAAACAAAAGATTATGGAAGCAAAATCACGCAATTTTATGAAAAACAAACAGAAACTTTAAAGCAAGAATTACGCGATCAAAGTAATTTATGGGAAGAACATTTAGATCAATTAAATAAACGGCTTCAATTAACAGCAGATACAAGCAAAATCGTTTCTCAATATATTGAAGAAAGTTTAGATCGACGTAAAGAATTATCCTTAAAATATGCAGGGTCAACTTTAGATGAATCCCAGGTGAGATTGCAATATGTTAGACACCTTATAGATCAACTTCCAAAAGCTTATGCACAAAGTGCCAAAATTGGTGATGAACATTTAAATAGAGTTTTAAGCTTTGGGCAAGAAACAATAGGAAAATTTGATGAAATCATATTTGAAATTGAAAAAGCATTTAGATTAAGACAAGATAGAGGAAAAATAGATGAAGCAAGAAATATTATTAAAGGTTTAGGTATTGATCCAAAACAATGGTCAGATCAAATTTATCATCGTCTTTTAGCTGAAAGACAACTTATTGGTTCTACTCTAGATAATATTGTTAGAGGATTAGCCCAAGAACGTGGAATAAGTCCGGGACAAATGGATTTTGATGCTTTATTTAAAGTACAGAAACAAACAGATTATTGGGAAAAGTATATTGATCGTTTTGAAAAATTATCTGAATTTCTACAAAAACAATTTAAAGAAGGAGTAACAACTTGGAAAGATATGCGTAATGCTATCTTAATTGGATTACCAACTTCCCAACAAAAACTTTTTAAAGAAGTCTTTGGTTCAGGATATGGTGAGAGAATTCTAACACAACAATTAAATGCTGCAAATGCTTTAGAAGTAGTAGAAGGAGCAGCTTTAGATGATGCTGCTGCTTCAGATCAACAAACTCAAGCAATTTATGCTCAAACAGATTTATTGAGATTGCTAAGTACTGATCCACGTGCTCCTGGTGAAATAGCACAATTAGCTGATGCAAATCAAGCATTTCAAAGATTTATACAAGAATTACCTCAAGGATTAGCAACAACTGAGAAGGGATTAATTACTGAAAGAAGTAGCATAATACAAGAAATAAAAACAATTATCGATGAAGCTGGTGGGGTATTGTCACCAGAAGAAGATCTAGAGGTTAGAAGACAAATAGCAAAGCTTCAAAAATCCTGGGTTGAGTCAGCAGATAGCTTAACTCATTTGACTAAAGAAGGAAGTGAAAACGCATATGCTTTTGTTGAACGTGTAAATAACTTATTAACAAATGTGGATTGGAGAAATGTTACAGGTCCAGCTACAGATCCAGGACAAGAAATTAAATTTCATTATGAACGCCTAAAAGAGTTAGGTGCAATTAATTCAGGAACAAATGAAATTGTTGATATTCTTAAAAATATAGATAAAGGAATAGATTTAGAACGGCGTGAAGAAGCAGTAAAAACTGCCTATATGTCATTAGGCGGACATCCGGGATCTCCAAGAGGAACAGACACAGTTCCTGCTTGGTTGACTCCAGGAGAATTTATTGTAAATAAAGAAGCTGCTCAACGGCATGGAGGATTATTACAACGTATAAATACTGGATATTATGCTAAGGGTGGACAAGTTTCAGACCCTAGAGAAAGAGAAAAATGGGAAAAAGAATGGGCAGCATATATAAAATATTTTGGGTTAGAAGGTCAAAAAATAACTCCCATAATTGATTTTCAACAGTTTGACGAATTAAAAAATTCATTAGTTGAAAATTATAGAAAACAGCGTCACCCTAAGATTGTACATGATGGAAAAACAATTTACCCGAGTGGCGATCCTGAAGATAAAATTAAAAAATATGAAGAAGAATATCAACGTTTTATTAATAACTTAAAAGCAGAAGTACAATATCATGAATTACAACAACCAGTACATGGAAAAGATATAGGTTTAAGTGCATACAAACAAACACCAGGATATCAACCTGTACTTAGTTTAATAGAAGAAAAAGATCGTGCTGCATTAGAAAGCAGACATAGATATTTCAAGGGAGTAGATAAAGCACAGACTGGAGCAATGTGGGGGACAGGTATTGCTGGAGCAACAGGTATTGCTGGAGCAACTATAGCATATTTGTTAGGAACAGGAGGCACAGGAGTTGCTCCATTACTTGCGTCAATAGCTGGAAGTGGATCAAATATTATGCCATCTTTAATAGGAGCAAGCGTGTTAGCAGAACCTGTAGACTGGCTTTATCATACATTATTTGGACAGCGAGGTGGTTTTGTTCCTCCCCGACATCAAGCAAATGGTGGCCCTGTTACTAATAACTATAATTTTAATACAACTGCTAGTCTGAGAAGCAGTGGATCAGAAAGCATTGATGCGCGTCGTCTTATCACTGCCATTAATCGTGAACAACATCGTGGCACTGCCCGAATAAGGAATTGATCATGGGGTTCTTGAATTTAGGAAATTATAAAGAAAGCTCATTAGATTTTTCTGATCCAGTTCTATTTCCTACTGGACGACTTGAAATTGGGCAGACAGAAATCGTTTTGGCAGAAGGTATGGCAGATGCTGAGATACCAACTCTTCCATTTGTTTTAACATTAACAGAAGGATACACGTTATTTGATTTAAGAAATGCGGAAAGAGTTTTATGTTATGCTCAAAGTGAATCAGATAATGATCAATTTACTGTTGTCCGAGATTGGGATAATTATTATACCTACACTGAAATAAAAGAAATCGTTGTTGATGGTAATCATTTAACAAATGCAACAACATTAACGGTTGATGATGCTTCTGAGCTCTTAACTTTTGAGTACTTTCGTTTAGGAAATAACCCACAATTATATAGAATTACTGAAATTGATGGTAATGATTTAACTATTGATCCGCCTTTACTTGAGGATATCAATGATAATACAGAGGGACGAGTTATCGGAAGACACTGGGAAAATTCTTCTGGTGAAATAGTCTCAGCTGAACGTGCTCATACTGATAGCGAAAAAGCATTATTATTGTTTGGCTTTATTAATTTAGAGGAATTACAGGATGCTGTAAAAGAAATGCAAGATTTTCAGCATCCCGATCATTTACATATTAAAACTTTAACGCTAGATAATCAATTAATTATTGGCCCTCAAAATGATGATTCTGATTCTGCAGGAATGGTGAAATTTGAAGAAGGACAATTTTTAGGTTATGATGGCTCTGAATGGCATAATTTTGCATTAGGTGAAAATGGAGAATGGTCGCCACCTGCTGGTGCTTCTACTGGAGATTTCTTATATTATACTGATCCTACGACTTTAGCTTATACGGGTAATATTAATTTATCTAATACCCAATTATTATTAAATTTTGGTAATAATGAGTTACGACTTAATGAGTCAGAAGTTTATTTGACTAATGATCTAAGATTAGAGGGACAAATACATCTCAATCAAATACATTTAGGGGGAGATATTACCACATTAAGTCCGGATTTAAATATTCTTCAGGCTGAAACAAGCTTAGGTGCCACTAGTTTTATTGTTGGGTTGGCGGTGCCCTTCTTAAATTCTGGAACGGTTTCAGATACATATAGTATTGGACATGATACTGCAATTAATGTATCTGTTTCTGATCTAACAAAGACTACAATTAAATTTGATAATCATGCTACAGAATATACTATAGAAGCAATTAACTATGATACAGATAATGAAACTATCTTGTCTATCGTTTTAGATCAGGAACTTACTGCACAAATCGATGCAACTACTACTTTTGTTGAAATTTCAGAAATTCCAACAACCCAACAAGCTTTAAATATATGGAGTCGATCTTTAGAATTAAGATCTCAAGAGAATATATTAATTGCAGCGGATGATAGATTTGATCGAGATTTAGGTGTAATTGAATTAGCGGGAACAAGTGCAATCATCTTAGAAAGTGGTAATATCAGTTTCAATATGAATGGGGTTACTATTTCCTATTCAACTTTTACCTCACACTTAGAAAACACCTTTTTTGAAGATACCACTTTCATAGGAAATATAGAAGCAAATCAATTACGATTAGTACCTACAGAAACTGTTCCTACTGAAGATAATGGACAAATATATTATGATGAAGCATTAGGACTTCGTGCATATATCGCAGGAGAATGGAAAACTTTAGGTGGGGATACTGTAACTTTTGCAGACGCAGGTACGCAATATGCAAGTATTCATTATAAAGATGGAGATTGGCAAGCAAATACACAATTACTTATTGAGCCTACTGTTGTTAAAATTGAAAATGCAATTGTTATTGGGGAAAAAGATCCTTCTACACCTTTACAAGGTGGCTTAATTGAGTATGTAAATAATGATATTCAAGCAATTCTACGACATGGTGATGAATATATTCGTGTTTCTTTAACCAATACTATCCCGGAACAAAGATTACCTAGTGCTGATGTTGATGGCGCATTGATGTATGCAGATGGTGTCTGGGTTTCCGCTGGATCTGATCTAACTTTTCAAGATTCAAAGCTGAACACTCCAGAAATCAAAATCGGTGAGGGTGCGGGATTAGCTGGAACAATTAAATGGAATGATACTTTAAGTGAACTACAATGGAATGATGGGGAATCATGGAATAGTTGGCCTATTTCTGCTGCTGTACCTACTCCTTCTAATCCTGGTTACTTCATGGTGGCCACAAATGATGGAGAAGGTAGTGTTGTATGGGAAGAGAGTGATATTCTTTGGATCGCATCAAACAAACTTCATACAACCACCATCGCTGCACAAACATTAGAATTAACTGCAGGTGATACAACTATAATTTTAGATGCAGCCTCTGATTCATTTAGTATTGGAACAATAAATCCAAATAAAATCGACTTAGGAGAAAATGGGTATATTACTGGTACCAATGAAACTAACTATATTGAAATTCATGAAGCAATAATTAATACTCTAACTGTGACGAATTTTGATTTCCTAGGTGAAGGTGGAGATGGGGGTAGTATTTTTAATACGACAAGAATTGATTTACAAGATGAAGGGATGCTTTTTAATTTAAGAGCTGATGTAGCTGGATTATCGATTTTAACTAATTTAGAATTTACACGGTGGCAATTAGAGGAAATTAATCAAACCCCGATCATTTCGGCAAATGTAGATGGAGATTATGAAATTGGGGATGGCGTAGATACGGCTATTACCATTACTGGATGCACAGAAATCATTGAAGCAGAAAGTCAAGCAAAAATTGGAGATCATTGGTATAAAATTACTGAAGCAAATGGAGTTCCAACTGACGAAATTTATATTAAAGATGGTTTAACTGAAGCTATTGCTGATAATACAACAATTGATTTTTACGACACTCGTGTTAAGATAAGTATTTACGGAGATCAATATATTCAAAATGATCTTTTAGTAGAAGCTAATGCCACTTTTGAGCATACTATCCAAATTGGTGAGGAATTAGATGGTATAGAGGATACACCTGGAATGATTCGATATAATGGGGATTTTCAGGGATGTATCCATACACCAGGTGGTCCGGTTTGGCGATCTTTTACTTTATCTTTAGCAGATGGTGAATATTCTGATCCATATGGATCTATATTATGGTGGGATGGATCGCAGTGGTTAAAGAATACTTCCGTTGAGACAACTAATACTGGTGTCATCAAACTCGCATCTAATTCTTCTACGGCAGCTGTATTAGGAGCTATTCGATACAATGCTGATACTGCTCGATTTGAAGGTTGTACAGATGTTGGTGTTTGGACTCAATTATCAGGATCATACAGCGGCCCATCCTTACCATCTAGTACTATCTCGGGATCTACATTACGATGGAATGGTGCCTCAGATTGGGTCGTCAATTCTTCTTTAATTAGTGATGGTGTAAAAACACAATTACGCTTACTTGAAATTGGAAAGTATGAAGATTTTTATGCACAGGGAAGAGTTAATAAAACTGGTGGGTATGAAATTGGTGCTACAAATATTGCTGTAGATGGTTTTGGAGAAACTCTTAGCGTAGATCAAGAAATCAAATTTTATGGTGATGATACAGTTTATACTATTATAGATGTAACAAATGATGGATCAATAACCACGGCTATTGAAATTGATCCAAGTTTAGTTGAAGCTGTAAATGACAATACCATTATTACAGTACAAGGAATTTTACCTCGACCTATTGCTACACCAGGGCAAATTCGATATAACCAAAATGATTTTGAGGGATTTATAGAAGATATTGGTTGGGTATCCTTTACAGGGCATTTAAGCGTATTACCTCGTGAATCAGGTGATCCTTGGTTAAAACGGGGAGATATTTTATATTATAATGGGACATACTGGGAAACATATCACGATGTAGCATTTTTAGATTATTCAATTACCCTTGATAAAGATACTATTATTACTGGAGATTTGGATGTTGATCGGACTCTAAGTGCAGGTGATCTTATTATTGGAGATGCTACTCCTTGGTTAAGTTACGCTGAAGTTGACCCATTAATTGGTGCAAATGGACCTGCTAGAATCCCTGGTAGAATATTCTATCATCCTGAAAATCATCATTTCTATGCTTGTGTGGATCGTGAAGATGGTCCTGAATGGGCCTTCTTGACTTCACCTATTCGAGAAGAATTACCATTATATACTGGTCAAATGCTAAAACGAGAAGGAGATTGGTGGTATAATACTACTGAGTTATTAGTTAATCCTGAATATGGTGAAAATATTAGTAATAGCTTAGTAACAACAATGTTACACCTAGTTTTAGGCAGCGTAAATGATGATGATGAAAAACCTACAGGTCAAGGCTGGCATATAAAAACGGATGAAGAAGATCGGGGTACCGGTGGGATAACAGATAGATCAGAGATTTTTGAAATTCATTATCGAATGCCTCAAGATGAAGGCGATGATCTCATTTTTAATGGCTTTGAGATACGTAGCAAAAGTGAACAAGGATTACCTGGTGGATTGCTACTGCAAACGAGGGGGGTATTTGCTTATCATTTAGGTTTAGGGTATGATACAGCAGAATTTGGAGAAGGTACAGAACTTCCAGGAACAGTTTCTGAAACAGGGATGACAGTAAATGACCATAATCCAGGTGATACTATAATAGAGGTAACGAATTTCGATTCACAATTATCTGCAGGAATGTCTGTAAAAATTTCAGATAACTGGTATATTTTAGCTAATGCTGAGGGTGATCCAACAGATACTTTACATCTTAATGCAGGATTAACTGAAGCTGTTGACGCTGGATCAAGTGTTAAAACTGGATCAGAATCAGCAATTCCTGCCCATCCATTAGTTAACCAGGGTAAATCTTTATTAAATGGTGAAGTTGAAATTGGAGATTTATTAAAGGCAAATAATGATGTTATCATAGCTGGTAGAGTAGATGTATTAAATGATAGTGTCTTTATTGAAGAGGGCGATCTAGTTTTAGGCACGGGTTCAATAGATACAAGCCGTTTATACTGTGCAGAAGAAGCATTATTCGGTAGTTATATTCGTATAGGTCATGTAGCTGGCGGACCATATATTCCTGTTGGTGCTATTCGTTATTCAACTCCTGGCAACGTATCCCGAGGTGACTGGGAAGGTTGGGATGGTTATCAATGGGTATCATTTACCGCAGGCTTCCATGGCCAAGCTATATGGAATAATGAAGAATCCCCAATAAAAGGATCAACAGTAATTTATGATCCTGACTATGAGGGTGGTAAGTATCGAAATACAAATCTATTAACTTTTGATTTTGACACTGAGTTACTTTCTGTACAAAATATTGAAATGGAGCAATATCTTGATTTAAATGCACAAACTAGTCCCGGATTTGGAGCTGCTGTTGGTCGACTCTATTTCGATGGGACTAATCTTAAATTCTCTCCAAATGGCACTGATTGGATTATTATTGGCGAGACAGAAACAGATATTGCTTTAGGTACAACAGATGGACAATTAACTCATTGGGATGCTACTTCTGAAGCATGGCTTCCTACTAATGTACTAAATTTACAAGACGATAAAGTCATTGTCAATGAAGTCTTTGAATTAAAGGCTTATGAAGATCTGTCTTCTCCACCTATTGCTGCTGGGGGTCAACTACGATATAACCAAAATGATTATGAGGCATATATTGAGAATATTGGTTGGGTGTCATTAACTGGACATTTACCATTTCAAAATCCTGATAGTCACACAGGAAAATTCTTATATAGTGATGGGGATAATTGGGTAGCAACAGATCATTTAACTCTTGATGGAGATGGTATATGGATTGATGTTGAACTTTGGTGTGCAAATACGGTACATATATCCAATAATTTAAATGTTGCTAATAATTCTTCAATAGGTGGATCATTAAGTGCAGATGATATAACATCTTCAACAGGAATAAAATTATCAGGAATTTGGGGTGCAGATGATTTAGGTGCAATTCAGTTTGAGTCTGATCGATTAAAAGCTTATCAGCAAGCTTTATCTGACGATACTGAGCAATGGTGGGATATTACCATGGGAAGAAATTTAATTGATCCTTCTCATGAACAGCCCGCGGTATTCTTTAGCGCAGATACAAATTCTTTTTATTCTACGGAATATTTATCTTATATAGAAGATACTGGTCTTCGTGGGCAATATCTCGAATTATCTACGGAATTACGTCTAGGTGATTCTAGTCAAGAAACGGCTCCCGCTTGGGGATTAACTCTCAATATAGAAGAATTAGAATTAAATTATTATTTGACTCCTGAAGCTGAACCAGAAAAAATCATTAACTTTAGCCAAGATACTATTACTGTTAATAAGGCTATCAGTGCTGAAGCAATTTCAGTTAATGGGGTATTGAATGCTTATGATATGTTTTATTGTCCTTCTATTGGATTTATTGACCAATTAGTTGTGGGTAGCTTTGATATAGCTGAATTTAACCATCATCATATTTCCCTTAATCAAGATGTTTTGGTTAATGGTAGTCTCAATATTAGAGATAATTTAATTATTAATACTCTTTATGGACGAGGATATCTTGGAATAGGTAACGATGATATTGATGAACGTTTTTGCGGGATAATGAGATACACGGGTGCAGTGAAAGCCCAAATTAATACTTCTCTTCCTGTTGACAGTACAACTATTTATATCAAGAACGGCCCCGTAGAAATCGTTGAAACACAAGTAGATGAACCAAGATTATTAATTGAAGATGATCCTACAAAATATCAAATAATTTCTTCTAGTGATCTAGGTGGAGGTTTATGGGAAATAGAAATTTCCCCAGCCTTATTCCAAGATGTAGAAGTTGATGACGAAGTTACTTTATTACAAGAAGGTGATTGGCAAGGCTGGGATGGGGCCAATTGGATTTCTTTCACACACACTACAACAATTGCAGAAACAGGTGCCTTTGATAGTTTGTCTGTAGGCGGAGGTTATGGTGATACAGGAGTAACAATTTCTCATCTTGGAGACATTGAAGCAGATGGTAATTTGATTATTGAAGGAACTGCTTCTTTCAAAGATCACACCTATTTTTATGGTACAAATAAGTGGTATGATGATGAAGAAGAATCTTCCCCTGTATCTGGCAAAGGGATGCAATACACTCCTAGTAATAGTAAATTAGAAGTTGGTGGTGAAATTTGGGCACGTGCAGATATACATGCAGCTTGGGGATATCATGGTGGAATTGGTGGAGCAACGATAGGTGCATATGGTGTAGAAACTGATGGTTATCTTGTAACGGATAAAGGTTTAAGAATTGATCATGAAACAGGAGCAAGTGGAAATTGTCATATATGGTTTTTACATGATAATGCTGAAATTACACATAAATATGATGGGTCAAGAATCAATGGAGAAATATCTTTTAATAATGCGCCAGGATCAGAAGCTAGTGATGTCCATGAAATTCGTTTTTATACTGTTGATGATACTTTAAGTAATTGGTTTACTTTCTTACCTGATCGTAGTATCTTTAAGAAAGATATTCATATAGGCGGGATTCTAGATTATTCTTCCTATGGGTATGATGAAGGAGGGGTATCTATCTTAGCCAATGGTGATCTAAAAATTGCAGGTGATTTAACTGTCGATGGAACTATTAATGGTGGAAGTGGAACTGGCGGGAATGAGTTTGATAGTATTATTATTGGAGGGGGTTATGGTGATACAGGATTAACAATAGATGGAAATGGAGATTTAAGCACTGATGGTAATATTCTTGGCGGGGAGTATCTTGAAGCAAATAATACTAATATCCTATTATATGGAGGTTATGGTGATACAGGTTTAACTGTTACTCCAGGTGGTAATGTACAAACCGATGGTAATCTTGAAGCAGGAGACCACACAACTACTGGCGTAATTATTAAGAGTGACGGAACAATAGTATTAACTGGTGATCTTGAGATTGGTGGTGATATTATTGGTTGGGATGGGGGAGATGTAAGTGCAGTAGAAAGTTTGGCTGTTGGTGGAGGATATGGTGGCGGCGCCGGTGCAACGATATCAACAAATGGCTTATTCCAAACCAATAATAATATTCATACAGATACGCAATTAACTATTGGTAGTAATATTACTATGACAGATGCTGGTGACGTAGTTATAGACGGATCATTAATTCTTAATGGCACAGAAATTGATCCAAGTAATCCCAGTAATGCTTTCACTAGCTTAACTGTTGGTGGAGGTTATGACGATGGTGGATCAGATCTTTATGAAGACGGACGAATTATATCTGCTGGACGAATCCATACTGACGATTTAATTGGTGCTCTTACTAGAATAAATGTTGGATCAGATTCTGCTGGGGATACTCCTAGCGGCGGTGCTGTTATCGTAGGCACAAGTGCAGGGATAACAGGATACAACAATGGAGATATTATTCTACCATCTAATACTGCTCGAATTGATCTTGGTAAAGATGGAAGTGACTATGGTTATACTGGCGGTGGGGTATCAATTTCAGCGGATGGAAATATTCAAATTAGCGGTGATTTAACAGTTGATGGGACAATTAATTCAGGGGGAGGTGGATCAACAGGAGTATTTGATACTCTTCAAGTCGGAGATTCTAACCAATTTGAAGTAGATGTTTCGGGGAATTTGGAAATAGATGGAACAGCCACATTCAATGATCGAAGTGACTTTAATTGGACTGTATATATTGCTAATTATTTAAGTATTGGCGATGGTTTAGTAATAATTGAAAAAACAGGTGGAGTAGGAAAAATAACTTTTGATAAATTAAATCAAACTAACTCGGGGACAGATAGTAATTTTGCTGGGCATGTATACTTTGCCAATAGTGTTCATTTTCTGGGTGGATATAATAATAGCGGTATAACGATATCAGATGATGGAAATACAAAGATTAAAATCGCAGGAGATTTAGAGATCGATGGAAGTATTATTGGAGGTGGTACAGCAGATCAAAATGTTGATACCATGACTGTTAATAATACTTTAACTATTGGTGATACTATTACATTAGAGCCAGATAATATATATATTACCAGCGGAGAGGGCCATTGGCTTAGATATTACCCAGATATAGGGGAATTAACTTATCGGATCAGTGATGATAATCAATTAAAGTTATCTGATTATGGTGTTGATCAACTTAAATTTACGATGGAAGGAGTTAGTGAATTTTATGGTAGTTTAACATTTACTGGTGATCTTGATTTTATAAGTGAAACCGACCTTAAAATAAATCCCATAGGAAATACTGAGGGTTTCGATGACGGTGGAGTTACAATTTATACAAATGGTGATCTCAAAATTGCAGGTGATTTAACTGTAAGTGGCTCTATCATCAATGATACAGGTGGATTATTTGCCTTCGATGAAATTCAAGTCGGCAGTGGATATGCGGATTCTGGTGCAACTCTTTATGAAAATGGTGAGATAAAAGCAAAAGGTACAATTGTAACTGATGAAAAAATTCGAGTATTAGGGACAGGTGTTACTTCTATCTTTGCAGGAGATGTAAATATTGACGGAACACTTACCGTTGGGTCTTTCTCTTTACCGAATTTGGAAATTGGAAATACATCGATAACTGATAGTATTATTACAATTGGTGCCCCTATACATTCAGCAAGTGGACCAATTGAAGTTGAAAATGAGACTAACTTCAATGATAGGGTTAATTTAGATGGTACAACAACGATTACTGGTACTATTGAAGGCGGAGTAGGAGCAGTTAATAAATTATGGTCACATTGGTTTGCTCCCCAAGAAGCAGGACGCTTAGGTGAAATGAACTATGGACCAGTTGATATTTTTAAGAATTTTGTTGCCCCTCATTTAGAACTTACTGAAACAGATGATGAATACTATGTGTGGACTTTTGCACCACCTGATGAATATGCAGGGGGCGTACTTAAACTCACAATCTTTTGGCATGGGGGATCTGAGGATGAAAGGTTATTTTGGAACTTCGGAGCAAAAGCATTAAATCCTACCGATGGTTTTCCCTCTCAAGCTGAAACTTATTGGCCAACTGATGAAACAGCGATAGCAACATCTGATGGGAATACTTTTGGTTATGAGAAGAAAGAATATACTTTTACTCCAGAAGGAGATGGACCATTCTTTATCTTTAGATTAAAATGTACTCGTGATGATCTTACGGATGATGTCAAATTGTTTGGCATAAGGATTCAACCCGCATAAGGATCACTGATCATGCGCATTGAAAATAGTGAAAAATTGTTACAGGATATTGAGGATTTGGAAAATGAATTACGTAAACTGAAAAGTAAATTACAAGAAACAAGAATTATTAGAGGTATGCTCGCTGAACTTACACCTAATCAAAAACAAGGGATTATAAATAAATTAGATATTCAAAGAACAAATCAAGCCTTTCAAAGAGCAGTGGACACTTTCCAGGCAACAGAAAAAGTTAATCCTACCCCCGGGAGACAAGGACGATGAAAACTTATCCACAGATTGGTTCAGCTAAAACTGACTGGGTTGAGGCCATAATTGATGCTGATCCTGAAGTTATGCTACAAAAATTGAACACGATTTCTGATGCATTAAGAGCTGCGAGACAAGAAGTATTGAAATACAAAAATACGAAAAGTTATGTTGAAAATTGGCAAGGAGATGATATTCCTCCAGAATTTTTATCAAGTATCCGTGAGGATACTGCGGACATGCCTGATCCTACAGTTTATAGTAAAATGGATGCTTTTTACGATGCCTTCGACACAGCCGGAAGCTAAATCTCTAATTTTTAGAGAAAAAACTGGTCTCCCTTCTTGGTATCCTGAAATGGTAAATGGGGAGAGGGGACCAGTTTGGTTATATGATAGAACACAAAACCTATATTATGCAACTTATGGGCCACGTAATTCTCCAGGTAAACGATCTTATCCTGTTAGATATGAAGATGGAGAGCTAAAGGAAAGTCAACCTGAATTTTATTATACAACAACGGCCCTAGCTGACTTTGCAATAATTAAAGAAGTCATTGATGATACTCATTATCGAGTAGATAAAAAAGCTTTACAGTGTTTTCCTTCTGAAACACCATTTTATTTATATCTTATTGTTCGAGATTCTGAAGGTAATTTAAGAATTACTGATCCCATTCCTGATACTCATAAAGTAAAAGTGATCGATATTGAAGAAGATATTTTAACTATTACTCCAGGTTTTATACTTAATGTTGAAGGGCCAAAATATTTTGGTTTTTATGAACGTCCTGTAGATGAATATATTGACTATGAACTTCCACTTTTTATTAGCGATGAACAATATGAAGATTATATCATTCAAAATAGTGTTGAAATAGCTGAAACAACAGGTAATATAATTCTTTACATCAACCTTTTAGCTAAAGATGTTGATGGGTGGGTTGAAGAAGAAGAAGATATTGAGCATCCTTCAAAATGGCCAGAACTATTAAATCCTCCTTATGATATAATTTTGGTTGAAAAAAATGATATCGATGAAGTTATAAATATAACTGAACATAATGTAAGGCGAATAGTTATTCAGGAAGATTGGGAAGAAAATGGTGAAACATGGAGAAAATATAAAGCCTATATAGACCCTCCTTTAGAAGATCTAACTCCAGGTTTATTATTTGCATTTTATACAAAACAAGATCAAGATGCTGCTGATATTCCTGATGAAGAATTAGAAATACCTTTACCTGCGACTACTTGGTCATTACGACCTTTAAAATTCCATATAATTAAACCTTTATCGCCCGCAGTTTATGCTGATATTTATAGCTGGAATTGGGGATATCCTGTTCCCTATGCTGAAAAAACCTTTGTGACGGATTGTGAAGAACCAACTGTTCAAGGTTATTTAACTCCTGAAGAATTTACAGCCCGAAGATTACAATATAGAAGACAAGATCATCAATGGTTAGTGGGAGGTGGAGTTTGTTTTCCAACATGTCACTCAACAATAAATACAAGTAAAATCAAAGAATGTTTTGCCAATATTAATCATCGTTGGTATTTAAAGTTCTTAGCAAACTCTGGAAAAACAGTAATGTACCACATGCACAAAAAGGGACGAAAATGATAATTCATTCAGTTGCCACACGAGATGAGTTAAGATCTTCCCCTATTGCACCACCGGCTATGGCTTATTGCCGTGAGGATGGAAATTATTATCTAAAATTTGCCTATGTTAAAGACTTTGTTGATACCCCTTATTATAGTGGTATAGGCAATGGTTGGCATAATATGGATGTTTCAAGTCCAGAATTTGATCGTCCAATTCATGTGATACACACACAGTGGTTAAATGGATGGAATCTTGACTATTACCCAGACTACATTAATACTTTAGCTACAGCAAGAGGAATGGGTGAGTTAGAAGGAATATTTGGACATCATTACGGATCAGAAGATAATACAGAAATTGAAAATCTTAATCCTGGTGATTTTATATTCAGAACTCAAAATTTATATGGAACAATTGCAAAAAGTCATGGCAATAGTGATCGAATTATTCATGTAGATGGACTTGAAATTGAAATACCAGATAAAGTTTTTTCTAGTCGCAATATTCCTCTTCAAGAAGATGCTTTTGGGGCTTATGGTTCCTGTGCAAAGTTGATCATTAATAATAAAGAATATTGGATCTTAGAACATTACCCGAATAGTCGAACAGAAGATCCGCATCCTGATGGTGGATATCCTTGTGAATTTGATGAAGAAAATCAGACCGTCAATTGTAAAAATTTAGGTGATGAATATTCCGATCATCCAGCTTATGATGATTCTCGATTTAATAGTATTTGGAAACCTTTAGGCCAACCCACAACAAAAGTCTTCATTAATCAGAAATTAGATCAAACAATAGAAGAAGGCACGGAATTTAAGATTGAAGTACGGGAATGGTATATTGTAAGTTGTGAAATTTTAGACTTATGTGAAGGGCACAAGCAACAAACTTGGGATTATCTTAGTATTGCGGGCGCGGATGCCCCCGCCCGTTTTACAAGAAAAATACATTCCATAAAATCGGAAAGTGATTTACTAAGACTATATTTGAGTAAAAAATGTATACCTGGAGATCTTGCTTATAATGAATTAGATCAAACCTGGTATCAAATTTTATCACCTTTCTTTGGTGTGTTAGAGGGAGAATATTCTAAAGATTATACAGGAACAATTTCTATTTCTGGTTTACCTAATATTTTCCAAGGTAATTGCTATATAATTATTGAAGATGAAGAGTATAGTTTAAAAGCCCAAGATGATGAACATTTTGAGTTTGATGAACCCTTAAAAAAAGATCATTCTGATAAAAGTGAAGTTATGGTCATTTATCTTCCTTTTGCTGATCTTACAAGAATCTTACCAATTAATGATACAAACCATTTTAATGAACTCGCTCAGTATTTTACTTTTCATAATCTCTTTTTATGCAATCTTACAAATAGCAGTCAAGCTTATAAGCAAAGACTTCCAAAATTCAGTGGAGAATATGACATTGAATGGGAAGATTGGTCACGCAACTTATACCCTGCGGAGCTACTTTATGAAGACTGACATCCCATTTTTTGAAGTTCTTTTGGAAGCTGACCTTGAAGAAATTAAGGTAGCTCCTCCTGCTATTGCTTACGTCAGAAAAGTTGGAGACTTTTTTCTTCGACATAGCTACCCGTATTGGTTAGGACAAAAAGGAGATCCAGATCGTTGGGTTAGGTTACCTTATTGTGGGAATAATATCACATTTAAAGCCACAGATATCTCTGAATTAAGTCTAAAGGCTTTAAGAGCAGTAGCTGATCTTATTTACAAAGGACCAGAAGAATGGGATAATACTCTCTTACAAGATATTGGTGGTGGGTTAGGAGATTACTACCAAACAGCATTTGAATTATGTTATGCTGTATGGAATCCTTTACTTTTAGAATTAAATACGAAAACTTGTCAAGATATAGATCAAGGCCCACAATTATATGAAATAAATTCTGGGGATATAGTCTATGATACTAGAGGAATGTTTTGTGCTCAGGAAGCCACGAAAGAAGGATATAAATCTTTCGGCTATGATGTGCATAAAATTGGCATTCAGCCCCTTAAAGAAGGTACACCTGGAATTCATATACAACGAGCTGAGGAAAAACAAGGTATCACTGCTACCCATCCCGAACGCATTGGCTTTATTATTACTGAAGCAGCAAGCAAAGGAGATACTTCAATTAAATGTAAAGTAATCCCAGATAGTTTAATGGAAACAAAAATTAATGCCAACGGTAAAGTCATGATTGATACAGATGATGGAAGTTCAGGAAGACCAGGATCAAGAAGCGGAATACCTACAATAAATGACCAACCAAATAAACCTTGGGGGTTTACCAATCATATGTGGTTGACAGGTCCATGGGAATCAGTTAATGTTCCTGTTACAGGTTATTCAGATATCGCAGGTGGAGAATGGCCTCAAGGATTAAGTGCAACACTTACATTGGGGGAACCTTACCCTATTCCTTGTCTAGGATATGGTGTTTGCGTAAATACAACAGAAGATTGGCGTTATCTACCTGATCATTATCCCTCTTTTGGTTGGAGTTTACAACCTGGATCATTATATGGTGGTTTTATGGGGGCAACAGAACTTCCTATAAGAGCTAATTATGATGGCCATGAACAAGTTGAAGGTTACAATAATTATGCTCCTACAAAAGGTAGTACCAAGATTGATTTATGGAATCCTTCTGTTTCTTTACCTGTAGGTCAACGATATCATTCAGGATTGCGTGGCACAAGAGTAGGTGATTTTGTTGTTTTTGAATCACATCGTACAATTTATCGAATTATTGAAATTAGTGAAACACGCACCCAAAATCCAAATTGGATAAAAATTGATCCACCTTTGCAAGAAGATCTTGATGCTTCAGAAATGAGAAATGCTCGAGGGTACTGGATTGGCGAAAATTGTTATCGTTTTTCTGCTAATGTAGAGAATTTAGAATTATTTATTTTTGGATGGCTTGATCCTGATGATAATAGGGGAATTCCAATCTTTGTGAAGAATGTAAACTATGATAATCTAAATTTGATGGCTCCTTTGCCTGCGGATATTCAGGAAGGAACTCGTTTACCAATATGGTCAGGTAAAGATAACTATACTGCTACTTATGCTTATTATGATCCCCATGTTTTTGTAGGTAAATTGCGGCTGTGGAATCGAATTAAAGAACTGGATCGTAAAGTGATTTGGAATAAAATTTTACAATTGAAAAAACGACGGGATAAGCTAAATGCTCATTTCAGTTGGGCAACAGATAAAGCTGCACACTATTGGTACTCACCCCCATATTATGTTAATAAAGACGTGAATGAGTGGTTTGATTGGCCCCATGGCGGAGATAGCTTTGCTGAAGCTTTTGCATTAATTTCTGAACAAGACAAAGCATTACGTGCGCTACTTGATATTAGGGCTCCTTCCGTAAAACAAGTAGAATATATCTCAATGCTCGATTATAATCACTCACCATTGGAGGCTTGAATAATGTATTTTGATCCTTTCTTATGGGAAGAACCTAATTTCATAGAATGGCGAATAGGGACATTATCAATAAAATTACCTTTCTTGGATTTTGGGGATAGTAAGCGATTGACAAATAAATCAAAGATTTTTAAAGATTTAGTTGTTGCTTCTTATCGACAAACGGATCAAGAATGGACAGTTACCTTTAATAATATTCCAAAGGAAGGTGATCTCCCTGCCACTAACATGTTAAAGCAAGTAAAAGATGCTTTCAAATATTTCGCTGGATATATGTCTATTTTAATCTTAAAAGATGGTACTCGATATATTGGAATTGCTAAAAACCTAATTTTGGGTGAATTGGATAATTGTAAAATGACAATTCAATTTGACTTTGAAATCGTTGATACAATCTATCCAGAAGGGAGAATGAAAATCTCATGATCTGGTTATGGTTTCCGGGGCTAACTGTTAATACTCCACCTTTAATAGCGGATCCCCCATATGATATGGAAAATTGGAATGATGCGAATTTAGATTATTCTACTTTTCTCAGAGATGCAATAAAATTAAGAAATCCAGATTGGGTCACAGATATATCAAAATCTGTTGAAATTACTACAAAACGATCAATGAATGGACAGATTCGTTCATATATCAACACCGATCGTTTAGGTGCAGCAACTTATACTTTAGCGTTAAACTTTGATGGAATCAGAAATGAACGAAAATTAGCCTTAGAACATTTTGTTAGATCGGCAGAAGGAAAAATTCTTGGCTATAAAGATCCTGATAATAAGAAACATGCAGTAATCTTTTTAGATGAAGACATTGTATTAACTTCAAATGAACGAGCCGCAGGAATGAGGGGTAAAGAAGAAGTTGAAGATGAATATTCAACAATAACGATTAATCTGATGATCATTAGGAGCGAGCCATGAGAAAAACCGGGATTGAGCCGATTATTGTTGTTGAAATTCTTTATCCTGATGGATCAAAAGAATATCACGCTATGCAAGAAATTCCTAAAAAATTAAATCCCTTAAATGTAGATATTCAAGGAACAATTTCTCAAGTCGGACCTTTTTCACAAACTACGGAAGTTGATGGTTTTGGTAGTGTAGGTTCTGTAAGTATTATTTTTAATGATTTCACGGGACAATTTAAATATATGTTGGAACATACTGATCTGTATACCTTAAAATTTAATATTATATTGTTAATTCGAGAATCCCATACCAAATATATTCAAAGAACAATTATGACAGGTAAAGCAAAAAGTCCCATAGATTGGAAAGAAGAAGATCGTAGCTTAAATATTGATATTGTTTCAAATATTGAATATCGTCAATTTGGTTTTCAACCTAGTTTTGAAGAGCATATGTATTTACAACTTAATCTCGCCAATAAACCATGGCCACATATTTTTGGAAATGTAACTTATGCATCATTAGGGCCAGTTATTAATAAACCTTCAACAAGATTAATACAGAATTTCGTTTGGATCATGCCAAATAAAGATGGGGCTTATCCTCCAGAATTTTCTTATTTGGATTTCACGGGAGAAACGGTATATCTTAGAGCGAAAACAGATACATGTACCGATTTTGCAATTGATCCTGAGGATTATGATCGTCTCCCTCCGAAAAGTTTTTATGGTGGAAATTATGAAGGAAATCAAGAAGTAGATATACAAATTGAAGGCGGGTCAATTAGGGCATATGGATATTTTCAAGATTTCGGAGCTGGCCCTATCTTTAAAGCCATTGATTTTAATATTCCTTTATATAATAATATTGTAGCGTGGTCCCCGCCGCAATTTGAAACACAACTGGCCTATGAAGAAGATAACCAAAATTACTACCCAAATATCATAACAATGTTGGGCTATGGTTCCTTTACTCCTTCTTCTACATTTAATATTCATGGTGACTTAGAATCTTCCACAACAATAACAGTTCCTTTTCCAATTGAAGAATATCATGCTGGCGGGCAACCCTGGTTAAAAGACAAGTTTATACGCTTTCATGCCGTAAGTACCAGTGTTAATATGAATGATGAGTATGAAGCAAATTGGATCACGTTATGGGCCAAAGTCGTTGATCAAAATGGTTTAGTGCTGTGGTTAGATGAGATTATGGATGAAGAAGAAAAAGAATTTTCCTTATCAGGATATTCTGTTACTTTTATTGAATTAGTCATTAATAATAAACTTTTTAAGCCAGGAACACAGGACCCATATGAAACAGCAACCATTAAATCACAACGTGCCGATAAGCATAAAAGAAAGTATGAACCAAATCCTGTAACCGGAGAAAAACATTTAAGTATTGCCTTGAAACAAGGTGCAGAAATATCTTTAGTAAATTGGTGGCCAACTTTATTATTTCCTGTGACTCTTGATGTTGATACTTCTATCAATCATGCCTATATCAAACATGAAGGTCAGCTATATCCATTAAATCCATTAACAGATTATAATGTAATTAAATATAGTTTTTCTGAAGAAGATGGGCATACTTTTATTGTTAGTTATGGTACAACTAATGAGGTTGTTCCTGAAGCTTTATTGGATATGGTTAATCATTTCTCGCCTGATGAATGTCCTTATCTTCCAAGAGAAGTTACTTTTATTATCTTAGCACCTTTAGCTATGTTTCAAGATGTCGACAATATTGAATTAGTTGTTTCAGCAATAAATGAATATGATACCGATGAAAAAGTTTTTCAAAAAATCATAGAGTTATACACCGATAATACTTTCACAATTAACCCTAATCTAACAAAACACCGCCCTATAAATATATGTGTACAAGAAAGTCAAGAAGTAAAAACATGGTTAGCGAATTTGGCTTTTGAACATGGAAAAGCTATTCAATTATACAATAATCAAGCAATCCTTGTTGATCTTTTGGCTGAAAACACGGCAAAAAGAGTAATAAATGAGGGCAACACAGAACAATCAACACTGACTATTTCTTATTCAGATGTGGGAGATGTAAAAAATATTTTCAAATGTAGAGGTTCCTGGACAAAAGGACAAATTATTCTACGAGATCAAGCTTCAATAGACAAACATGACGAACTCGTAGAAAATATTGAAATCGTTACCAACCGAAAATTGGATCAACTTAATACTTTCGGAGCAGATCCTTATAATCTAGCTAACTGGATCAGTACTGTTGATGATGCAGATCCAAGAGGATATAACGTTATTTTATATTGGTGGTTAAATTATTATGCAAATGTCTGGCAAAAGGTAACTTTCAAAACCTTTTTAGATGTTTTCTTAACTAATGATCGTTATTTACTGCCAAATGATTATCTTTTATTAGATTATCAATTACCCCTAACTTTCTTGGAAAATGAAGGTTTACCTTTAATTGTACATCCTGATTGGGGTAAAGTTGGCGGAAATTTGCCTAACGGGGTAAAGGGGAGAATTGAAGAAATAACCTTAAATCCTACGGATTGGTCCGTAGAGATCACGGTTATTACCAACACGAAAATAGGAGAAGAATAATGGTCATAGAAATTCTTGAACTTGTTGTCCCTATTATCCTTCTTATTCTGGGATTTATTCCTGGAATGAAATGGTATCAACAATTCAAACATAAATGGATTTTTGAAATCATTAAGGAAGCCGTAATTTGGGTGAACAGGCGCTATGTCGAAAATAAAAAAGCAGAAAATCGAAAACTTACAAACAAAGAAGCCGCCGAAATGCGTGAAAAAGCCAAAGCGAAAGCAAAAGAATATGCCGAAGCCAGGGGAATTAAACTACAACGTAAGCTAAGTGACGAATATATAGATCTAATGATTGAAAACGCAGTCCATCAACTCAAAAAGGAATAGGCTAATGCGAAAAAACTTTTTCATTACTTTTCCTTTTATGGTTATTCTGGCTTGTGGGTGTGCCTTTACCCCTCGACCAGAAATAACACGAGAAGTTGATATTGATCGGCTAATTACAACAACATACTTTACAGTTGTTGTGGCTGAAAATTCTTATGATCTTTGGTCAATGAAAAACGAAGATATAAGTGAAGACGAACGGGCACGAAAGCTTGAACGAATTCAAACTCTTCGTGCCCGTTTGAAAGATCTCATGATTCTTCGTAGTCAATTGGATCAGGAAAATGAAGATCTAGAGTTACCCCTGGAGGAATAGATAAATTTGAAATTTTCTGATATGCTTTAGCTAAGGCTATTGCTTCAGATAAGAGTGTCGCATCTTTTGGGTGCGGCACTCCTAGTTTTGAGCAAATTGGAAGAAATTCAAGTTTTGTAAAAGGGGTATACTCCTCATTCATGTATAATAAATCATTCCAATAACGGCTTACTGGAAATAGATCTCTGTATTCTTTTTCGTGAAAAAAGTCAAACATATGTGGAAAGCCATCGGCGGTATACCCAAACCAATTTCTAAGAAAAATCAATTGTTCTGGCCAATTATATGCTAAAGGGATAATTCTCTTATTATGTCTTAGTTGTAACTTTTGATACCAATTTTCAAAAGTCGTTATTAGTAAATCAGGATGTAAACCATATTTCGTAAGATATTCTCGATAATTTTTACGTAATTTTCCTTCCTCAGATTGCGGAGTTATAACTCCATGAAAAGGTAAATCCTTTGAAGGATTTAATCCTAAGTCCAAAGGTAAAATAAGAAACTCTACTAATTCATTCATTACAGGGTCGTAACCGCTTTTACGTGTAACAATTGAACATAGGATATGATTATTGAGGTGTTTCATCGCGCTTCCTTTATCCACAATACTTCATATTGTGTGCCCATTCCTTCTCCTAGTATCACTGAAGCATTATCCTTACGCGCCCAAGTTTTCTTGCGATCCCAAAAATCAACGTTGTAAATATCATTCTCATACCCTGATAATACTACATATGCTTTCATTTCACTTATTTGTTTGATCATTTCTTTGTGATCTTTAACAGTCATTGATTGTTTGTATCCAGCTCTATTTGAATTAAGATAAGGGGGATCTAAATAAAATACTGCTTGTGGATGATCGTAATCATTTAGTATTTCGCGCCAATCCAAATTTTCAATTTGTACTTTTTCAAAACGATCAGCAATTCGTTGAAGTAGATCAAGTCTTTTCTTCATACTACTTGCTATTGGCAATCCAGGTTTTCTAATTCTTGCCCACGAATCTCCCCTTCCAAGAACAGAATATCGTGTCATATAATACCATCTAGCTGCTCTTTCTACAACACCAATATTAGGTTGATGCCAAGTTGCACGACATCGTTCCCATTCTTCTCTTGAATGTAGCATTAATTCAACTCTTGCTATCAATTCAAAAGGGTAATCCCGTACAGCCCGAAAAAATGCCACTATCCCCGAAAAACGATCATTGTATACTTCAAAATTAACAGGAGCACGATTTAATAAAACCGTTGCAGCACCCCCAAAAACTTCTACATACATTGAAGTATAGGGTAATTCTGGCAAAATTTCTGGTAATGAATTATACTTAGATCCAGGATATTTCATTGGCGGAGCCATAGAACGTTGTGTTCTAGATGTTAAACCCAAAAGAATCTCCATTTTACGCTGTTTTTCTGTTATCATTCTTCTTGTTTCCTTGTCTTTGGGTTTCTTTTTGTGAACTTTATAAAAGGTTCACATGTTTCACCATCTTGATGTAAAGTCCCAACAATCTCACCCCCATGCTGCATTACATCCATAATAAAGGCTCTTGTTTCTTTATCATTAGGATACATTTCATAATGAGTATTTAATTCAATCAAATTAATGTTGCCTAGAAAATGTTCAGCATATAACCTAACAACTCCTTTTTCAATCCTTAAATGACATTCTCTGGCAGCAGATGTTGCCATAAAACCTTTTAACAGGTTTCCTTCTGCAAGATCTTCTGCTTCCAAATAAACTACTGCCCCATTATCACTCTTTATCAATTTCATTGTTCTTTTTCCTCTATTGTTAAAGCCCTCAAGTTTTTTTCTTGCTCTTATCATATTAATTTAGCAAAACCCATTTCTTCTAAATCAATACATTAACTTCAAAACCAATTTCCTTCCCATTATAATAAAAAATATATTTTCTTTTTCTGGGGAATAAACCCAAATAACCTTGCTCATTAAGCTTTCCTTTCTCTAAGAATGAGTTATCTTCTTAAATAACCATCATTGCTTACATACAAAGGTTTATCTGTTGCTTTACCAGGACTAAAAGAAATATTTCCAAAGGCCATTTGAGCCCCATTTGTCATCTTCCCCTTTGGGAATTTTGAAGGCATTTCTTTACCAAGTCGTCGTTTAGGCCACCGCATGGCTTCTGTTGGTTCCAAAGAATTAATGAAATGTTCATAAAATTCTTTAACGGTAATGGTAGCTCCAGGAACTTCATAACAAAATTCCTCAATAAATAATTCAAGAGAAGTAGCATTAGCGTGCATGGCAATCATTTTGTGATCGGAAATAATGGGGGGTAAAGCTAAACGATCAGGTGATTTAGGCAAAGGCAATTTGGTTACTTCAGAGAGGAAGTCGGGCGTTTCTTTAGTTAATTTTTCTAAGAGTAAGCCTTTAGGTATATATTCATCAGGAGCATCTACTTCCATAACTACTATTCTGGTATCTCCGGGAAATATGGGACAAGCATCACGTCTATTGGCACATTGTATCCAATGTGTGGCATTAGGAATTTGATAAGGTGTTTTTCCTTTGGCATGAATTACGATTTCCAAACTCGTTACCCAATCCTTAATTCTATTATAAGCTATCCTGTTATTATTAAGATCCGTTTCTTCTACCACACATAGTATGGCATGTGCTAATTCACCTGTAAAACCACTAGGATTTGTTAAAGGTAGATCAGCTCGACAATATCCTGGCTCAAAAAGTAAAGACAATGCCTCGTGCAAAATGGATTTACCTGTATTTTGTTCACCATATAAAAATAAATAAGGCAATCTAAGAAGGGGTTTTTGAAATAAGTTGGCGATCCAGCATTTTAGATAATCTGCTCCTGTAGATAAACCATTATCTTTACACCAACTATCTTCTCTAACTGCATTATCTAAAGATTTACCACAATGATCCAATATAAGTTTCCAATGAGGATATTTTGGATCATCTGTTAAAGAGGGTTGAAACTTGAATTGTGGGCTATTTCTATTCCATTGTCTATCACCAGGATATTCTGGTTCAAAGGGGCGATTAACTAATGTCCAGCAATTATTGATAGATTCTCCCAATAATTTCTCAATCTCAGTCGAATTGTAGCCATGTGATTTAAGTAATAATTTCACATGTTGCAATGGTTCTTGATTCCATAGGCCATGTGAAAAAATAACCCAACCTGCATCATTACCATGATGATCTACAATATGTTTGACAATTTCCTTATCTCCTACAAGGCGTGGGGATAAATCCGGTGGGGCATTTTTGGTTGGCCTAAAACTACGGGTCCAAGTTTTATCTTTCGCTGCTTCCCAAAATTTCATTTTATCTGGTCGATCTGCATCTTGCCGGGGAATTTTAATTTTTATTCGTCCATCCTTAGTCTCTATTAGTGTTGTAGGTCGACCATGTACACTCTTATCTATATCTGTTGGGGTTCCAAGATCATTTAATACCTGTAATGCTGTTTCAACATTTTCAAAAATATACCCACCTTTTTCTCGTTCCGTTCCTTCATACACTTTTGCTAAGATTTGTAAATTCGGATGTCTATTGTAATAACAATAAGAGATACCCCTTGGGTCTTGCATCCATGTATGATGTTCTTCGATCTGCCCAAAACGATAAATAAGAAAAGCCCCGTCATGAAGAGGTATACAAAAACAATTGTGGTCATCTCCCCGTAATGATCCTGATGCAATGGTATCAAAAGGACCACGAAGAACCAATGATTCATGTACTTGTTTTAATGTATAAGTGTGTGTAACCAATAAATGACGATCTCCATCCCACATACAACGTCCATATTTCTCTAATTCTTTAATAATTCGCTGATGACCTTCATCTAAATGAACTTGCCTACGTTCAGAAATGATATTGTTGAATGCTTCTTTCGTTTCTGATGATCCTTTAATTGGTAATGATGTGCGGGTAGCACGTTTACGAATAACATTAATATGTTCTGCCCAATTATTTGGAATTTCTTTGAGTTTAATTCCTTTTTTTAATAAGGTTAAACCATCTGTTTCCTCCATTTTACGATGGTAACACCATAAAACATGGCCACAAACATCCAATTTTGAATAAAAGTTATACCCTGCGGCCTGAGACATTTTCCCAAGTACGGCTCTAGCAATGGCAGCATGTTCATCATGATTATTAACAGTAATATCAAGATCAAGAAAGACATACAAATGAATACCTGAACCTGAAGTACTCTTACGAACTGTAACCCAAGGAATTTCACTTGCACGTTGTCGAACTTCTTCTAATTCCGTTGGAGTTAAGCCATCATGATGACCAATAATTGAGTCGAAGTCATACCCAACAAAAATACTTCTTTTTTCAAACCAATTCCAACCTGTCATTCCAATACTTTCAACATGCTCAGCTAAATCATAAGACATGGGGGTATCAGTATAAGAAGGATCGGAACTGGCATTTTTGGGAATACGGAATGGAAACCAAGTTTCTAGATCATTTGTGTAACACAAGCTTTGTGGGCCACGGTATTCTTGACTCTTCAATACCCCATAATCTTGAGCAACATTAACTTGAACTTCCATGTCATGTGAATATAACTCAACAAGATCTGGACAATTATTTTGAGATTTCTCAGTTAAGAATTTCTTGATGGCCTGTGTTCTAAAAGGTCGATCAGAGACGGTTTGTTGAGAAAAGGCTTCCATAAGTTATTTCTCCTGAATAGCGGTACGGAATTGTGTACAATTTTTTACATAAGTTGGATCGAACTTATGTGGCCAATGATGCTTACGGTTCCAATCAACAATGATCTGCATTCGTTCAGCAAAATGCTTAGGTGATTCCCCACAAAACATTTTCCTCCGTAATTTACAAGTGGTTAATTCAAGATAAAAACAACCATTGCAAGACATAAAGTGATCTACTCCTTTCCGTTAAGGTTTGAAGTGTACTAGCTCCATAGTACACTGGTTTGGGACAATTGCTTAGCTAACATGCCTGTTTTGTTCAACATGTTCTATTCTATTATAGCAGTTTTCAAATAGATAGACAACCGGAAGATTCCCTCTTTTATATAAAAATTTTTTCTTTTCTTTTCTATATATCTCTACTTATTCTGTTCTTTTTCTATCTATTTTTCGGTGACGTTATTCTCTTATCGCGCGCGCGCGTAGCATAGAATCATTCTATCTTTACTTTTTCCCGAAAAACTACTATAATAAAATAGACGGCGGGAGTACATTTCAATTCCCGTTTATTTGACAATGGCTTGTGTGTTAATTGAAGAATGATAATAATATCAGTCCAGCCCTTACTGATCGGGTAAAGCTGATCTATTATCAAACCAGGAGAAAACAGGATCATGGAAGCAAATCGTGGACGAATCGAAGAAGTACAAGTAAGCAAAATCAAAGCAGGTGAAAGGGCATTACGAGAAGCCAAAACTGAATCAGAGGAATTTGAATTTCTGAAGCGTTCCATTGAAAAGGAAGGCGTTTTACAGTCGATCACCGTTCGAGAGACCATTGATGAGGAAACCGGCGAAGAGATTTACATCCTCATTGATGGCCTTCAGCGTGTGGCTATTTGTGAATTGTTGAATTATGATACAATTCCGGCACAAATTTTGGATGCTGATGAATCCAAAACACTTAGTCTTCAGATTCAAGCGAATCTGCATAACATTAAGACTAAGCCTGCGGAATATGGTCGCGCGATCATGCACTATTTGGCGCTGAATGATGATGTAACTATCAGTCAGCTTGCCGAGGAAATGAATGTTTCCCCCGCTTGGATCACGGCCCGTATGAATCTATCCAAGTTGGTACCGGAAATTCAGGAAAGCGTTGACAATGGTGATATTCCACTTACCAATGCTCAACAGCTTGCGAAGCTTCCGGCAGACGAACAGCTTCAATGGGTTAAGCGGGCAAGTGAACAGTCTCCTGAAGTTTTCGTGGAAGCCGCAAAGGCACGCCTTGAACAGATCAAGACTGCTCAGCGAGCCGGAAAGAAAGCCGGGGCTGAGACATTCAAACTTCTTCCTCGTGTGCGTTCTAAGACGGATATTCTGGATGAACAGGAAACTCATAAGGCACGCGCGGATCTTGTCACTGACAACATGACGCCTGTTGAAGCTTTTGATCTCGCTATCGATTGGGTTCTTCGGGTTGATCCCAAAACAGAGCAGATTGAGCGTGAAAAGTGGGAACAGGAACAAGAGGCAAAGAGAAAGCGTGCTGAAGAGCGTCGTCAACGAGAAGAAGCCAAGAAAGCTGAAGAATCTGAAGCCCTTGTCGAAAATGCTCAATAAACCACAATTGGAGAATTGATTACCATGGTTGATGAAACAAATGTCCCAGTAGTTCAAGATGATCTGGCAAGTCTTTTACCTGCCGCCAATTCAACTAGCATTGTAGAAGAATTAGGTGATGAAGCTAATTGGCTACCTTATCTCACTTTAGTCCAGTCATCTTCAGTTTTGGCCAAGCCGCCTCATTCCATTACTCAGGGACATCTTGCCTTGAAATATGGAAAGTCTGACGTTCATGATCTTGGTGAAGCCATTGATGTGTTCATCTGTGACTTCCGACCGCGAGCAATGTTCTCGAACCGCCAGACTGGCAAGATCGATGTTGTGTATGACCACACGTCGGAGAAGTTTCAAGAGTTTCAGAAGCGTGCCAATGACAAAACACGCGGTTATTTCTGGGGTTATGAATTTCTGTTTTACCACGGTGAAACAGGTAAGTTCATGACTTTCTTTTGCAACAATCCTACTCTTCGTCGTGTTGCAAAGACAACGTTGATTGCTTATTTGCGCAAGGCTGCAACATTGAAATCTGATCCCATTGACAATGATGAATATAGTTGGTGGGGACTCAATGTCAAGCCCTGTACAACCCCGTTTGCCGTTCCCCCGGATATTGCGGAAATGACAGAACAGATCAAGAATTTCCAAAATACCGAGGAAGTCTCTGCACCTTGGGATGATGAAGAACCGGTCGAGGTTGATTCGACTGCCGAAACCCGGGAACGTTAAGCTTCTCTCTCTGTCCCCCGTGCGTGGCGGGCAGGCTAACTTCCCTAGCCTGTCCGCCACAAAATAAAAAAAGGTTGCCAAATGACTTTCGACATAAAAATTACACCCTTTGCAATGGCAACCGCTACTTATGAAAATATCATTAATTGGAATAGGGAAGAACGGGTCTTAGAAGAAGCTGCGAATTTTGGGGTTGACTTAGATCATTTCCTAGCTTTACCGATAACTCTCAAACATTATTTGGGAAAGAAAAAAGCAGCGAAATTGACGCCCTTATTGTTTTTGGGCACTTTTCCTTTTAGTATGCTAAAAGAGGTGCAAGATTTATTTGCAGGGATTGATATTGCAATTTTGGATACAGATAAGTATGGTTTTTCCTTAGCTATACTATCAGGAACCATTTATGATTGGATAACCCTCATAGAATATTCTAATAAGGAAAAAAGCGGAGAAATCTTGCTAAAGAAGGTTGAAGACCAACTTAGAGCTACAGGAGTATTACGATGGTGGCAGACCAAGTAAAATACTTTAAATCAGGCAAACTTAAATTCCGTATTCAAATAGAAGAAAATGCAAAAAAGATTTATCTTTATTTTAATTGGCATCATTCAGATGAATGGAACAACTTAAAAGAAGAAATACGGGCGATGGAGGGTGCAAAATTTTCACGGGATCCAATTCCCCATTGGGAAGTAAACCGCACTCCACGTAATTTGTGGGCATTACAATATCTTGATGCCGATGCTCCTGATCCCTATTATCGCTATGATAGGGAACTTCTTGACATAAAGCCTAATCGTAGTGTATTATATGACCATCAGGTTGTTATGATACAACATATGCTAACTCGACGTGAATGTATTGTTGCAGCCGAAATGGGAACAGGTAAAACCTTGGCATTCATTGAAGTGTTAGAGCATGTGCGCCCAAAATTAGCATGGTATGTTGCCCCACGTTTTTCGTTGACACAAATCAAATTGTTGTTTTCGGAATGGGAAGCAAAAGTTTGGCCGATCTTTTTGTCGTACTCGGAAATGCGATCACTCGTAATGGATTGGCCTGAAGGTCGTACTGCACCGGATTTGGTTATCTTCGATGAAGCCCAATACTTGAAAACACCGGCAAGTCAACGGTCACAGTGTGCCAAACATCTTACTGATGGGATGAGAAAAGATCATGAGAAGCCTTATATCATTTTGGCTTCTGGTGCTCCCGCTCCTAAGTCACCTAAGGATTGGTGGATGCAAGCGGAAATAGCTTGCCCAGGTTTTCTTAAAGAAGGCAACATCATTAAAATGGAAAATTGTCTTGCCTTAATTAAGAAGGAACAATCACTTGCAGGTGGTATGTATCCGAAATTGATAACATGGTGGGATGATGAAAATAAATGTGCGGTTTGTGGTGAGTATAAGGATCACCCTAATCACATGGGAAATAAGTCACTAGAAGATAAGAAAAAGGAAATTCAGGAAGGCTTAGCGGGCTTAGCTCCCAAAGTATCGACATGCCTTACGGATGACTTTCATCATTTCAAGCCATCCGTAAACGAAATTGACAAGCTATACCGTCGTTTAAGGGGGCTTGTTTTAGTCCAATTCAAGAAGGATTGTATTGATTTACCAGACATAATTTATCGCATTGTGAAATGCCCAATAAAACCTACAATTAAACGCGCCGCGAAAATGATAACAAAAACTTCACCAACAACAATTCAAGCTCTTACTCGTTTAAGAGAATTGAGCGATGGTTTTCAATATAAAGAAGAACCTAGTGATGAAACTACACAGTGTGATCGTTGTTTTGGTAGAGGTAAATCCATAGAATTCAAAGAAGGAGAAGGAGAACAATATGAAGTGACTTGCCCAAATTGTGATGGTGCGGGTGTTCACACAAAGATGATAAGAACAACAAAACGAGTACCCACACCTAAAGATGAAGCGCTTAGAGAATTATTGGAAGAGTGTGAAGAAAATGGAAGAATCGTTGTTTTTGCAGGTTTTACAGCATCGATTGATCGAGTGATAGATATATGTAAAAAAGCAGGATGGGAAACTATTCGAGCTGATGGAACTAAAGAGTGTAAATCTGCAAAATATGGGATGTCAACAAGTGTGCCCTTGAATACTCATCCATTGACAGCTTTTCAGGATAAAGAAAGAAAAATCCCGAAACTTGCTTTCGTTGCACATCCAGCTACAGCAAAAACTTCTCTAACTCTAACGGCATCATATATGTTGGTATACTATTCCAATACCTTCTCGGGTGATGATCGTATCCAATCTGAAGCACGTATCCATCGTATCGGGATGGATAAAAATAAAGGAGCTATTATTGTTGACATTATTCATTTGGAAACAGATGAGTATGTGCGTGAGAACTTAAAGAAAAAACGAGAACTTCAAAGTGTGTCTCTTGGTGAATTACAAAAGTTTATGGAGGAAACAGATCATGATTGTCGCCGCTGATGTTGAAACAGGAGGTCTTCAGCCTTATTACCACGAGGCCATCGGCATTTGCCTTTTGCCTCTAAATCCAGATTTCAGTGTGAATGAGAAAATTCCGGCTTTTGAAACAGATGTAAAACCTGATTTTCCAGATCGTTTGGATCCCCGTGCTCTGAAGGTTAATGGAAAAACCAAAGAGGAATTAGAACAAGCCCCAACACGGGCCGAGACAATTGCAGCTTTTATTAAATGGCACAAGGATTATGTTATTCCATCGGGCCGTAAAACCATGGATGTAATTGCCCAAAATTGGTCATTTGATAAACCCATGCTTATGGCATGGCTTGATCGGGATAACAAACAGCCGAATTGTATTTCCACCTTTTTTCATTATCAGGTTCGCGATGTCGCGCGTATTGCATTATATCTTTGTGACCGCGCACAACGCAATGAAATGACCCTGCCCTTTGGGGGAATTAGTCTTGGAAAGATTTGTCAAGGTTTAGGCATTGAGATTAAAGATGCTCATACGGCTCGTGGTGATTGTCTAATGACGGCCGCTGCGTACAAAAAACTCGTTGAGCTTTAAGTCATGGATAAAAGACTAATTCAAATGGAGCAAAATGAGGCTAAGTGTAAGTCAAAGGCTAAAGATCTGGAAACTAAATTAATTGAGCTTTTTTGTATTATCAATGGTGATGGCGGTCAGCGTTTTCAAAAATTAGGTTTTGAGAAAGCCTATAAGGATGTGATCGCAAAGATATACAGGATGAAAGCTAAGGAAGGAGAGATACCAATTATGGATTGCTCATGGTGTGATCAAGCTATTACTCCTGGCGATGAAGTTTATTGCGAAGATTGCGGGGAAGTATTTTGTGGAGAGATTTGTGTTGAAGAACATACATGTACAAACAATGAAGAGGTTATGGGGGAGGACGTGCCCTTCATAGAGGAATAAGATCATGGAGTTAAAACTTAAATGGGATGAAGTCCACATAGATTGGGACGCGAATAATCGTGGACGAATCAGGCATGAACATGCTCTCAATTTAGCAAAGAGCATCAAACAAGAAGGCTTACACCAATTACCGTTGATTCGCAAGGTAAAACCACATGAGGGGATCAAGGAAAAATATGATCTCGTTGCTGGTTATACCAGGTGTTATGCCTGTATGAAAATTCTTGAGTGGAAGGAAATGCCTTTTACTTTAAGTGAAAAGGAGTTGAGTAAAACCGATGCTGCAATTGTAAATCTCCAAGAAAATATTGATCGTCATGATTTGACAATTATGCAAGAGGCAAATGCCCTTTCAAAATTCGTTAGAATGGGATTGGATCGTGGAGAAATTGAAAAAAGAATTGGAAGAAGCACGGGTTGGGTTCAACCTAGACTTTATCTTTTAGAGCTTGAACCAGAAATTCAGCAAATGGCTGAAGATGAAATGCTTACAAATGAGCAAATACGAAAACTTTATTCCATGAAGAATAGACGTGATCGTTTTGCATTTGCTAGAGCTATTAAAGATAAACGGTTAAAAGGGTATAGTGGACCCATAAAAATAAAGGTTCCTGATAGTGTTGCCACACGAAAAAGTCGAGCAAAAATCTCACGCGCACGTTCAGCCGAAGAAATCCAAAATCTTATCGATCATTATTTTGAGTCTGGAGGGTATAGTGGTATACACACTAGGATGCTTGCTTGGGCAGCTGGCAACATCTCTGATTTAGATTTAATGACTGACTTACAGACACATTTTTCAGAGATCGGTAAAGTATATGAAGTTAGAAAAGAAGGTATTCCCAAAGCGGGAGAACTTAGTATTCCAGGTAGATAAGCTATGAAAAAAATTTACTTAGATACTGAAACTTGTGGATTACATGGTCCCATTGTAATTATACAGTATGCTGAAGAAGAAGGAGAGGTATCTATCCATGAGGTCTGGCGTCGTCCTGTTCAAGAAACCCTTGATCTAATTGATTGGTTTGCGGGTAATTGTGTCATCGGTTTTAATCTAGCATTCGACTGGTTCCATATTGCACAAGCCTATACAACTTTGCTAGAATATCAGGAACGCTACCCAAATGCCTGTAAATACATTGATCCTGAGTTATATGCAAATTGTGAGCCTGATGCACGAGATAGGGGATGTATTAAACCACGTTCAGCTTTTGACTTAATGCTTCATGCCAGAAAAACTAAATACCAATATCTTATGGATCGAAAGAATATCTATATTCGTAAAATCCCTGAATCAATGGCAGAAACTCTACAGCAAGAATTAAATAGAAGACTTCCCTTTAAGGCAATCTTGTTTGAGAAAGATAAACGCCGAAAATCCGTTTGGAAGATTCAGGAGCACCCAAAATCGGGGTTTGTGAATTTATATGTTAAATTCTCACCTTCATCAGCACTTAAAGCATTAGCAAAGGATGCTTTAAATCTTGAGGAAGATCCCGTTTTATTAAAAGAAATCGCTTTACCTGATTATAAGTATCCTTTGGAATTAGGGTATGCGCCCTTTGCATTAGCTTTACAAGAGTTAGATAAGTGGAAAGGTCAAAGAAAAAAACTTTTCAAGGGAAAATGGAAAGGAGCTTGGCCTCAATTTATTGATGATCATATTGATTATTGGGGTTTTCATCCAACTGCTCGCAAGTATGCTGAAAATGATGTTGTGTATACGAGAGCCTTATATCATCATTTCAATGATCCACCAATTGGAGATAATGATTCAATATTGGCGTGTATGGTTGGAGCTGTTAGATGGAAAGGTTTCAAAGTTGATATAGAATTAATTAAAGATTTACGAGAATATGCTCTTAAAATAAAAGGTAAAATACCTACAGATCAACGTGCAGTTATGCGTTGGATAAGTGCCGTAATGTCTGAAGAAGAAGCATTAGGTATGCCTGATTCAACAGACAAAGAAGCCTTAAAAGAGATCATGGACTGGGATGAAAATGCGGCTGAGCAAATTAAAGAGATTGATAAAGCAAAGCTTGATGTAAAAGAGCGTCACGAAAAACTCAAGGAAATTAAGTGGGAGTGTCAAGCATCTTATCGTGCTCATCTCGTATATGAAGCACGCCATGCAGAAAAAGAAATCCAGGTCTATGATAAATTCTTAATTGCAGGTCGTTTCCATGCTGCCCTTAATGTAATTGGCACTTTAAGTAGTCGCATGTCTGGAACAGGCGGGTTAAATGCGCAAGGTATTAAGAAAGCGAAATATGTTCGTAAGGCTTTTCCGTTGGCATTTGAAAATATGGATCTTGATGGCGGTGACTTTTCTGGGTTTGAAGTCACCATTGCTGCTGCCGTCTACAATGATCCTGAATTGATAGAAGAATTAACGAGTTATGTTGATTGTGTATATTGTGATGGCGTAGGTTGTCAAAAATGTGATAACACTGGCAAAGAAAAGAAAAAGATCCATGCAATTTTTGGAACTCACATTTTTCCTGGGTATAGTTACAAACAGATTAGATTAACAGACGGACAAGTACCTGATTTATATACCATTTCTAAAAGTGGACTTTTTACCTGGCTATTTGCGGGTACAGAACACGCTTTTAAGAAAAATTTAGGTATTGAACAAAATGAAGCAAGAGCAGGCATTAATTCCTTTGAACGAGCTTACCCTGAAGTAGGCAAGAAACGATCTAAAACAATGGAAGATTATTGTCCGTTATACCAACCTGGAGGTAAACGTACAGAAATTAAATGGCGCCCACATAAAGATACCGTGACAACATTGCTGGGCTTTACTCGTTATTTTACTTTAGAATTCCAAGTCATTGAAGCATTGTACGAATTGGCAACCAATCCACCTAAAGAATGGGCCAATAGAATAGGTACAGTTGTGAGATCAGAAGATTCCCAGACTTTAATTGGTGCCACGCGATCTGCCTTATATGGGGCAGCATTTTCTATAGCTAATAAAGTGGCAAGAGTTGCTATTAATATGCCAATTCAAGGAACAGGTGCTCAAATAACAAAAGGATTACAATGTAATTGCTGGAAATTACAGCCATATGGTTATTCTGATTGGTGCGTTATCCCCTTAAATATTCATGATGAAGTAATGGTGCCCGTTATGCCAGGAAAACGCTCTGAATTAACTCAAGCTGTAGATGATACTATTAAAGAGTATCGTTCTGTTGTGCCTTTACTTGAGATTGACTGGAAAACGAGACTAGCTTCATGGGCGGACAAATAAATGATATTATTAAAAGTGTTAAAGACCGGATTAATAATCTCAGAGCAATTGAAAGATTAATTAATTCCGCTGAATTTAGAATATTCTATAATGAATCTTCTACAGGAATTAAGAAACAACTTGTTCGTCTTATTATGGCTGAGAATTTAGGAGTATTGAAGAAATGGCGTAAATGGCATAAACGACAAAAATTAGAGACACTAACACTTTATGAATTACGTGATTTAGGTACTTTTTTAGGGTTGGCAGGAGAAAATCGAGAAGACTTGATCCGCAAAATCAAGGCGACTTATGGGAGTGAAGTCAAAGGTGTATGCACCAAAGTCATTAAAAGGTAAGGGGCCAGAGCACGCAATTCAACAAAACCTGATTAAGTTTCTTTCTGTCAGGGATTGGGTGGTTATGGTAACTCATGGGAATATGTTTCAAAGAGGGTTCCCTGATCTGTATGCGTTACACCATATTCATGGGTCAAGATGGATTGAAGTCAAGAATTTACAAGCTTTTGCGTTCACCCCTGCACAGTTGAAATATTTCCCGATCATTGCGGCTTCTGGCGAGGGAATTTGGGTACTTACTGCCGCGACTTTAGCGGAATATCAAAAACTGTTCAAGAAGCCGAATTGGCACACATTTTTGTATTCCCCAAAAACAAGGCAGGAAAAGACAAGGAAAAAATCATGAAGAATGGTATTACTGATAGTCATCTTGAGAAAGACACTTTTCTTAAAATGGGATTCAATCAGCTTAGTGTTGGGGGTTATTGGTTTAAGTGGCCTAATGTATTGGAACTTAGACAACATATCCAACAAATTCTTTTAGCAGGATTTCAAGAAGTCCAATTACATCCTATTATCTACCTTATTCCAGGATGTGAAAGCAAAAGCTGGTTACCTGATTTTCAAGCTACCCATGAACAGCGTCTTCAACGTGTTCATGAAGTGAAAACACATTTGGCCGCTGAAGTAAGTGTGGTTGATCCTTTTAATGAACCATTGCAAACACTCGAAAAATATCCAGAATATGTTACAATGGCACAAGTCATTGAAATTTTCCAAGCTGCTCAATCTGATTCATGGGATCGTCGATTAAATACTCATGGTATCTTAACTGGTGACTGGTTGGATCAATATATCGAATTCATTCAGGCTAATGAAGGTTTATTTGAATGTATTGGTATTCAAGCACATGTTTTTGCAGAAGAAAGTATGCTACCTTCATCAACTACAATGTTAAAAAGGCTTGATAAATTAGCAGAAGCTACGGATTTACCTTTTGAATTGTCTGAAAATAGCTGTCCTTCAGGGATATTTAATTTTACTCAAGAAAGGCAGGCACAATGGATTTATGACTTCTATATGGGAGTTGTGAAAAAGCATCCACGATTCAGAGCATATAATTATTGGGATTTTCGGGATCAAGAAGCAGCAGAATTCAACCCTACTTCAGGTATAAAAGGTAAAAAAGCTCAGAAAGCATTGGAAAATGCTATGTGGGGTAAGGATTATCCTGAAGAAGATGACGGCTTTATGTCTTGGTTTAAGCAGATATTTGATATAGGAGATCTTTGGTAAAAACTCTTAGTAAAAACTCTTAGTAAAAACTTTTGGTAAAGGAGTCACATCATGATGCGAGAGCTTGAAACTCAAGATTACGATCAGCTGATTTTTAGTATTGATCCAGGGGAGATGCCCCAATACCCTAACGCAAATCTTAATTGTAATTTATGTCATGGAAAAGGTTTAATTATGGACTACAATAAATGCAAACTGCTTATTTGTAGTTGTGTTGGTGAAAAAGAAAGAGAAGCCACAAAAGAAAGAGAAGCCACAAAAGAAAGAGAAGTCGCAAAAGAAAGAGAAGTCGCAAAAGAAAGAGAAGCCGCAAAAGAAAGAGAAGTCACTAATCAAAAAGCCATAAAAGAAAGAGAAGTCATCTATCCCTTCATTCCTTTTTTCATTGGATTAGGGCATAAAAGTGGAGTAGGGAAAGACACTTTTGCTTTAGTGCTTTCGGCAAAATTAAATGCTCTTGGTCTCACTACACATATTACTGCATTCGCTTCTCCTTTATATGAAATATGTCATAGATTGTATGGCTGGGCAGGATTTAGGTCTGAGATGCATTATAGATATAAGCCCCAAGATAAAGATTTAACACTTGCTACGGGCCTGACCGCACGCGAAACATTAATACGAATGGGCACGCCCGCGATACGTGAGCAAGTTTGGGAAAATACTTGGACAGCGTATCTATTAAATACACCCCATAATGCTAATGTTGTAATTATTACAGATGTTAGGTTTCCCGATGAAGCAAAAGCAATACACAAGAAAAAAGGAAAGCTATTTAAGATAGAAAATCCACGAATAGAATATTCTACATCAGTACCAGATACTGCTCTTGATAATTTTACGGAATGGGATACCGTTATCGTAAATGACGGTCCTGTAGCAAAACTGTTTTCGATTGCGGAAACCGTAACTCTTGACATAAAAGAGAAAATGTGTTATAATAGAGATAACAGTGAAGGAGACAAATGATGAGTACATGTTATTATTGTAACGGTAAAGGCACAATACGTATGAGAACAAAGGCATATGGCTATGATCGATATAGATGGGAATTTGAAACTTGTCCTTTATGCAATGGATCAGGTAAGCATAGTCCATCAAATTTTAAGGATAGCCTATATTCTGAGATATTGCGATCATATGTTTTCGCAAAAATGCTCGGACAAAAATTAGATGAATTAGAAACTTTCTTAACTGAAGAAGGAAAGAAACGAGGTTATTCTAGTTTAAGTGACGCCATAAAACAGGAAATTGATTTACCATGAGACCACAGAAACAACCTAATATAAGTGCATGTTTGCCAACGGCTTTTGCTATGGTAACAAACAAGGATGTCAATGACCTTATATATAATATCGGGCACACGGGGTTAAATAAAAAATATATCACGGATTTTCCGTATCAGTGTTTTCACATACAAGAAATCATTGAAGTTTTGAATATAGAATATTCTATTACCGAAATCATACAAGCTTTTGACTTTGAAGGTAATTTACTTCCTATTGGAAAGCATCCTAACTTTAAGGCAAGAATTTGGAATTATATGCGAAATTACTCAGGAGTATTGGTACGACAAGCTTCAGGACCGGCACATGCTTTTGCTTGGGATCATGAGAATGTTTTACTCATTGATCCAGTAACTGGGAAAGAGACACTTGAATTAGGGGAACCAATAATCTTTTGGATTGTGGAGAGAAGAAGTGAGAAGGTCATTTCGGGGAATTAAAAATCCCCCTAAAGCACTGACAGCAGATGAGACACAATATTACTTAAAAAAAGCAAGGGAAGGTGACGCTGCGGCAATCGATGAATTAATTAAAGGTCATATTCGACTGGTTGCCGCCATAGCTGCTAGGTTGAGCGTGTTTCATCCATTCAAAGCTGAAGATTTATTCGCTCAAGGATTACTGCATTTAATTATTTGCACAAGAAAAGTTGCTAACAACGAGGTAATGACTCTACATAACAATTTTTCTGCCTATATACATAAAAGTATCTGGGGCTATCTTCAGACATATATAAAAAAGGATCATGTCGTAGCACCCCCAATAAATTCGGCATGGCTGATTATTAAATTAAAAGAGTATGACCTAAATGATTTGTTTCAAGAATTTGAGCATATCGAAAATCTTACTCCTAGAAATGAAGCCGATAGCGAAAAGATGGGATATCATCCAGGATATATTGGAAAAAGAGATGATGCCTTTCCAATGTTATACCAAGAGGTCTTGAATTCAGATCTTTTTACAGAAACAGAGAAACGAATTATTCTTCAAAGAGTAGAAGGCTACACGGATGAAGAAATTGGCAGACAACTTGGAGTTACAAAAGTAACTGTTAACAACAAAAGAAAACGTATGCGACATCGAATAAACTACTTACTAGGAGAAAATAATGATCCCAAATAGATATCAAAAAGCCGTGTTTGAATACATCCAGAATGGTTGTGGTAATGCGGTAATAAATGCGGTGGCTGGTTCAGGAAAAACTAGCACAATTGTTAAGGCTTTGGAATTCTTACCAAAAGATAAGAAAACACTTTTTATTGCCTTCAATAAGCATATTGCCGAGGAACTAAGCCAACGTGCCCCCCAGCATGTTGAAGTCTCTACACTTCATTCTCTTGGATTTAGAATGATCCGAAAAAACTTGGGTTGGGTTAAAGTCAATAATAACAAGAATCAAAATATTCTTTGGTTCGATATTTTTGATAACCCAAAGGATGATAAAGAGGCCAAACAACGTCTCTTTAAGATTCGTTCAGCTACTCTTCAATTAGTGGCCCTTTTCAAAGCCCATAATATCATTGAACCAAGCCCTCGAGAAATTGATTGGCTTATCGATCATTTTGGTATTAATTGTCAAGATGAAAGTTTTATTTCACATGCAATCAATACACATAAATTAGGTATCCAGAAAAAGAAAGTCATTGATTTTGATGATATGATTTTTCTTCCGATATATCATGATCTCAAAATGCCCCCCTATGACTATGTATTTGTTGATGAAGCTCAAGACTTATCCCCTGCACAGATTGATTTGGTTCATCGGGTTGCAAAACGAGTTATTGCTGTAGGGGATACAAGACAAGCGATCTATGGTTTTCGCGGCGCAAGTCATGATGCCATTGATAATATCGTTGCACGTTTTTCGGCAGATGTTCTGCCGTTGAGCATATGCTACCGTTGTGCTCGTGCCATTGTTGAAGAGGCAAAAAGGATTGTCCCTCAAATTGAATCAGTTGAAGATGCTGAAGAAGGTCAAGTCACGAGTATTTCTCGTGAGGATCTTTTAGAAACTGTTCAAGAGGGGGATTATGTTTTATGCCGTACAACTGCTCCTATTGTTCAATTCGCTCTTTCCCTTATCCGTAACCAACGCAAAGCCATTGTCAAAGGTCGAGAAATAGGGGAAGGCTTATTGGAGCTGGTAAAGCATGTTGATGATCTCGATGAGTATGAGCAACAAATGACTGAGCGAATTAAAGATGAAGCTCGGTTGGTAGCAATTCGTGATAAAGTGGATACTGTGAGAGCATTGCTTGAAGCCTTTGGCCGAGAAGGTATTGAAAAAGGTATTGAGCAATTGTTCTCCAACAATTTGGAGGGTGTGGTATGCGCCACTATTCATCGAAGTAAAGGTTTAGAAACTGATCGAGTCTTTTTGCTCCACCCCGAGCTTCTTCCACATCCGAAATGCACGAAAGAATGGCAGATGATTCAAGAGGATAACTTAGAATACATCGCCATTACTCGGGCAATGAAAAAACTCTACTATGTACAGGAGACTTAATTATGCCACTGACGATCTCTGAGGCATATGTTGCCTTTAGCCGAAAAGTGGATCATCTAACAGAACAAGCAGAGGCATTACGCTTAGGACAACAAATTTGTCAATCTCTTATGCAACGTAATGCCGAGCTTGAGAATGCTCTTAAAGAAAAGGGCATTGATCCTCCAGCTCCACAAAATATTACGCCAATGCAGAAAGAAGATTCCGAATAGAATATTCTATAGCGCCGGGGGAGAATCTTCTCCCCCGGCTAAGGAAAAAACTCATGAACATTGCATTAGATTTTGACGGAGTTCTTTGCGATACAATTCCTGCTTTTTGTCGTTATCATAGATGTGAGCACATTCTAAAAAATTGGCCTAAAGGTGAATATAATGTGCTAAAAGTTACGGGCCATACTTTTGAAGCAATGCCACAAGATTTCTGGGCCAATCTCCCTGAAACCCCAGAATTTAAGAGTATTCTTGGTCTTGTAAGTGGACATAGCGTTTACTTTATTACTCGTTTTTTAGACATGGAAGCTGCCAGAGGTAAGTTTTCTTGGATATTGAAGCGCTTTAAGGGGATGCCTTTAATGTTTTGTGAAACCCTTAAAGTTAATTTCTTTGATGAAAAAAACGTGATCTTACTCGATGATTGTGAAGAAGAATGTGAAGCTTGGGGAGAAACTGCGATTCTTATGCCTCGTCCATGGAATCATGCAGAAATTCCCAACGACTTCAACGAATATCTTTATTTTTCCATCATTGATAGATTAAAGATCATAGCGAGGCAAGAATAATGTTAGCTATATATTGGCAAAATGATGAAGGTATAGAAACCCCATTCAACGAATTATCAGATCCTCATTTGTTAAATCTTGCCAAACAATTAATTCGTGGCGCTGAGAGATGGCGCCTACAACATAAATCTACGGCTTCTTTATGGGAAGTGTTAATTCATTTCTCATTACTCTGGAAGGTAATTCGCAGAGAACTAAGTAATAGGAAACTAAGTGTAGAAACGGAAATAGATGGATATGTAAATTACATCGAAAAAATGGGTCTTGATTTTGAATTAGGTCAATTACGAAGAACTCGACAATCCACAAGAAGTATATTTGAATGAATTGCGATGATACAGGACATCTTAGTGATTGTGAATCATTAGAGCCTGCATATGATCTTTATGTCAATACCAGGGTGTTGCCCCAACGCCTGGGCCAACATTGGTAACTTTACAGAGTGAACAAGCACAGAAACTAAAAGGATAATCCAATGAAAGCTGTTGATCTGATCGCAAAAGCACAAATGAGTGATACCCATTCACCGGGAACGAGTGATACCCATTCACCGGGAACATTAACTATGGCAGCAATGGCTATATTGAGTGATATTCGCTCAGACTGGCCTTGGCAAACAGAAGAAGCCTTAGATGTATTTGAAACTATACGCCATCAATCGGGAAAAATAAAACTTGTGGTTGCCGCAGCTTTAATTGCTACTGAGATTGATAATCATGACTCAGAGATTTAATTATACCGCATTTAATCATCACCAAATTATGTTGGTTGCAGTAATTGAAGATGATCTCAAACTATATTGTGTATATATTGGAGTCGTTCCTGGAGTGAATCATGAACAAGAATGGATGGAAGTACGGAAACATGGTAACTTTTTACCTTTTAATGAAATGAAAGCAATGTGGCCTGGGTTAGCTGATCAAATGGCTACTTACGTTTATGCGGAGGATCTATGAAAGAATTATCTTGGCAAAAATTAACTGCACGTTTTTGGGCAGCAATAAATGATGGGAAAGAAAAAAGTCTTTCACTTAGTGATTTTACTTTAGATGGCTTCACAAACGAAGAAGGCACGGTGGCAGTTATTCCTTATTTTTTCGGGAATAGATTCTCACACTGTGAGCTAGAATATTCTAGTTTACCTAAAAGTGATTTGGCCAAAAATTATCTTAGAGAAATTAACAAACGTATTGTCAATATTCATACAATGGACCGCTGATCCAAACTTTTAGGAGAAAAGTGATGCCTGTAGAAAAATGTTCAAACGGAAAATGGCGCATAGGAAATGGGCCATGTATGTACACAACCAAAGAGAAAGCCGAAAAAGCTTATCAAGCATATTTGGCAAAACAAGCAGAAGAAAGGGAAAAAAACAATGCTAGCTAAAGTCAAAAAGGTAAATAAGGAAGCTGTAATTTTTCTCCGCCGAGAAGGCACAGCATCCATACATCTGGGCAAAATTGATCGAAGTAAAAAGGTTATTAAGCCCGCAGATAATATTGAAACTGCCTCAACATTAAAGGAGTTAATCACTTTTTTAGAGAAATATCCCAATGCCAAAGCGATACATCATCCGCAAGCTAAGCCATCAATGATTATTGCTTTGAACCCATTATGGTTATCTCGTGGTGGCAAAAAGCAATGCTACGCCGTAGAAGTAATTGTGGAAAAGAAAAAGAAAAGTAAATAAGGAAACCATACATGTCTACTTTCTTTTTAATGAAAGCCCAAAAGTTAGATCTCCGTAGACTTAATGGTAAATGGACATGGTCAATCAAATTCGATGGAATGCGTGCTTTTTGGGATGGTGGTATAACACGAGGAAGAACTGATGTTCCTTGGTGTTTGGATCGTAAAGCCACTGGCCTTTGGAGCATTAACGCTAAGCCTATTTTCGCCCCTGATTGGTGGTTGGATCAATTGCCTAAAGTCCCCGTAGATGGTGAATTATGGGCAGGGGTTCAAAATTTTCAGCAAGTAATGAGTGCTTGTAGAAAATATAAACCCATCAATTCTGAATGGATGCATATCAGATTCATGGCTTTTGATGCTCCAGGTTTGCTCAGAGTTTTTAATACCAGAATTATCAAGACGCCAACATGCCAGATGTTGATTGACCGCAAAATCAAAGATTATATGGTAAGATTGGCTATTGAAAAAGATCTACCTTGGGCACTAGATAAAGGTACCCATCTCACCCCAGAAAATGAGATATTCAAAGCCGTTGAGCAAACACCTTTTGACTACAATTGGAAAAAGTTTGAAAACGAAACTTTACCTGAGATACTGATGCAAGGCCATGAAGGTGTTATGTTTCGTAGAGTATTTGGAGAATGGGAACCACGTCGATCATGGAATATCATGAAATACAAACCATTCTTCGATGATGAAGGCGAAGTAATTGGCTTTGTTTGGGGACGACAAACCGACAAAGATTCACGTAATCTAGGCAGAGCTGGATCATTGATTGTACGTTGGCGGGATAAAAATATAAAGGTTTCTGGTCTAAATAATCAAGAACGTGAGTTATGCACTGAAGTTAAACTAAATGAAGCAATAACAAAACAAGGAAAAGAAGAATATGAAATGCCTTTGAAACATTTTGAAAGAGGTCAAAAGATCACTTTCAAATATCGAGAATTAACTAATAGCGGGATACCTAAAGAAGCCCGTTATTGGAGAAGTGCATGAAGCATGTTCAAGTATATTGTGATGGTGGGTGCCGCCCTAATCCAGGGAAAGGGGCTGGGGCGGCCCTTTTAATTTTTCGAGATATTGAAAAAGAATTTACTGTTGTTAGAAAACGATCAACTAATAACAGGATGGAACTTGAAGCCGCCATTTTGGCATTAAAGAAACTGAAGACTTCTTGCTCTGTTGATCTTTACACAGATTCACAATACCTACAAAGAGGGATGACAAAATGGATTTTTAGATGGCGAGCTAAAGGGTGGCATAAAGTGAAGATTAAAAATAAGGATTTGTGGATCAAATTAGATCAACTTAGCCGAAAACATAAAATCACCTGGAATTGGATTCCTGGACATGCTGGAATTCCTGCAAATTTGCGAGTCGATGCTTTGGTTCAAAAGAAACTAAAGAAGGACTATTGACATGAGCTTCAAATTTTTGGTTATTCATACAGCTGCATTTGCTCCTAATGATATACCTGGAGATTGTAGTGTAGAACAAATTCGTCAATGGCATCTTGAACGTGGTTGGTCAGATATCGGCTATCATTTTGTGATCCGAATGAATGGAGATATTGAAAAAGGTCGACCCCTTAGTAAACCCGGAGCACATGCCAAAGGCTTAAATCGCAAAGGAATTGGGGTATGTTGTTCTGGACATGGTGATCTTGCAGATTTTACGGATGAGCAAAAGAATGCTATAGTTGAACTGTATCATCGTTTGGATGATTATGAGATTAAAGTAATTGGGCATAGGGAGATCAATCAATATGTAAATAAGAAGCACCATACTGCTAAAACTTGCCCCGGAGCAAAAGTGAATATGGATGAAATTCGATCCCTGATTAGTAATTCTTTTACACGTAACAATTCTTTTCCTGATGAACCCTTAAAACGACTACAAGCATTTTTACAAGCTGAAGCTTTTTATTTAGGGATAATTGATGGGATCGATGGACCTAAAACACAACAAGCTATCGAGAGATGCATTGAAAGGTTTAAGCCATGACTTACTATGAAGGACATGCTGCATTAGTTAAAATGGAGTCTTATGGACGAGAATGTATTGTTTGTAAGAAATCTACAACACATGCTTTGACTATTACCTTTGAGCATCCTGATTCCGTAGATTTAGTAAGCTCAAATTTTATGCTACGAACAACCACTGCTAACCATTCAACTTTGATCCTATATTCATGTGAGGCACATAAAAATAAATTAGCTTTCTTTGAAAATTGTTTTAACAACCATGGCTATATTACAGAATTAGCTATAGATATGATGACACTAGGTTTTAATGTTGTAAAGTATTTGGAAGCCCTTAATGATCTAGCTACACGGGCACCATGGGTTGTTAAAGAAAATAACTCAAAGGCTCATTTAATATGTGACACTACTTACGGAAAGAATATACAAAGAGGAGGTGTAGTCTCTGGATCTGTGACAAGTTTACCTCTAAAAGATAAAGAGAACAATGCTCGTTTTATCGCAGAAATACGAACAGAATTACCCATGCTTATAGAGTATATGGTTTATCAACGTAAGTGTTTTAAGGCTAAGGATGAACACTTACAAGCAATAAGAGATGTACTCCAACAGGGATTAGAATATTCTAAGGAGGAAAAATGATGCAGATCGTTATGTATATTGATGAATTTGGCGAAGAGCATTTTTATCATGAAGATCATAAAGACTTCGATGAAGCAACAAAGGGAGGGTATATGTCCAAATATATTTTCAAAGTCGAGGGTAATAAGTTACGTGTTTTTGATGAAAACAAGGTAGAATGTCCTGTACATTAGAGTATTCTAAGGAGAAGGAATGATGTGGGAGCAATTCACAGAAGCGATTGAGTTTTATGTTACAGGACAAGCTGATCCAATTGAGTATATATTACTTTTATTGTTGGCATTAGTTTGTTTTGCCGCAGCAAGGAATGAAAAATGATTAGAGCAATTAGTCCGACAATGCTTTCAAAATTCGAGCAGGATCGTAAGTCATTTGTTCTTACATATATTTTGGATTTACCCCGACAACGACAAACTCGCCCTATGGCAATTGGATCAGCTTTTGATGCCTATGTTAAAAGCTATTTGGCTGCACATATTTCTGGCAAAAAAGGATGGTTTCCTATTCTTTTCGAGGCCCAAGTTGAACATCATAATAGAGATTGGGCTTTTGAAAATGTGCGATATGTTTTTCAAGAGTATAAAAATTCCGGCGCTTTAAGAAAATTGCTCACAGAACTAGAACATGCGAATTCTATCATGTATGAATTCGATGCCCACGGGAAAATCGTTTTTGAGGATGGTTTTTGGGTTCCTATTGGTGGAAAACCTGATCTATTCTTTATACTTAAAGACGGGATCAATTGTGTATATGATTGGAAGGTTAATGGCTTTTGTTCTACTGCTCATCCAGCCCCACACTATATTAGATTGATGGTAAAGGGGAGAGATCGTGGGGCATATAAAGACATCATTCCACTCAAGTATCATGGGATTCCGATTCATATGGGAGGGCACTTAGATAGAAGATGGCGTGACCAATTATATATGTATGCAATGATGATCGGATTAGAAAAAGCAGAAACTTGGATTATGGGAGTAGAACAATTAGCTTTCAGTAAAGGTGAATTACGTTGTGCTGCACATCGGGTAAAAGGGCGCAGTGATAAAGTAATGGAACTACGTTCACGTTTGCGTAGAATGTGGGAAGCAATCCAATCTCAACATTATTTCACAGAACTTTCTTTTGCAGAATCCCAACGCCAAGTAGACATATTACGAAATAATAGTAACTTGGTTAATTGGGTACTCAATTCATAATTTTAGAATATTCTATTAACTTTCGATCAAAAAAACTACTATAATATAATAGTGGAAGACTTGACATTGAACCTACTTCTGTGATATAATAGAGATATGATGGCGAAAGACTTTATGCTAAAGACTTTGTGCTAAAGACTTTATGCTAAAGACTTTATGCTAAAGACTTTGTGCTGAGGACTTTGTGCTAAAGACTTTGTGCTAAAGACTTTGTGCTAAAGGTAGAATAATCTAAAAGGGAAACACGATGGCACACTTACTGAACATGCGACAATGCGAAATCAAGAGTATCGGGATCAGATCTCATGATCCTCCTTCCTTTGATTGGCTGGTAAAAAAGAATCATTTGCCAGTGATCCTAAGTGAAAAACCACTTAGGCGAGCTTCTGTGATCCCAGAATCACAAGAAGAATTCGATGCTATTCTCGCATCCGCGCGGATGTGTTCTATATATATCGTTAATGCGCGGGCATTAACTTTCGATGTGATTGGTGAAAGGCTGTTCGTGTAGAATATTCTACGCAAAAAAAAGAGGAACGAAAAATGACCACTGAGCATGTACAAGAAGAATTAAATGCTGACACTGAAATAATGGCGGAGTTGCACACACAAATCGAAATCGAAACTGACAAGGAACTTCACTATTTCAATCTCGATGATGTAGATTATTCTACAAAGTGGAATGTTCGCCGCACTGACAAATATGATGAGCGAGTGACACGAAAAATTGCAGAGCTCAAAGCTGATGGTTTTATTCGCACTCCCTTGATCGTGGGGGATATGAACACCACTAAAGATGATGCGAAGCCGCGTGGTATTTGTGGTTTTCTACGTCATCGAGCTTTGATGTGGCTCCGGGATAACGAGCCAGAGTTTTTCAAGAAGCACTACGAGGGACAGGTTCCCTATCGTCTTGTCTTGAATCTTGATGAGCCAACGCGACAGCGCCTTATGATGGATCATGGCAGTGAAGAAGAGCTCGATATGTTTGAGCTCTATCTTGCTGTGAAACGCTATGTCCGACAGAATCGAACTGAAGGTGAGATCGCAAATATCCTTTCTCCCCTGTTTTATAAGCTAGGAGGCTCGCGAGCCAAACTGGCATTGGATGCTCGTTTAGATGAATTGAGAAAGCACGGGTTCACAATGGTGGGATCGAAGAAGGTAACTACCATTGAACAAGCCCGTTTGGAAACATGGCGTGGAAAAGTGCAGTATTTTAAGCGGATCGCTTCAGCGCATTCGCTCATTGAAGAAGAATTTAAGCAATACTGCGATGGCGATAAAGATGCAATCAAGTTTACATCTGCAACAGCCATCGAAGTCGATGGTATCAAAAATGAAGAAGAAGCTGAAGAGTGGTTGAAACAGAAGAGAGCAGACAAAGACAAGCCACGAAAAGAAAAAGCCCCAAAAACATGGGGGCCAAAGAAACTGAAAAGTGCGCGAAATGTTTGTCGTAGTCAAATCTTGGCACGACAATTAGATGCAGCTCTGGGTGACAAGGTTGCTCAGGAAGAATTACCAGATTTAGAAGATGAGCTTATTCGTATTGAAGAAGCTCGGGACAAGGACCCAGATCGCTTTTGGGAGATGGTGAATGACATTCTCTCAGAGTAATGGAGGCTCTAAACTATGTGCTAACAGGAGCTGTGCTACTGCTTTTTTTGTTAGCACTAATATCGAGAAAATAGAATATTCTAAGGGCGAGTGGTGGAATTGGAATACACGAGGGACTTAAAATCCCTTGCCCGTATGGGCTTGCGGGTTCGATCCCCGCCTCGCCTACCACTTTTTTAATTGATCGGTACTCCCTCCCATTAAAAGGGAGGGAGTACCCTTAAAGAAAAAAGTTAGAATATTCTAACCTTGGAGAGAAGGCAGCTATGGAGCTAAAAATTTTGCGCTACATGGAGCGTGGGCAGGCGGAAGACATGCTGTTTCTGGGTAATCGTGACAAAATCCAGGTGCGGCAATTGGAGGTACTGACATGAAAAACTTGGCACAGGCAGACGAGAACAAGCTCATACGCTACATGGAGCGTGGACAGGCGGGGGTGCAGGGCAATCGCGACACAAAAGGCGCCTATTTTTGGGTGCTCCATCATGGACCCCATTGCTTTGACTTGCAAAGCCTGGATGCTATGATCGAAAAATTCTGCGACCTCGTAAATGCACGCGAGAGGTCTGGAGTGTTTCGGGTACGACGTGCCGGAGGACACCCCAGTGGTTGGGCAATTGCCAATGGCAGGAGTCCAGCAAATAGTGATCTCTATGTGTGCCATGACGGTAAAACTAGCGCTGTGTGCTCGGAAAATGACGTGTTTGCCACCGCCGCCGAGGCGCTGCTTGCACTGATTGAATACCATGAGCCGGAGCAGGCCGAGCGGAACGGCGAACCCGATGACGGGTGGGAGGTGGTCGAGCGGGACGACGGGCTGTGGGATGTGACGGACGGGAAGTATTGGCTCACCCCATACGGAAAACTCTACGTGTGCATGTCTGTGGAATACCTACAGGGCATTTTCGCCACAGAATGGGAGGCCCACGCTGCTCTCGCCCGCGCGCGTGAGATGGGCATTATCCCGCCACCCGAGCCGCTGCCGGAGTGGCCGACGGGGTGGCGTATAGGCATAAGTGGGTATTTAGCAATTGCTCCAAATGGAGTTCGCTACGGTCACGTCAGACTTATCCACATCACATCCATCTGTGGGCACGACAACGAATTCGGCCAGGCACTCCGTGCGCTTGAGGCACGGATGGGAAAAACATCATGAGCAAACGGTACCGGGGCCTGATCGTGAATGGCGCCTACACCCGCGTCTATCCACGCGGTGGTGCTGGTGGAGACTTTGAGTTTCCTAGGGATGATGGCCGGTACATCCGTGTGTGTATTGGCATGGATCAGCCGTGGGCTCATGTGGTGGCTACATTGGTGCATGAGTTTTTCGAGCTGCGCGCGGCATTGTTGGGCCTGCGTGTGGCCAACCGAGACGAACTGGCGTTTGACGCCGCTGGTGTGCGCTTCTATTTCGATCATGCACAATACACAGAGTTGTGTGTTGGTGTGGGACACGATTTAGCGGACGTGCTGCCCTGGGTAGCAGGGGTGCATACCGAGTGGCAGGAAAAGAAGGAAAAAGACGATGAATGAGACAATGCTGCGGTACATGCAAGTGGTGGGATCGCGAAACAATGAAGCGGCGCTATGGGCACATTCGCAAGAGCGACTGCACAACATCCTGCTCCTACCCTATTCAACTACCTACAGCCTTTACGAAGGTTAACTACATACACGCAGCACTAGACACGTCTAAGAGGTTAGAGTGTTGGGCGTGGGACGGAAAGGACTGCCCAGTATGGGAACCAGAAAAAATAACCATGGAGGGCCAGAACAATGACTGCTGACCAGATAGCCGAACTCGCCCACCTGGTGGGTATGACGCCCGAAGCCGCGCCGTGGGCGTGGGTAAAGTAGGGATTTGTGAGTGTGGTTGCTGGAAATTTACTGGATGGCAGTGCATCGCCCCGGACCCCACTAAAAGCATAGATACGGTTACTGTGGACGGATGGTGGCTGGGATGGCTCTGGAATTTTATATCTGGGGAGCCGCATATTGAGCGTATTATCCGGAGTCGTGCAAGCATTTACTTGCCTTATACAGATTCCTATTATACCGGTCGTGCCCAGTCTGCCACACTCGCGCTGCTCGAGGCGTTGGCAAAGGTAGATGAGAACGTGAAGGAAATCATGGAGGGCGAATCATGAGGTGGACAATCCCCAACTACGGAGACGTGCGCAAGTTTTTGTGGCTACCGGTGCGGGTAGGAAACGAGGTGCGCTGGCTGGAGTATGCAACGATACGTGAGCGGTAGGATTTCGGATGGAGGATGTATATGCGCCGGTGGGATGACACCGGAGAAAAGGATGACCAGAGCAATGAGTGAAGATTGTTGGCGTATTTACTGGAAACGCGCTGTGGCGGAGGTTGATCGGCTGCGAACAGAAAATCGCAATTTGCGAAACGCTATTAAGATGCAGGCAATCAAAACCATGTATTACAATGGCCATGGCACTAATCCCAATAAGGTAGCTGTCAATCCGGGGTATACATACCTGTGGGAAGAATACCTGTGCAATGAAGCCTGGGTGGCTATGACCAAAGGGTTAGACTCGGAACGTGAGAGCATAAAATCGGTGATAGAACCATTGGTGCACCAAGTAATTGCGGCGCAATCCGAATCTTGGCGACCCATAATAGACAGCCATAACCTTCATACTACTGACGATGCTTTACTCGACCTTCTTGGGTTGTTGGTGGATGAGGTCCGGCGGCTGCGGGGGAACTTCAACTCCCGTATCGAGGAATTGAAAACCACGCTGAACCGAAAAAAGGATCAAAACGATGAATAATGAAAACCATTATCAGGAATGTTGGCGCGCACACCACGAGTGCGCCATAGCAGAAATTGAACGGCTGCGTGAAATAATAAAGCAAACAGCAGCGGCATGGGCAGCATGGCGAATGATCCCAGAATGGTGTGGAACCAAGGAATGGGAAGCATTACATGGTGCTATGGATGTGGTGGACAAAGAAATTGATCGGCTTCGTAAGAAAAAGACCTAAGAAAAAAGACCTAAGAAAAACCTAAGAAGAGGAAAGAAAATGAAGGACAAAAGCCACTTGTTAAAGGAAATTGAACAAGTATTAGAGGCCTTTTTTCCTGATGAAGATTATGTTAAGAAATTGCAATATCAAAATGCCCGCATTGAGGAATTACGCCAAGCGTGGGCAGATGAGATGGCGGAAAATCGAAATTTACGAAAAGAGATTGATCGACTTCGTGGTTAGAATATTCTAAAAGGAAAAGAAAGGATAGAACAATGATTCGATTTGAAGATGCGCAACGTTTGCAAGAAGTATTAGATCCGCGAACGGAAGAAGATATGCGTACAATTGTTTTGTTTTTGAAGCATGTCCGTGGTAGGTGTCGTTCCGATGCGGCACTCAAGAATTACTTGAATTCTATGTTTCCTCGTTTTCGGTTTGAGCAAGTCGAAAAGATGGGGGAACGTGGCCCATACAAATCTTTACAGATTCATAGGAAGTAAGGCATGTTTTTCATTACTCATATGTCTAAAGGGACAAGAGTGATTGCATCAAATATGATATTCAACTATCGTCATGAAGCTGTTCAATGTATGAGTACAGAAAGAAAATCTGCTGTCCATACATTTACACCACGTAATGTTTTATATTACGTGATCCATGAATACTTGTGCAAAGGAGAATTATCGTATGCTGCGAAAGCTTTAGCTCTCGCGGCGACAGGGGATTGGCAATATTGTAAAGATCATGAGAACACTTTAGATAAAGGAGGACAATGCTGATGCATACCGATGCTGAACAATTTTTCCAAGATTTCGTATACTACCTAAATGATCCGCATTTTTGCGAAGATACAGTAGATTTCTTTGCCATTGCATTGTATGTTCATTTGGTACACGAGAGTCAATCTGGGATATTTGATCTTGATAATCTAGATCAATTGAAGGAATGGCTTTATGAAGAATATGTTACTCAAGTTTTCCCAGGTTTATTGCAAGAGATTCCAGAATGATTGAAAAAGTGATGATTGGAAAAGTGATGATTGGATGCTGATATAAAGGTAAAGTCTTTTTTCACCAGTGAAGAGGCCATGGCTTATGTAAGAAAACATGTGGTGTTGACCAGATCAACATCATTTAGGTTATTTCCAAACGTTTCGGAAAAACTTGAGTTATAGGCGGATTGCAAGGGAACTTGGGTTGTAAGAAAACTTGGATTGGGCTGATTCGGGCGGATTATAAATTAGGACTGATCTGGGCGGATTATAAATTAGGACTGATCCGGGCGGATTATAAAAGTATGGGATAGAATATTCTACAATAAAGGCGCTCACGCCCACGTAGGAATCACGCCCGCGTAGGGGAATAAAGGCGCCCACGCCCGCGTAGGAATAAAGACCGGTCTTATGCTTGACACAAGACCGGTCTTTGTGTTATAATGGGAGCATAGTTAAGAGTCATAACGACTCTTAGAATATTCTAAGGAGAAAACATCATGACGGTATGGATTGACCATGCGATGCGGACGATCAGGATTGGCGCCCCCGGATTACCATATCCGGGAGAGGTTAAAATGGCATTGACTTGGAGTGAGTTAAAGGCTTTCCGCAATAGCGGATTCGACGTGTCGTAGAATATTCTATGAGGACAGAAAACATGAGGACAGAAGACATGAGAGAAGAAAACGTGAACATGTATGTGGCCAACGATAAGAAATACATCTTCGAGTATCGGGACTTCACACAAGCGGCAATCGCTTTTGAGCGGCTCCGTGCTTTCTTTAAGCACGGGACCGTTGTCCCGTTAGATGAGGTGAGGCATATTTCCACAATGCAAGAATTGGTGAATGCCCAAGTGGCACAATGGCGAAGGGAACGGGCTGCAAATATAGAAAATGGGATCGCCATAACTCCCACTTTGGGGGAATACTGTCCATGGGATGTCACTTTGATATATGGTACTTGTACCGGAAATACCCGATACACCTTGTATCAAGGGGGAAATATGATTGTCCTTGAGATTCCTACCGCAAGAGGTGAGATATCCTTTCGTACTTGGGAGAAAATTCAAATCCTATCCGGCGGAATGGCCGAAGAGATAAACCGGATTGCCCCACCAAAGGAATCTGCATGGACCGCCATGATGGCTCTGCCAATTGAATGGCACGCCACCATGGCTATTTTGCCTGAAATTCCCATATGGCCCGGAAAGGGCAATGCAGCGCTAATCGATGACGATGACGATTATCAATCGCCCGGGATTTTCAAATGGTCAATCCCGAAATCCATGGATCCAAGTGTATATAGCATTTATGATGTTATCTACATACCAGGAGGTTTTCTATATCCTCCTAATGATTATTGGTGGCGGTTTATCAAAGATTAGAATATTCTAAGGGTCGGCCTTTATAGGGTCGGCCTTTATAGGGTCGGCCTTTATAGGGTCGGCCTTTATAGGGCTGGCCTTTATAGGGCTGGCCTTTATAGGGCTGGCCTTTATAGGGCTGGCCTTTTTCTTCTAAGACTTGACAACGGGACGGAATCTGTGCTATAATAAGAACATGAAAGGAGGCTACCATGAAATCGGAAACGTTACGCGATGTCGCCGCCGTCATGACGGCACTGGCACAGGTGAATACTGTGGTTCCAGCGTCATCGGTCTATATCGGATTAGGATGTGATATAGGCCGATATGAGACTTGCACAAATATATGTGCAAGGTGTGAATGGATCGTGAAAACGTCAACGACATTGACGATCACAGAAAAGGGAAAGCAATTTGCTGCAACACTAGAATAATTCTAAGGGTTGACAAGGTCTATGCGGAAAGTGGCGGTCGGCCGCCGAAAAAAGGACAGAGTCATGAATTACGAAGAACTGTTGCGGAATTTGGTGGTGGTGCTGGCGGAAAAGATGGAGCCCAAGGAAATCCATACATTGGCTGCTAAGGCTTGGGAACGATACTATGGAGAAGAGGCATATGCCCATGATGACCAATGGGAAGAGCTATTCTGGCTAGTGGGGGCGGCTCTTGATAACCTACCCGGGGACTGATATCCGCGGATTGCACTGATATCCGCGGATTGCACTGATACCCGCGGATTATATAGAGGATCAGGTATAATATGGTATGTTGGCTTACTTGGATTGGGTCAACATACCTATTGGCTGGGGCATAAAATTTTAGAATAATTCTAATCGTTTTTTTCTTGACAGCGGGGCAAGGTCTATGATAGAATATAGAAAGTGGTTGCCGGATAGGCCGGTTGCCGAAAGATAGGGATAGAGTCATGAGCGAACAGAATATCGTGGGGCACGCCCTGGCTGCACTGACTGGGATGGCGTTGACCACGGATTCAGAGGAATTCCGTGCATTTGATGCCTTGTACCACGAGGCTATAGGTGACCTAGATGCTAGGGATGTGGCTGCAACATTGGATTGTATTTACAACCGTCTCACCATGCCAGTCTAGAAAGGACAGAGTCATGACGAACGCTAGAATAATTCTAGCACAACAGAACAGAGAGGAAAGTATCATGAAAACGGAAGACTACAAGCTCGCGACGCAGACGAAGGCCAAGTTGGCAAAAATCGGGAAGACGTACGGGAAAATCGATTTCAACAAGCCACCCACGTTTCCGCGCACTGTCGCGGATTTTCGGGAGGCATTGTACGTCATCTTGGCAGGTGAAGCGGATATCGCTGTGACGCGCCGGAAAATCGCGTTAGGGCTACTGTCCCAGGATATTGGAACAGTGGACAGTGTCATCAAAGAGTACGCGGCAATCGACAAAGAAATCGGGCGTGCCAACGGCGCCGATGTGGTGTACGCTCGTGCGTGCCGGGCAATTCTTCCCTATGACGGAGTCCGAGGATTCGCGCAGGATTACTTGTGTCAGGCGGGGAAAGTCAGCATCCTCAAACCGCTGCATACCTTGGTGAACAAGGCGACTCGGGCGGAATGTGACTTGCACAGCGTGACAACCGAGGATATCCAAGCGTTAGTCGAGGGCGGAAAAGATGCATGTCTGCGCCCGGGCGTCCCCACACTCGGCGACAATTGGATGTATCTGCTAGGCTTTGCAGAAGACGGCGGAAACCAGAGCAACAGCGGAAACCAGAGCAGCCAGAGCAGCGGAAAGCAGAGCAGCGGAAAGCAGAGCAGCGGAAAGCAGAGCAGCG
>CAYNAA010000003.1:0-78527 GCA_964395055.1 uncultured Candidatus Izemoplasmatales bacterium | reverse complement strand
GCAGCGGATGTTAAAAGTAACATCACAAAGCTTTTAAATTGATTAACAAAAAGTCTAATTAAAGACACGCGGTCTTCGCTTTCTAACTGATTTTTACCGTCTTTGTTTAATCTTTTAGTTGCCTCTGATTCACTGAGTCCCTCATGTATATCAGTTGATACGTTTTTTGCGATGGTTTCTATCGATTGTTTATAAACGGGCGTGTCTTTTGCCATAATGCACCTCACTAATTATGTCTTAATCTTTATTATAATCGGTTTTTTAAATGAATGCAAAATGAAGGACATACTAATAATAAAAAAAGCTATAACAAGGTAAGTTACAGCTTTATATATGTTACTTAAATCTTGATTTCAACCACGAAGGGATATTGGTTTTTGATGGTTCTTCATCATCTTTTTTATCGTCTTCTTTAGCTTTTTTACGTTGTTTCTTAGCTTTTTTTGATTTTTTTGGTTTATCGTTATCCATATCATCGTCTTCATCTAGTTCTGGTGCATCTGATGGTCTAACATAATCATCACTACCAAGTGCAGCGAGTTCAATTTTACGGTTTTCATCAAAGCCTGCGGCGATGACTGTCACAATAACATCATCTTCTAGTTCTTGGTTAATGGTTGTCCCATAAATAACATTAATTTCTGTAGTACTTGCCGCTTGAATGGCTTCAATCGCCTCAGTGACTTCCCAAAGGGCAATATTTGTGCCACTGGTAATGTTTACGATCGCATCCGTTGCACCGTCGATATTGGCATCAAGTAGTGGCGAATGAATTGCTTTTTTCGCTGCTTCTACCGCACGGTTTTCACCATCTGCAATACCAATGCCCATAAGCGCTGTCCCTTTATCTTTCATCACGGTTTTAACATCCGCAAAGTCAAGATTAATAAGCCCTGGGACGGTAATCACTTCGGCAATTCCTTGAACCCCTTGTCTTAAGACGTTGTCAGCTTCTCTAAAGGCTTCTAACATTGAGGTGTTACGATCAGTCACATAAAGCAAACGATCATTTGGGACAATGATTAACGTATCAACATAAGGTTTTAAGGCATCTAAGCCTTCAAGTGCGGTCGCAACGCGACGGCGCCCTTCAAATTTAAACGGTTTGGTAACAATACCAACCGTTAAGCATCCCATTTCTCGTGATATTTTTGCGATGACAGGTGCGGCACCTGTCCCCGTTCCGCCACCCATCCCTGCGGTGATAAAGACCATGTCAGTATCTTGCAAGAGCTCGCGAATTTCGTCTTCTGATTCAAGCGCGGCACGACGGCCAATTTCTGGGTCAGCGCCAGCGCCTAATCCACGGGTTAATAATTTTCCTATTTGTAAACGGATATTTGCTTTTGATTGTCTTAGTACTTGTGCGTCCGTATTGACGGCTACAAATGAAACCCCTTGAACTTCATTTTCGATCATACGGTTGACAGCGTTTCCGCCGCCACCACCGACTCCGATGACTTTTATCGAGGGTTTTTGACTAAAATGGTCGTTCTGTTCAAACATAGTATGACCTCCAATAAATCTTTACGCCTATTATAACGCATAACGGCTAATATTAAAACTATTATAACGGCTATTTTTTATAGAATTTTTTAAAAAATGCATTTTTATAGGTAATTAATTCATCATTTTTAATTGCTTCACGGATGTCTTTCATCAGTGTTTTTAAAAAATAAAGGTTGTGATAACTCACAAGACGTTGTCCTAACGTTTCTTGGCCTTTAAATAGATGCCGTAAATAACTTCTTGTATACGTCTTACATACATGGCAGTCACATTCTGGGTCAAGGCCTTGCATGTCTTTTTCATAGATTTTGTTTTTGATTGCAATCCGTCCAGCTTTTGTATAAGCACTTCCATGTCTAGCAAGCCTTGTTGGATTAACACAATCAAACATGTCAATACCGCGGATAACACCTTCTAACAAATCATCTGGGGTGCCAACACCCATTAAATAATGCGGCAAATTCTTAGGTAAATCGTCCTTTAAAAAGTCTAATACCTTATACATATCAGCTTTACTTTCACCAACGCTTAATCCGCCAATCGCGATGCCATCAAAGTCTAACTTCATCGTTTCTTTTAAGGAATGTTTACGTAAATCTTCATAGGGGCCACCTTGGACAATCCCAAACAATGATTGATTGGCTTTTGTATGCACGTCTTTTCCACGTTTCGCCCATCTAAGGGTGCGTTCTACTGAGGCTTTCATATACGCATAATCCGCATCAAACTTAGGACATTCATCAAAACTCATCGCAATATCTGCATCTAAATCTTCTTGGATTTTAATGCTTCTTTCTGGTGATAAAAAGAGTTTTTCACCACTTTTATGATGTCTAAAATGGACCCCTTCTTCAGTGATTTCGCGCATCTCACTAAGACTAAAAACTTGATAGCCTCCAGAATCTGTTAAAAGGGCATGGTCCCATTTCATAAACCCGCGGATCCCGCCGTGCGCTTTAACTATAGCCTCACCTGGTTGTAACCAAAGATGATAGGTATTGCTTAAAATCAACCCATCACTGACGGCTTCAATTTCGTTAACGTCTAAGGTTTTGACGGTTGCTTGGGTGCCTACAGGCATAAAAATTGGTGTTTCAAATGATCCGTGCGGTGTGTGTAATATCCCGTATCGCGCGCCAGATTGTTTACAAATGTGCTTCAGTTCATAGCGTACTTTCATCTAATCTTCCTTTGTTAATTGACGGTGGGCATTGCTTACCATCAAGTTTATTCGGTTTAACTGGTTTATTTTTGATGCACTAGTATCATAATCGATGGCCACAATATTACTGCTTGGGTAAAGACTTTTCAGTTTTTTAAACATGCCTTTACCAGCAATATGATTTGGTAAACATCCAAACGGCTGAGTACAGACAATATTTGGGGCACCGTGATGGATTAAATCGATCATTTCAGCTGTTAATAGCCAGCCTTCTCCTGTATGGGTTCCATAATTAAGCACCCCTTTAACCAGCTGTTTTAATGTTTTATATGATACACCACCATCAAACCCAACGCGTTCCATCATTCGCCTGATTTTATTACGTCTAACTTCAACATACCATATCGCGAGTTTTAAAATCAAGCGTTCTTTCTTTGGTCCTCCGTACGCTTTGATATCATACGCCCGAGAATCAAAGGTATATAAAAAGAAATCATAAAGCGGAGGAACAACAACTTCGCAGTTTTCTTGCAATAATGTTTGTTCTAAATGGTTATTGCCTAATGGTGAATACTTAACATAAATTTCCCCGACAATGCCAACTTTTGGTTTTTTAATGTCAAGCGTTTCAATGGCATTAAACGCATTAATAATTTTTTGACACATCTTTTTTTGACGATGCCAGCTAAACAACGATCGATGATCAAAGTAGGTTTCCATTTTCTTATTAATGTTCTTTACTAAAGCATCAACATCACCAGGTGTGGCTTCATACGGTCTTACTTGATTGGTTAAACTCATCATTAAGTCGCCAAATAACATCGCATCATGAAATTTATGTAACAATCTTGCACTAATTTGAAATCCTGGGTTTTTTTCTAACCCACCGGCATTTAAAGAAATCACCGGAACAAATCCGTATCCTGCTTTATCAAGTGCTTTTCTAAGCAGTGCAATGTAATTGCTTGCGCGACAACCGCCACCCGTTTGAGTAATAATTAACGCAAGTTTATCGGCATCTTTATGACGCTTTTTAATCGCGTCAATGAATTGCCCGATGACAAGCATCGCAGGAATGCAAATATCATTGTGCGAGTATTTCATACCTTCATGAATTAAATCATAATCATCGGTTTTCAAGAGTTCTGCTTTATAGCCTTCTGTTGTTAAGGCATCGACAAAATAATCAAAATGATACGGTGCCATTTGGGGGACTAAAATCGTATGCGTTTTACGCATTGCTTCAGTAAATATTACACGGTCACTCATCGCGTCACACCACCCATCGTTGATAGTAGGCTTCTTAAACGGATATTAACCGCGCCTAAATTGGATATTTCGTCTATTTTAATCTGCGTATACAGTTTATGGTGTTTGTCTAAGATGCGCTTGACTTCATCACTTGTGATGGCATCAAGCCCACACCCAAAACTGACAAGTTGAACTAAGTTTACATTATCTAAAGACCCAATATATTTAGCCACATCATATAGCCTTGTATGGTAGGTCCATTGATTTAATACTTTAACTGGATCTTGATTGGCTAAATGACTTAACGCGTCTTCACTGATTACAACCACATTTAAACTGCGCATGAGTTTAGGAATCCCGTGGTTGATTTCAGGATCAATATGGTATGGTCTTCCGGCTAATACGACAGTATTTAAGTTGTTTTTTTCTGCATACATAAGCGCGTGTTCTCCCGCTTTTTGAATGTCTTTTTTATACGCTAAATAAGACTGCATCCCTGCTTTATACGCCGTTTTTATCGCCCGTTTACTTACGTTTACAACCGAACTTAACATCGCATGAACCGCTGTCACAAACTTTGTAACGTCAGTGGTTGTGACATACGGTTGATGAAACATATCTAAAGGTATATTATCCATATTCGCGCTAATAACTTCGGGATAATGTGCCACAATCGGACAGTTATAATGGTTATCAGCATGCATTTTTTCTTGCATATTATACGGCATATTCGGATAAAAAATGAAGTCAGGATTTTGTTCTAAAAGCACTTCAATATGACCGTGGACGAGTTTTGCTGGATAACAAATTGTATCACTTGGAATCGAATCTTGTCCTTTTTCATAAAGCACCTTATTCGACCGTCCACTGTGAATGACCTTAATATTAAGCGCATCAAAAAACGGTTGCCAAAACGGATAATTTTCATACATATTTAATACCATCGGTATCCCAACCGTATGGGTATATGCTTTGTCTTGATGCGGTTGATAACTTAAAAGCTTATCATATTTATAAAGATATAAATTCGGAATATCTTCATAGTCTCTTGTTAGTCCTGCACCTTTTTCACAGCGGTTTCCAGTAATAAAGGTTTGTTTGTCTGAGAACATGTTCACAGTTAACTGACAACGGTTATCACATTGATGGCAAGTGGTGCGTTTGGTTTTATAGGTAAATGTTTCAAGTCCTTGAACGTCTAATAAAGTAGATGGGTAGGTTGTGCTTTGTTTTTTAGCAATTAACGCTGCACCAAACGCACCCATCACACCAGCAATAGAAGGGCGTTTTACTTCAACACCTGTTTCCAGTTCAAACGCGCGTAACACCGCATCATTTTTAAACGTCCCGCCTTGGACAACAATACGCTCCCCATACTCTTCTTTGACATCATGGGCACGAATAACTTTGTATAACGCATTTTTGACAACACTAACCGCAAGCCCTGCGCTAATGTCTTTACTTGATGCGGCCTCTGATTGGGCTTGCTTAACACTAGAGTTCATAAATACGGTACACCGACTTCCTAAATCAACCGGTGCTTTCGCTTTAACAGCCATCTCAGCAAACGCTTCAACACTGTGTCCAAGCGATGAGGCGAATGTTTCAATAAACGACCCACAACCACTACTGCACGCTTCATTTAAGACAATTTGAGTGATTACGCCGTCCTCGACTTTGAAACACTTCATATCTTGACCACCGATATCGATGACAAAATTCACCTTAGGATCAAAATATTTGGCCGCTTCATAATGACAAATCGTTTCAACTTCTCCACCGTCTAAATGGAAAGCATGTTTAATAAGCGCTTCACCGTACCCAGTACTAAACGCTTGTTTAATGCTAATCTTATCATGAAGTTTGGCGTACATATCTAGTAAGGCGTGTTTCACGATATCAACTGGGTTGCCTTTATTATGCGCATAGTATTGATATAAAATGTCATTGTCTTCACTCAGTAACACGAGTTTTGTGGTCGTACTGCCTGCATCAATTCCTAAATAGGCGTTGCCTTGATAATCTGCAATATCAATATCATGAACTTTATGGTCTTGATGTCTTAGTTTAAATTGATGATACGCGTCTTCATCATCAAATAATGGGCGTAACGTTTTTCTTAAATTATCTTTATGATGTTTGCGGTAGGATTCTAACTTTTCTGTAACTTCAGCAATCGTTAAGACATTTTGATTGGCTTCTAATGCCGCACCTAATGCGACAAAAATCTCGCCATTTTCAGGAATATATACATCGTCCAAATGTAAAAACTCAATAAACCGTTTTCTAAGTTCACTTGCAAACGTAAGCGGTCCGCCTAAAAAGGCGACTTTGCCTTTGATCTTGCGTCCTTGACTTAATCCACCAACAGTTTGATTAACAATCGCTTGATAAATAGACGCGGCAATATCTTCTTTGCGCGCCCCTTGATTTAATAGTGGTTGAATATCAGTTTTTGCAAAAACCCCACAGCGTGAGGCAATATCGTATAATTTATGATAGTCTTTGGCGAGCGTATTAACCCCAGAAGCATCCGTATTTAAAAGCGAGGCCATCTGATCGATAAACGCCCCTGTTCCGCCTGCACATGTTCCGTTCATACGTTGTTCAATATTGACACCATCAAAAAAGATGATTTTTGCATCTTCGCCGCCAAGCTCAATACAAACATCAACATGTCCCGCATGATGATTGAGCGCAGTCGTTGCACTGATCACTTCTTGGGTAAACTGCGCGTTGATATATTTAGCGAGTCTAAGGCCTGCACTTCCTGTAAAATTCACATGCATTTTTTGATCACCGAGCGCGGCTTTTAATTGAATCATCAGACGTTTTAATGATTTAGAGACACTGCTCATATGACGTTCATATGTTTTATATATTATCGTATCATTTGGATCAAGTACAACAACTTTAATGGTTGTACTTCCGATATCAATCCCTATTCGGTTATAATTCATACTGTCACCCTAACGTTATTCATGTCTATATTATTATATATGAAAATAGGGTAAAATGCTATCATGCTTTACGTGTAAATCATTTGAAATCGATTATAAATAAGCATTCTAATCAATTATAACAATATTTTTGTTCATATAAATTAATTTTTTTAATAAATATATTGATTTATTTAATATCTTGCTTGACATTTTCTAACACATCCTATACAATAAAATTATCAAAGTAACTTGTGAGGTGACATATGGATCAATTAGAACCCGTAAAAACTATCGATCCCATCTTAGAATCTGTCTATAATGGGACACTTACCCCAGAAGATGCACTGCTTGAAATAGACACAACGCCTACCCTAGCAAAAGGCAAATTAAAACGTGCACACTTTATTAAACTTGATATGACCTTACCAAATGAGTCAAAACGCTTAAATATCTTTTTAAAAACCCTCTTCTCCATCCCAATTCCGATGTTTTTTATGAAGTTTGCACTCAAGTTCGCAAGTAAAAAAGGCGCAAGCACTGTGAACGAACACGTTGATGATGACGAGGCAAAATCTAAAGCCTTAGATAGCGTCAACGACTTAGAACAGTATTACGACATTATAAAATATGCAAAACACAGTAAGATTGATGTCATCACTGATGATGCCATTATTCACATTAAAATATTATAAGGAGTGATTCAAATGCAAAAACATGTTATAGGCGAATGTCCAATCTGCAAACATGATTTATTTGTAACAAAATTAGAATGTACGAACTGTCATACGGAAATTAGTGGTCAATTTCAACTCTCTAAATTTAATTATCTATCCAAGGAACACTTATATTTTATCGAGTTGTTTATTAAAAACAAGGGCAGCATTAAACAACTTGAAAAAGAACTCCAAGTTTCCTACCCGACAGTTAAAAAAATGCTTGATGAAGTCATCGTCTCTTTAGGCTATACCGTCACAAAAGACGAAGAAGATCAAACAGATAAAGATGCGATTTTAGAAAAACTCGCAAATGGTGAAATCTCTAGTGAAGAAGCACTCAAACTATTAAAATAGAAGGTGAAAATAATGAGTCAAGAAAAACTAAAAATCTTAGAAATGATCCAAAATAAAACCATTACACCCCAAGAAGGCGCTGACTTACTTAATGCTGTCGATAGTGAACCAAAAGAACCGATTAAAACCAAACAAGCATTCAAAATGTTTCGCATTAAAATCCTCAGTAACGATGGGGATAAAGTCAATGTCTCCATTCCTTTAGAGTTCGCTAAAATTGCTTTAAACGGATCCAAATCAGGGGGCAAACGCTTTATGAAACTTGATAAACTTAAAGACATGGACATCGATTTAGACTTTGATCAAATATTAGATCTTATCGAACAAGGAACCGATGGGAAAATAGTTGATATCGAATCCGCAGATGGCGACATCGTCAAAATATTTGTTGAATAACCATGAAAGCGGTCTTTAAAAACACAAACTTTACCCTGCTTTTCTTAGGCAGCTTTGTCTCAAACATCGGGACCACATTTTACAATTTTGCCGTTGGGTGGTTCATCCTCTCGTTAACAGACTCTCCTTTACAAGCATCGCTTTATATTGCTCTAGGTGCCATTGTCCAAGTCATTACAACACCCCTAGCGGGTGTCTACGCTGATCGGATTAATAAAATCCGCATTCTATACATTACAGATTTTATTAGAGGGACTAGTGTTTTAGTTGGTGGATTACTTATTTTCACCTTCAGTCAAGACCTCTATCTACTTTTAATTCTTTATGCGATTACGGTAATTTTAGCACTCAATAACGCCTTCTTTAATCCTTCAATTACCGCGCTTAGATCAGAGATTGTTGAAGACGACCAGCTTAATCAAGCCAATGCTGTCTTCAGTTTCATTGGCAGTATGCAAACCATACTCGGCTTTTTACTTGCAGGGATTTTCTACTCTTTGCTTGGCATTGAACTCATTTTTATCATTAACGGGATAAGTTTTATCGTCAGTGGCATTACAGAAATGTTTATTCGGACTAATCATCCCAATGTTAAAATTAGGGAAGATGACATTACTCTATTAGATGATTTTAAAGTTGGGATGCGGTATATAAGACATAAAACTGGTCTTTTACAACTCATGCTGTGTGCGGTTATTTTAAACTTTGCCAGCGCCCCAATATTTGCGAATGCCTTACCCTATCTTTATAATATTGCCTTAGAAAAAGATCCCATCCATTTATCAATCAGCAACATTACTTTTTCAAGCGGCATGTTGCTTGGGGGCATTATAGTAGGTGCGATGGGCTCTAATATCGTGATTAGACGCAATGTAAGGCAAGGTTTAACTGCAATGACCATTGGGTTTGTCCTCGTTGGTCTCTTGATGTATTCAGTGAGTATGCAGATGATTTCTTATACAACATTTACAATAATCTTCCTACCGCTGCTGTTTGTGTTTGCCATTTCTAATATTTGGCTCAACGTCCCGTTTATGACAGGGATGATGCGTACCATAGACAGCACGGTTCGTGGTCGTGTACTATCGATGATGGAAACGTTATCCGGGGCACTCATTCCGTTATCATACGTTCTTGGTGGGATTATCTTAGAATATAGTAACCTCGGGGTTTTATTTATTTTTTCAATAAGTTTACTACTCATCCCTTACACCATCATGATGTTTGGTAAACGTACAAACCAACTATTAACATCTTTATCATAAAAAAAGCGATATAATGAATGGTACTATAAAATTCGTTATATTGCTTTTATTTTTTTATACACAATCATCACTTATAAAAAGGCTGTTTATTAAGTCATATAGTTAGATTAGGACAGATGTGTCCTTTACTAAATGACATCATTAAGGTATACTATTATTAATTTTCAAACTATTTATTAATAAAGGAGAGCAGATCAATGAAACAGTATACATTTATTATTTTTGGTTTAATTTATCTATTATTTACGTCTTCTGAAACCCTGTTATTATCCGGCTTAGTTTTTGTTTTTATCTATGGTATTTTGACAATCGTAGGCGCAATATTATTATTAAAACACCGTTCTATTGAAGCTATTATCTTATTTTCTGTCTCATTATTAATTTTAGTTTATACATTTATTGATTGGCAACTATCTAACAATATATTGTATGAACGAAACGCCATTCATGTTATCACTGGCCTCGTTTTGATCATCTTTGGTATTGTCAATATCGTAAAACAAAATAATTAAACACATTCTATATGAACTCGCGTTTTATCATAATTAAAAAGCAGTGAACAAGCTCCTAAAATGAGGCTTGTTCACTGCTTTTTTATGTACCGTTAGTTAATTGCTATCTATTGGTGCCGCGTGATATAATGATGCACTTATCACACGGTCATCGTTGATGAGTTGTAAGAGCGTTTCTTTCGTCAATGTCAAGGTCAATGTCGTGGTATAGTCACTGAGGTAGAGGACATCATCAATGGCAATGTCATAATCTAAAATAAAGGTGAGTTGGTCTGTTTGTGTCACATTTTTAATGGCTTGTAGCCGTGCCATCTTATAAGCACGGCGAATCTCAGTAATTTGTGTTTCTTTATCTTCTTCTGCTAGTTTTGAGACAATGGTTGATTGAAATACGGATTCATTGCCGTAGATGGTTTTAATCAGCATTACTTCTTCATCATAAAGATGCATTACAATATTATTAAATCCTAATGTAAGGTAATCCTCTGTATGTTCGCCTAAATAAAGTGACTCAATAATAAGCGTGTCCTGGTACCTAATCGTTTCTAAATGGAAGTGTTTCGATATGGTCTTCTTTGATGAGTTTGACTTCTATTGATTTAAATTGATTTGAAATGATATTCATTAGCGATTCTACTCCAAATAGTTCTGTAAAAGTGTGACTACCGATAATAAGGTTCATATTATGTAAGTTTGCATATTGCATCGTATATAATACTTTCTCGCCTGTTAGATAAACATCAGCGCCAAGGTCGAGTGCTTCTTTCATTAAATTGGTCTCACCGCCAGCACCACATACGACATAGACAGTTTTAACGAACTTGTTACCGAAGTTCCATGTTAATGCTGGTTCCTCTGTTAATGTCTCAAATGTCTCCACTAAAGCTTTAAAGGCAACGGGGGTGTCAAAGGTCCCTAAGGCACCACACGAATACCCATCAAAATGACAGTGTCTTGACACCTCTTTTAAACCTAACTTCTTTATGAGTGAGCTATTTGTCCCAAAGGAGGCATCATCTAACGGTAGATGTGTAAAGTAGTGAGATATGTGATAGGCTTTTAGTTTCTCCATTACAGCTTCCTTTAGCCCATAAATAAAATCCCACGCATCGTGATGCGTGATGATTAAATCAACATTTTGTTGTTTGGCTTTTTCAACGACATCCACGGTAATATTTGTTGCGTACCCAATGTTTGAAATCGATTGGCCAGAATCATAGGTAACGCCTGATTCTGTCTTATATGATGACAGTTCGCGCGTTTTAAACTGTTGATCGATAAACGTAACTAATTCATTTAATGTAATCATTTATGTCTTCCTTCCGTCTTTTCATTATATTAATATTACTATATTATAACCTAGAACACCACTAGATTTAGTACAATTATTAACCATCATTCAATCATAAAAATAAAAAAAGCCTTTGTTTACGCTATAAACCCCTTCTTGTATTTATGTATGATATGGCTAGTGCTAAGTGATTGTATAATCTATCTAGTCGATTATATTATAGACTTAGTTAAGGCAATCTATGGTTTTAACTATTTCATGGTATAATAAATATATAAGCCAAACCTAAGGAGATTGATGATGGGTAAAAAGAAAAAGCATCGTTTATTCAATATGATTGCACCAATCTATGGCTGGTTTTTTAAGCACCAACAAAAAAAGTATACAGAGGTTGTTGAAGATATTGTTAAATCGATTGATATTAGTGACTATCATTCTGTTTTAGATATTGGCTGTGGGACCGGCGCACTCGCCAGTGTCTTCTTTGATAAGGGGCTTGACGTTACCGCAGTTGATGCCTCGCCAAAAATGATTAAAGTCGCACAAAAGAAAAACAACGACCGCTCGATTCGCTTTTTAACCAAAGACGTTTTAAACACCTTGCCATTTGAAGATAAGTCTTTTGACTTAGTGATTGCATCTTACGTTGCACACGGGCTGGTTAAAGAAGACCGCAGTAAGCTTTACCACGAAATGAGTAGACTCGCAAAGCATTTTGTTATTATTCATGATTACAACCAACAACGTGCCCCACTCATCAGTTTCATTGAAACCTTAGAAGGCGGAGAGTACTTTAACTTTGTCGAATCTCCGGTTGATGACATGTTAACGTGCATGCACGATATGGAACAATGCTTTAACACCGTTGATAAAATTGATGTTGGTGCCCGCGCTAGTTGGTATATATGTACACCGTTTGACGATATAAGATAGGATTGAACAGATAATAATACACTCACTCTCTTTTTGTAGGTATCAATTGTTTTTTGTAAATTAAAAGCACTTCTGTGAAGTGCTTTTTTCATATCTAAAAATAAAATAACTCTTCAAACTTCTTGTCTAACACAATGCATATAATGAGTGCGAGTTTTGCGGTTGGATTAAACTGGCCTTTTTCTATTGAACCTATGGTTTGTCTAGATACTCCTATTAAGGTTGCGAGTTGATCTTGCGTTAGTGATTTTTCAACGCGGGATACCTTAATGTTGTTTTTTAATTTAAGTTGTTTCTTGTCTTTATTGAATATAGCCATAATATGTTAACACGTTTATAAGTGTCAAACCACAAGCAATCAGACCGATAAAAAAGGTGGCTAAGTAGATAGGGTTCTTAATTTTGATATAGTAATATAGTCCTAAAGTCGTAACTTGTAACATAATAAGAAATAGTAGATCTTGAGAAAATAAATCCCCCTTAGCTACTCTTAAAAACATGAGAACTAAAATACCGGTTATTATGGATACTGAACTTATATGGTATCCTTTGTTCATAACTTGTGTTTCTCTTTCATCGTTTCTAGGTTTTTTTACGCTTTGTACTACCTCTTCTTTATTCATACGTATACCTCCTTTACACTATTTTATCTCACAACAAACATAATGACAAGTTTTGTTGTCATTTTAGCCAAAATCCTTGTCATACCTATACCCTTTTAATTCATGATAAAAGGCGATGTCATTTTAACCCTTCACTTCTACTATCTAAGTGGATATAATAAAAAACGACTATTTTATAAGTCGTTTTTAGATGGATTATTTACTATAGTAATCAAATATTTTTATTACCATCGGTTGCGCTTTTTGTTAGAAACATCGCATCACCAAATGAGAAGAAACGGTATTTCTCTTTTATGGCGTGTTCATACGCATCAAAAATAATTGATTTACTCGCAAACGCACTCACAAGCATTAACAGTGTTGATTCTGGTAGATGAAAGTTTGTTAGTAAACTATCGACAATGGTAAATTTAAACCCAGGATAAATAAACAAGCGACTAAAGCCACTTTCTGCTTGCATTTTACCGTGGGCTTTACCGACAGTCTCAAGCGTTCTTAAAGAGGTTGTACCAACAGCTACAATGCGTCTACCTTCTTTTTTTGCTTGATTAATAATGTCACTGGTTTCTTTAGTTACCGTATAATATTCTTCATGCATCTCATGGTCTTCTATTCTGTCAACACTGACAGGTCTAAATGTCCCAAGTCCGACATGAAGCGTTACGTAAGTAATAATCACACCCATCTTGTTTAGTTCTTCTAAATAGGCTTTGGTAAAATGTAAGCCCGCAGTTGGGGCAGCGGCGCTACCTTGATGTTTGCGGTAAACTGTTTGATAGCGTTCTTGATCTTCTAAGCGTTCATGGATATAAGGCGGGAGCGGCATCGTTCCAAGTTTTTCTAGTTGTTCTAAAAAGACCCCTTGGTAATGCATTTTAAAATGTCGAATCCCGTCGTCTAACACCTTAACACATTCAGCGACAATTTCCCCGTCACCAAAACGAACTTTTGTGCCAACTTTTATTTTACGCGCTTTTTTAACCAAACACTCCCATACATCATTGGGTTTTTGCGCTAACAAAAGAATTTCAATAATTGCGCCTGTCCCAAGCTTTTCACCAATTAACCGTGCTGGTAACACAGCAGTGTCATTAAGCACTAAGACATCGCCTTTTCTTAAAAAGGTTTTAAGGTCTTTAAACTGTTTATCTTGTAAATCACCTGTTTCCTTATCAACGACTAAAAGGCGTGAAGCCAGTCTATCTTCTAAAGGACTTTGGGCGATTAAAGTATCCGGTAATGTATAGGTAAAATCTTTTAATTTCATTCAAATAACCCACCTTGAATCTTAATGTTTAAATGTTTATATGCTTTATCTGTAGCAACACGACCTCTTGGCGTTCTTTGAATGAACCCCATTTTAAGTAAAAACGGTTCATAGACATCTTCAATCGTGGTAACTTCTTCAGAGATGGATGAGGCCAAACTTTCTACCCCAACCGGTCCGCCACCAAATTTTTCAATCAATCCATGTAAATAATCATAGTCTTTTTGATCGAGCCCGGCTTTATCAATACCTAATTTATCCAGTGCTAAGTTCGCAATATCAATACTAATCAACCCGTCATTTAACACATCCGCAAAATCACGAATCCGTCTAAATAACCTATTCGTAATACGCGGTGTCCCGCGGCTTCTTCTCGCAATCTCAATTAGACTGTCTTCTTCTATCTCTTGATCATATAGTTTAGCAGTTCGCGCACATATTTGTTTAAGCGCATCTTCATCATAATATTCTAACTTATGGACAACCCCGAATCGCTCTCTTAAAGGGGCAGTTAAATCGCCAAATCTAGTAGTTGCACCAATCAAAGTGAACGGCGGTAAATCAACACGAATCGAACGACTGGTTTCATCTTTTCCAACAATTAAATCAATCGCAAAATCTTCCATCGCGGGATACAGCACTTCTTCAACAATACGTGGCAACCGGTGAATCTCATCGATAAATAAAATATCACCTGGTTCTAAACTCGTTAATAACACAGCCAAATCGCCACTTTTTTCAATACTTGGTCCACTGGTGACTTTTATTTGGACGCCAATTTCATTGGCCACAATATTCGCAAGCGTCGTCTTCCCAAGCCCAGGTGGCCCATATAATAACACATGATCCAAACTTTCCTTACGGTGTTTTGCGGCCTGTATAAAAATCCGCATCATTTCTTTGACATGCGTTTGGCCGATATATTCATCTAATGTCTTTGGTCTTAAACTTAATGGTTCCATTTCTTCTTGTAATGGTTCCGCTGATACGACACGTTCTTCCATCTTACCACCTCACTAAAAATTATACACGAAAGGCACTAATTTACAACTAAAACCCATGATTATCAAATATTTATTCAATTGTCTATTTTAACTTTATATGGTAAAATAAACACATGTAAATACGCAAGCAAAGGAGGCCGAACCCGGTGACAACACTATTTTCTTCTAAAAACAAAGACAAAAAAGCGAAATACACCTTAGAAAAAACCTATAATAAACGCTTAAATAAGCACTATCAAACCATCACCAAACTCAATAAAAAAGAAACCGATTTAACTGAACAAGCGGAACAGGCCTTTGAAGCAATTGAACAAAAACATAAAGCACAAGAAAATAGCATCATTGAAACCTTTAAAGACCAAAAAGCAACCTTAGATAAAACCCATAAAAATCATTTAAAAACACAAGAAGAAACCCTTAAGTCACTTGAAAAAACCCATAAAGAACATATTAAAGCCTTAGAACTTGACTTTAAAAAATCAACCCTTTTCATCAATAATGAAATTGAACAACTTACGCAAGACCGCAAAATTAAAGTTAAAGAAATCGAAAAGAAATATCTTGAACATAATCTCACCTACCAAGAAAAACTAGACCTTTATAAACAAAACCTCGAAAAAAATAAAGCAAACACCATCAGCCAATTCGAAGACGCCATCGCCACATTAAAACAATTACTTAATCATTTAGAACATGACCACACCGCACAAAGCAACTTAGAAACCCACTTAAAACGCTTTAACAATGACTTACAAAAATCGTTTGACGCAGAAACAGACTATGCGGATACTTTGGCTAAAAACGCAGCCTACACGATGAACTCATTACGTAAAGAACTTAACCAATATATAAAAACCATCACATTAGATATCAGTAAAACCAAAAGTGCTCTTGAAGCACCTTTTTCGCAGTTTAAAGATGCCTTAAAAACGTTTACCCTAGATACAAAAACACAAAAAGAGACCATTGATCAAGATTACACCATTGAAAAGATTCAGTTAGACGCGGCCTTAGAACACGCCAAAAGTGAAGGGGATGAAGCAACCGCTAAAGACTTAGAAATCCGTCTTAAGCTATCAGAAAAACGGCATAATGTCCTCCTCAAACAACAAGACCTAATCCATACCTTAGTCGATGAAGAAGCAGACTTCATCAGCACTTGGGTTACTGAGGACGCTACACTCATTGGTACCATTTATGACCAACAAGAACGGCTTTTAAATGAACATCAAACCCATCTTAAAGACCTCTTCTCCACTGTCGAAGACCACCTTAATAAAAGTACAGAATTAACAAAAAACACGACAGATAAAACCCATATAAAAACACGCTACACCGCAATTACCTCGTGTATTAATACATGTATTAAAGCCATTAACACCTTCCATAAAGAACGCATAAGTGCCCATATTAACTACGCTCAAACGATGAAACCACTCATCACGGAAATGGATGAAATAAGAACCACCCTAGATACCATTGAACCGATTAAAGAAATCGAAATAAACAAACAAAAAATGATCATCGACCAAGAAGATGCGTCGGTACGTTTTGATATGAAAGAAGCCAAATTAGCTCACGATCTTAACCATTTGACAATCGACCATGAGACGCGTATCAAAAAACAAACGTTACTCCACAAGATCAACACCCTGTCAAACACCGAAGACAAACAAAATTTAGAAACCACTCAAACTTACGAAAAATCTCATCTAGACTTAGAAGAAAAAGAAGCCCTTGCACAAGCAGTATTTTTAAAAAAACAAGACCATATTGAAGCTGACAAACAGCGTGCAATGGATCTCTATATCATCAATAAAGACAAACAAAACACGGAACGTGACATCAACCTTACCAGTTTAGAAAAAGAATACACCTTAGAAACCTACGACCTAGAACAAGAAATTAAAGAACACACACAAAAACATACTTACGAAATCGATAGAACAAAAAAGGCACTCGAAGTCGCACTACTCAAAAAACAACGACAAGAAGCCAGCAAAACCAAACACTTTGAAACTGATAAACAATCAATCATCGAAGACTATAATACCCGACAAGCAAAAATTGAACAAGACCTAAACGATGCCAAAAAACGTTTAGAAGACCAACAATCATTTATCGACAAAGCCTTAGCAAAAGAAACCGCAAATCCCAAAGCAAATATTAAAAACATCAATGAGATGATTAAAACCCGCATTGAGCTTATTACTGAACACACCAAACCCTTAACCGAACAGCTAGAAGCTTTTGATAATGCAAGACATCCCCACAAACCTGAACTTAAAAGCCTATTGCGACTCATCGCAAGTCCTTTTGAATTCACCATTAAAAACTTTGTCCAAGACATCTACAGCGTAAAAAAAGAAAGCCTTAGCTTTGTTTATAACGTCAAACAAAAACATATTGAGCAAGAATCAATAAGTGACAAAAAGAAACAGTCACTCCTCGCAAAACATGAAGCAGACCAACAAAAAATCCTCGATCAACTTGACAAAGACAAAATCCAACTCGAACGCACCTATTTAAAGCATATTCACGATACAAAACATAAAATCACGTCGCTTGATCGACCAACATTAACCCGTATTGAAGAAGAAACAACCGAGCTTTTTAAATTTATCAACTCAACATATAAAAATGAAATTAAAGACATAATAGACACGATCACTTCTGCTTTTCAAAGCCTAGTCGAAAAAGACCAAGCACTCGTCATCAATGCCACAGAAAACCATAAAAAAGCCCACAAAAAAGCAAAAGAAAATTATGAAAATACTGTCAAACCATTAAATCAAGCCTTGTCTTCATTAAACATTGATAAAACCAATGCCTTAAAAACCTTTAATGAAGATAAAGATAAATCTGTTAACGAAGCTTTAGATGCCATCACCACCCATATTGAAAGCTTACGGACAAAAATCCAAACCTTAGAAACAGAAAAAACAGCCTTAGAATCCACAACACAAGAAAAAATAGCAACCTTAACACAAGAATATGACAATGCCAAACAGCTTATACTAAAAAGCCATAAAGACGCAATCAACCGACTTGATGCTTCCCATGAAAAACACATTCAAAAACTTGACACCCGCATGCAAGAAGCCAAAGCCCTCTATGACTATGAAATTGACATGTTCAAACAAGAACGTACCATCATTGAAGATAAACGCAATGAAAGCATCGCCGATCATGCTGAAGACAAAGCACAAAAAGCCAAAACATACGACCAAGAACTCACCACCATCCAAGAAGTTAAACACAACAAAAAAACTGACTTAGATAACACCCTAAAAGAAACCAATGACGCATTTGAATCAAAAATCTTAAACAGCGCAGCCCGTTTAGAAACACTAATAGAAAGTACCACCCGCAAAATCGACCAAGATGGTCGCCTAAAAAAAGAACGCCTCGATACGTTAAACACACGCATTGAACGTCTAGAAGACGATGTTTATACCCGTATCGAGGATGCCCATAACATCCTCGAAGAAACATTAAACGCAACACACAAAGCCTTCTTAGAAGCTCACTCAGCATTAACCAACTACGATATCTTCCAAGAAACCAACGATACATACACCGATACCTTAATTAGAAAAACCATTAAAGCCATTACCAATCGTGACTAAGAAAGGATGTGACAACCGTGGCGAAAAAGCATGAACTCGCAACGCTATCAAAAGCGAATGAAGACCTCTCTCTTTTGATTGATGAAGACCTACAAAAAGAATCCGAACTCTTACAAAAACTGATTAAAGAAGTCTATGAAGCCAATCAAAAAGTCAAAGCATCACACACTAAGCGCGTCCAAGAAACCAACGATAAACTTAAACATTTAAACCGCGAAATAGACGCCCTTAAACAAGATATAGACGACAAAGATCAGGCCACCACGACAGAACAATTTAACCACTTACTCAAATCCAAAGACGACATTTACGAAGCGTTAAACTCGGTTCGTCTTTTTGATAAAGACTACATAAAAGACCATCCTTTAAACACTCACATTACCTTACTCATGAATACTATAAACGCACGTCTTGCAACCTACAAAGACAGTCAAGATTCAATCAACGAAACCTACCTTAGCCCAATTACGAAAGAAACCCTTGGGTTTGCGTCCGACTTATTCAAAAAGTGTGAAAACACATTAAAACAATTTTTCTTAGATAACACCGCCTTCAAAACCAAAAAAACCGATTTCATTAATTATGCCAATGACTTCAAAACTCTAATTAAAACCATCAATCATGCCCTAACAGAAATTGAACACACCCGTACCCATTTTTTCTTCACCGCTAAAGACGATACCTATTTAGACGATAAAATAGAATCAATGTTTGACAAATCCATCGCTAAAATCAAGCAAAAATTAGACGACTTAGAATCGTCATTTAAACGTGACATTGAAACCATCAATTATGATTTAGAAACCCTAGAAACCGAAACCTTAGACAATTTCAAACAAAAATACAAAAAGCAACTAGAGTCAGAGCAAAAAACCAAAGAGACATTAGAAGAAGATCTTGATCAACTCCGTTTTAGCATTATGAAAGCAGAAAAAACAGAAGATATTAAACAACTTAAAACCTTACTTAAACAATATGAACAAAAAGAGAAACAAAACTTATCTTTATACGAAGAAAAAGTAAAACGTCTCGCCGAACAAAAAATCAAAAAGCAACGCCAAAAACTTTTAGATGCACGCAAAAACTTAGAATTAACCCATGAAGATGAAAAATACAAACTTCTTGTTCAACTCGAAAAAGAAAAAATTAAGTTTAAAGAATCAAGTACCTTATTTAAACTTCGTGAAGATCAAAAGTCATTAGAATTTGATCTTCAAGTTAACCATGCATTGGTGAACGAATTAAAAACATTCACAACCAAAACCTATCAGTTTAAAAAACATCTACTTACTTTTATTGATAGCATTAAATCCCTAGCTTACGCCTATCAAACCGCAATCTATAAAGATACGCTCGATCAAATTGATACACTTACAAAGACCAAACAGGCAATCAAACATGCAGAACTCGCTTTAGCAGAAAGTTTACGCATGCATACATATAAACAAGATATATTTAACGAAAACCTTAAAGCAGCCTTTGACAAGACCAAAGAAAACATTGCCATTCAACATCAAATACAAACCGTATTAAAAAACAAACTGAAAACCGAAAAAACCGATCAAATCGAAACCATTAAAGCGCAAGAAGACGCTAAAAATGATCTCATATACGAGCACTCACGCATTGAAATCGCAGAAAAAGAATATGAATTACAACTGATTAAAATCCGCTCGCTTTACGACAATGAAGTCGATCTGACCAAATCACAAGCTGAACGATTAAATATTGGCATGGATGTCAACGAAACCATGGTTCAAACTACTGTTGAAAGTCAAATTCTTTTCGCGCAACAACAAATGAAATTTGCCGAAAAAGAATATGAAGCACGCTTAGAAAACATTGAGCGGACCAAAAGTCAAGAATTAGAATACGCCGAACAAAAACTTTATAAAGCCGAACAACCCTATCTATATGAACAAAAAGACATTGAAGAAGCCAGAGATACAAAACTCGAAGACCTCTCCTACCGACTTGCCCTCTTCACTGATGACAAAGACCGTAAAAAACTTAAAGAACAAGAAGAAAGCATCAAAGCATACTATCAGGAAAAACTCGATGCTTTAAAAGAAAAACAGGATAATGACCAAAACATCAAACGCTATAAGTCACAAATTGATGCAGCGATTAAACGCGCTGATCAAGGGGTTAAAGATGCTCAAGATCTAAAAGAAAAAACCATACAAACCTTCGAAGAACTTCTCGAACAAAGCGAGGAAAAACTTAATCTCTTTAATAAACGCAAAAGTGGAACACTTATTCCTTACATCGAAGAACAATCCACAACAACTGCCAAACAACGATTAGATGAAGCCCTTGAAGAAGCTAGGGCACAACGAGACGATAAAATTAAAGACCCACAAGAAAACATCAAGCGCCTTGAAGAAAAATTAGCCACTTTAAAAGAAGAAAAACAATCCGATACTTCTAGCATTGATGACCACCTTAACACACTTTACAATATGCATCATGAAAAAATCCACGCCATTGATACACAAACAAAAAACACCATTGAAACCATCGAAGAAAACACATTAAAAACCAAAGCTATCTTCAATAAAGCCCATGAAAACGTCAAATCACTTACCCTCAATACGCATTACAAAGAGCTAAAAATCACTTTATTAAGACAAGTAAAAAAAGCTGAGAAAGCATTTGATCAAGCCTTAACTAAAACAAAAAATGCCCACACAACAACCTATAAAAAACACTTAAAAACCCTTGATCATAAAGCAAAAACGCTAAACAAAGCCTTGCACCCTTTAATCAAATCCTATAAACGCTACCTTAAAACTGCAACGACATCACAAGAAGCCAAAATCAAACCAATTATTAAACAATTAGATGATAAACGTAAAGATTATAAAGCAGCTATCGAAGCAAACTATTAATCTATTTAAATGGGTCACGTTTTATGCGTGACCCATTTTTCATAATAAAAGACGCTACTACTTTGTAACGACAAAGCGAATCACACACTGGCAAGTATATCTAATAATTCTCGTAACTATAGCGCTTCAGAAAGATGATGCGTTCCTTTTTGTTCTATGACATAGCGAATGTCCTTTTCAATAACACTCTTTTTTAAACCGTATCAAGGGCTAGTTCTTCTTTTGTTAAACAAACAATTGATTTAATCGTGCTATCTTTAAAGACACGGTAAAAGATATGTATTCGCGTCATTGTTGGATGATACTTCGTTAGTTCTACTGTCTTGTGATACGCTTTTATACGGTCCCGAGTTTCTTCCAATACTTCTTGCTTGAATGCTACATCTAATGATTCACCAGATTCAACACTGCCACCTGCTAATACATAGGTTCGAATTAGGTATATACATTAAATATAATCGATTTTCTTCAATAATAACTGCGCGTACTGCGCATGTAAATACTTTAGATTTTGGTGCATTATCTTTTACTATATTAATCAAAACGCGCCTAACCGTTTGTTTTATTACACAGTCAGTTCAATGGCATTGCCCTCAGGATCAAAAACAACACTTTCATAATACCCATCACCTGTCTCGCGCGGACCACTATCTACGGTATAGCCATCATCTTTAAAACGCTTTGTTAATGTATTAACCTTGTCTTTACTGCCTAAAGAAAATGCAATGTGCGCCAATCCTAGATAATAATGTATAGGGTAGGTAGTAATATTGTCTTTTGTCATGAGCTCTAATCTTGTACCTTCATTAAAAGTAATAAAATAAGAAGCAAAGCCTTTTGTTTCATTTGTATAACGCTCATTGGCCTCACCACCAAAATACTGACAATAGAAGTCTTTCATTTTTTCTAAATCTTTCACATAAAGCCCAACATGGATTATCCGCATTGTATCACCGCCATCTTATTTATCGTGTATTCACTTTCTAGTGTATCATAACATAAAAAAACCAGACAGAAAATGTCTGGTTTTTACCATTTATTTAAGATGGGTTAGAAATGATGTGCCGTGTTTTGTTTTTTTGACCTTAAAGTTTTCTGATACGGTTGCGCCAATATCTGCGAAGGTTTTACGCATTGCTAATTCGCCACCTCTTAGGCGTGGGTTATACACTAATAATGGAACATACTCACGCGTATGATCAGTACCTTCATGGGTTGGATCGTTTCCGTGATCGGCAGTTATTATAAGTAAATCATCATCTTCAATGTGTGTCATGAGTTCTTTTAATTGTCCGTCAAATGCTTCCATTGCATCTTTATAACCTTCAGGATTTCTCCTATGACCATATAGCGCATCAAAATCAACTAGATTTAAAAACGCCAATCCGTTAAATGGTTTTTGTGCGTATGCGATGTAATTTTCCATACCCTCTTTGTTTGAAGATTGTCTTATCGATTCGGTAATGCCTTCACCATCATAAATGTCACTTATTTTACCAAAAGCAATCACATCTTTGCCAGCGTCTTTTAAGAAATTGAGCGTGGTTTGTCCGTAAGGTTTAAGCGCATAATCATGGCGGTTGGCAGTGCGTTTAAACGCACCTTTTTTATCACCAATAAATGGTCTTGCGATAACACGACCAACTTTATATTCATCTTTTTGTGTAAGTTCACGTGCGATTTCACAGGCTTTATAAAGTTCATCTAAACCTACTTTTTCTTCATGCGCCGCAATTTGTAATACGGAGTCTGCGCTAGTATAGACAATTAAATCTCCCGTTTCAAGATGGTGTTCTCCAAGTTCATCCAAAATCACCGTTCCACTTGATGCTTTATTTCCAACAATTTTACGGCCTGTACGTGCTTCTAATTCTTTAATTAAACTATCAGGAAATCCTGTGTCTGTGAATGTTTGAAATGGGGTTTCAATTTTTAATCCCATCAGTTCCCAATGCCCAGTCATTGTGTCTTTTCCAACACTCATCTCCGCCATCTTAGTGTAATAACCGAGTGGTTTTTCAACTGGCTTGACACCTTTAATATCTGTTAAATTTCCATACCCTAATGTTTCCATCGTTGGTAAATGAATACCATTTGTGGCTAAACTGATATTTTTAATCGTGTTCGCCCCTTCATCACCATAAGCTTTTGCATCGGGCATTTCTCCAACACCAACACTATCAATGACGATTAAAAAAATACGTTTATACATCGTTTTCCTCCTTATTATTTGCGTGTGGATGATACATATCATACACAGCGATCAGTTGTGATTTGTTTATATGTGTATATATCTCAGTCGTTGAGACATCACTATGGCCAAGCAATTCTTGAACATACCGTAAATCGACACCACGTTCTAATAAATGGGTCGCAAAACTATGTCTTAAGGTATGCGGGCTGACATCTTTTTCAATCCCTGCATTACGTGCTAAGACTTTTAGTATTTTATAAAATCCAACGCGACTCATGCGTTTCCCAAAACGATTCAAAAAAACAATCGGTGTCGACATCTTAGTTAATTCTATTCTACCACTTTCTAAATAGATTTTTAAGGCTTTTGCTGTCTCAGTTCCAATTGGCATAATGCGTTCTTTACTTCCTTTACCTATCACGTTGATAAATCCCATATTAATATGCAAATCATCAACCTTGAGATCTAACATTTCACTAATTCTTAAGCCACTCCCATAAAGCAGTTCAATCATGGCTACATTACGCTTTTCAAGTGCTGTTGACCCTTTTGCAGCTTTCAGTATGGCTTCAATTTCTTCTAATGTGAGTACATCGGGTAACCGTTTTTCTTTTTTCGGCCGGTGTATTTCTAAAATAATATTGTCCTCAACCAATTTCTCTTCTAAACAAAACTGATGAAACTTCTTCATTGCGGACAACTTGCGACCAACGGTGGTTTTTGCCGTATGTTTTTTTCTTAACGTCATTAAATAACGCGTGACATCATCTTTTGTGATGTCATTTGGGCGTTTGATGTCACGGTCTAACAAGTAAGTGGTATAATGCTTTAAATCAGACATATACGCACTCAGGGTGTTTTTACTTAATTGATGTGTAGCTTTTAACTCATACTCATATTCTTTTAATAGTTGTTTTAACATTCATTCACCACCTAAAAACTCATAAAGACCATATTCGCAAGCATTAGCCCTTTATCCGTTAAGCGCAAATAATCATCTTTAACTTCTAATAATCCCTGATCAATATGGGTTTTTAACATCTCAAACGTATTAAAGATATTGACGTTATACTGTTGTTCAACCGTAGGAATGTGTATGCCTTCTAACCGTCTAAGCCCCATGAGAAATGTATCTCTTAGCGCTTCATAAGGATAGGTACTTGCAAGACCCAATCCACGTTTTGAAACTGCTTCGATATATGTTTTAATCCGTCGTTCATTAAAATATCTAAAATCATTATACTTTCCATGACTGCCTGCGCCAAGACCTAGATAATCATCATTTTTCCAATAAATGGTATTATGCAAAGATTCAGCGCCCTCTTTGGCAAAATTACTAATCTCATAATGATGATACCCAGCTGCTTTTAACTGTTTAATAATCAGTTCATACATATCCGCTTCCGTATCTTCATCAACCATTGATACAACACCTTTTGTAACTAGGTGGTGCAGTTTCGTTTGTGCTTCTAAAATCAAATTATAATACGATATATGATTCGGCTTTAACCTTAATAATGCTGTGATGTCCTCTTTTACTTCATCAACGGTTTGATGAACAAGACCAAACATCATATCAACACTAATATTTAAAAACCCATGTTTTCTTAAAATGTCAAACGCTGAAATTATATCGTGTTGTTTGTGGGTTCGGTTTAAAAACGCAAGATGGTCGTTATTAAATGTTTGAACACCCATACTAATACGATTGACCTTATGTGTTTTAAGTAACGCCGCTAAGGCATCATCTATATCGTTGGGGTTACATTCTACGGTATATTCAATGACGGTATTAAAATCAATCAAATCTTCAACCGCCGTTAATAACCGTCTTAAATCATCATGATTTAACGCACTGGGTGTCCCACCACCTATATAGATGGTTGTGAGATCATTTAGATTTGATTTATAATGGTCTAATTCTTTTATTAAGGCATCAATATACGCCGTTTGTTTTTCTTCTTTAGCGATTTCTTTTGCAAAGTCGCAATAAATACATAACCGCCTACAAAATGGAATGTGAATGTATAGACCTTTCATCGTATCACCTACTTATATTGTACCATATCAGAGAATGCATCTTATCTAAATAAAAAGAAAAGATGCTGTCGAAACACCTTTTCTAAAGAATAATTAAACTAATCGCCATAATCGCCATGCCAGAGATTAATCCGTAAATAACTTTATGATGTGCACCGTATTTTTCTGCGGTTGGCAATAGTTCGTCTAACGCAATATATACCATGACTCCACCAACAGCCGCAAAAATAATTCCAAACATGGTTGGGGTTAAAATCGTACTTAAGATAAAGAAGCCAACAAGCGCACCAAGTGGTTCTGCAAGGCCTGATAAGAAAGAAAAGTAAAATGCTTTCTTGCGTGACTCTGTCGCGTAATAAATTGGGACACTAACTGCGATGCCCTCAGGAATATTATGAATTGCGACCGCAATTGCTATACTAATACCAAGCGTTGGGCTTTCAAGGGCAGCTAAAAACGTCGCAATCCCTTCGGGAAAGTTATGCAAGGTAATCGCGAGTGCTGTAAAAATCCCCATACGGTACAACGTTTTAATTTTATGTGCTTCTTTTATCTCAGGATTTTCTTCCATTTCCTGAACATCACGCAATTCGTGTGGGTTTGCGACATTGGGCACGAGTCTATCAATAATCGCGGTTAATGCAATCCCACCAAAAAAGGCAATGGTTGCAATATTAAAGGCTGAGCCGTCAAACGCTGTTGCTTCGTCTAAAGACTCAACAGCTTTAGGTAATATTTCTACAAATGATAAATAAATCATCACCCCAGCAGAAAAGCCGAGGGCAATGCTTAAGAAAGTTTCGTTCGTTTTTTTTGTAAAAAACGCAATGGCGCTTCCGATACCGGTAGATAACCCGGCAAAGAGAGTTAAGAGAAACGCAAATAGTATCGTCGATGTATCAAAATCCATAGGTGAATGTCCTCCTAATTATATTCTTATTAGTATTATAGCATACCCACATCCCTATGCAATAAAAAAATAGCACATTGCTGTGCTATTCATCGATGGATAAAACAGATAAGAAGACTTCTTGTGGAACTTCTACATTTCCAACGTTTTTCATGCGTTTCTTACCTGCTTTTTGTTTTTCTAAAAGCTTTTTCTTTCGCGTAATATCGCCACCATAACATTTTGCAAGCACGTTTTTACGCATGGCACGAATGGTACTTCTTGCAATGATTTTCGATCCAATTGATGCTTGAATTGGTATCTCAAACATTTGTCTTGGTATTAGATCTTTCATTTTTTCGGTAATTGCTTTGCCGCGTTTATAGGCAAATTCTTTATGAATGATTGTCGACAAAGCATCAACAATCTCTCCATTGATTAAAATATCCATTTTAACCAGTTTACTGGTTTGATAACTATGGTATTCATAATCAAAAGATGCATAGCCTTTTGATGATGATTTCAACTTGTCAAAGAAGTCATAGACTATTTCTAATAACGGTAAATGGTATTTCAGTTGAACACGGGTATCGCCTAAATATTGCATGTCTTTAAAATTTCCCCGTTTGCTTTGGCATAATTCCATCACATTTCCAACATAATCTTTTGGTGTCATAATTGTCGCTTCAACGTACGGTTCTTCAATATGATCGATATGTTGGACATCTGGAAGTGTACTTGGGTTATCAATGGTTTTCATTGTCCCATCTTCCATATGCACATGATAGATTACACTAGGTGCGGTTGCAATAAGGTTAATGTTAAACTCCCGTTCAATCCGCTCTTGGATAATTTCCATATGCAACATCCCTAAGAACCCCGTTCTAAATCCAAAGCCTAACGCTTGAGAATTTTCTGGTTCATATATTAAACTGGCGTCATTTAATTTTAAGCGTTCTAAGGCTTCGCGTAAATCATTATATTCATCTGAATTTACAGGATACAACCCGCAAAACACCATGGGGTTTAATTGCCGATAACCAGGCAAGGCTTTTTCGGCAGCCGGTTTTTTTAGCGTAATCGTGTCCCCAACACGAACATCATTCGCATCTTTAATCGAAGCTGCTAAATACCCAACATCACCTGGCCCTAAATACTCCCGTTGAACTTGTTTAGGTGTTGTTACACCTATTTCAGTTACTTCAAACGTATGTCCAGTAGACATCATTTTAATCATGTCACCCTTTTTAAGAATACCTTCGACAATTCTAATTGACGGTATAATGCCTCGGTATGGATCATAGAAAGAATCAAAAATTAACGCTTTAAGGGGCGCTTCAGGGTCGCCTTCAGGGGCAGGGATTTTGGCAATCACTTGGTCTAATATTTCTTGAATCCCGACGCCTTCTTTCGCGCTTGCTAAAACTGCATCACTTGCATCTAATCCAATCACATCTTCGATATCTTGTTTTACTTTTTTAATATTCGCACTTGGTAAATCAATTTTATTGATTACCGGTAGTATTTCTAAATCATTATCAATCGCTAAATACACATTCGCTAAGGTTTGAGCTTCAATCCCTTGCGCCGCATCAACGACCAAAAGTGCGCCTTCACAGGCGGCTAAGCTTCGTGATACTTCATAAGTAAAATCGACATGACCTGGCGTATCAATGAGATGGAAAATATACGTTTCTCCGTCTGTGTGGGCGTAATGTATTTCTACAGCGTTTAATTTAATCGTAATCCCACGTTCTCGCTCTAAGTCCATCGAGTCTAATAGTTGTTCACGCATCTCTCTTGCGGTAATCGATTTCGTAAATTCCAAAATTCGGTCAGCTAACGTACTTTTACCATGATCAATATGCGCAATAATCGAGAAGTTTCGTATTCGCTTTTGGCGGTTTTTAATGTTTTCTAGTATGGTTTTGTCGTCCAAAAGACATCTTCCTTTCAAGCCTTTAATTATTGTACACTATAACCCTAATAATTGCAATTTAAAACCATTAAACTTATCGATATAAATGACTAATTTATCGGGTAACTTCATTAATTTATGCAATATAAAACGAGATAAGCAATTAATACATTATAGCTTATCTCGTTTACTGTAAATAGTAACCTTATTCTACTTCAAAGGCAAACTGGCTATCCACAAAATCTTCCATCGAAGCATACTCCATTGATACGATCCCATCATTAGAAAAAAACATATAAGCAATCTGAAATTGATTATCTGAATGGCCAATCATCCCAAACCGTGCAGGATAACGAAAACTATCTGCTTCTGCTACGCGGATTGTAAAATCTTGATACTCAAAATGGTCATCTAAAACTAACGTTCTACCACCATCATAAAGTGGATGGCCTAAAAAGTCATATGTTTCATTCATGTTCGCTTTACGGCTTGCATAATCATCTGCTTGATAGGTAACAACTAAATTAACCGATACAGTCGCACCGACTTGTTCTACACAGTATAACTCAATAGATTCATAATCGTCTAAATCATTAAGCTTTGGCATAAAATCAGCCGATCCATCGACTTCATCCATACATGTTTGATAATCATCTATATCAGAATAGGCAACTTTATTGTCTGATGAACATCCGGATGCCATCATTATAAAAATGCTTATGAAAACAATCATCATAGAACGTTTGATAAGATACGCATGCGTCATCGTAACCCCCCCTAAATATACTATTAGTTTACCTTTATGATATCACATCTATTTTATAAATTTTATGTTATTTATAATTATTTAAAACCTCATCTAGTAAACATACCCACATTCTCTATAATTTTATCCAAAGAAAAAGGCCGTAACGTGATAGATACAAGGTATCTCTTGTTAGTTACAGCCTTTTTTGTCATGCGTTCTTATAAGCCATGTTCTGTACCCGTTAGGGTGGTAATCATCTCTCTACGGTTTCCCGTCACTGTCTCCGTTATCATTCCTTTGACAGTGTGCCCCTACCAATTTTGGGTTGCTGACTTGCGGGGTTTACCCGTTCCACCTCAGATATTTCTATCCAAGTTCGTCACTGTGGCACTTTTATAGATACTCATACCATTTGACAGGTATTTTCTCAGCCGTCACCCGTTAAGGTGCATAGCGTTATGGTTTCCGCTATCACAAACACTATAGACATCCCAGTCTATGCCAGCATGGACTTTCCTAACCTACCTTAAAGGTAAGCTCGATTACCCAGAACGCATGATTATCTTATGCGTTAATTAATTACTGTCTTTTGATTCTTTTTTTGGTTCTGGTTTTGGTAAGGTTGCTTTATGTGATAAGTCAATACGTCCTCGGTCATCTATGCCAATGACTTTTACTTTTAAGGTTTGACCAAGCTTAACAACATCTTCAACTTTGTTGACGCGGTGATGCGCAAGTTTTGAAATATGGCATAATCCATCAGTGCCTTTCCATAACTCAACGAAACATCCGAATTTTTCAATACGAACTACTTTACCGTCATATACTTCGCCAACTTTAGCAACGCGAACAATTTGTTCAATTCGTTTAATTGCATTGTTAATTGGTTCCATTTCGGTATGCATTAGCGTGACACGACCATCTTGTTCGATGTCGATTTTGACTCCATCATTGTCATCAATGATTTGGGTGATTTGTTTTCCACCTGGGCCAATAACATCACGGATTTTATCTGGATCAATAACCATAATTTTGACTTTTGGTGCATGTTTTGATACTTCAGGACGTGGCGCATCAATGGCACCAAGCATATTATCTAAAATATGTAAGCGTCCAATACGTGCTTGTTCAAGCGCTTGTTTTAAAATGTCTTTACTTAGTCCTTTGATTTTAATATCCATTTGAAGCGCTGTAATACCGTCTTTAGATCCAGCAACTTTAAAGTCCATGTCACCTAAGTGATCTTCTAAGCCTTGAATATCCGTTAATACGCGGTATTCATCGTCGGCTTTAATCAGTCCCATGGCAATACCCGCAACTGGTGCTTGAATAGGCACCCCTGCAGCCATTAAACTCATACACCCTGCGCAAATACTGGCTTGTGAGGTTGATCCGTTACTCGATAGGATTTCTGATACGACACGAATCGTATAAGGAAAGTCCTCCTCATTAGGTAATACTTGAAGTAAAGCCCGTTCACCTAAAGCCCCATGCCCAATTTCACGGCGTTTTGGTGGGCCGTAGCGTCCGGTTTCGCCGACACTGTATGGTGGAAAGTTATAATGTAACATAAACCGTTTATTATCGGTCTCGCCTAAGCCGTCAATATATTGGCTTTCGCCGAGTGCTCCGAGTGTAGTGATACTTAATGCTTGGGTTTCTCCTCTTGTGAATAACGCACTACCATGTGTTAATTCAAGGAAATCAACTTGTGAGTTTAGTGGTCTGACATCAGCTAACCCGCGGCCATCAGGACGCACCTTATCTTCGATAATTAGTCGTCTAAACTCGTTTTTATTAATATCTCCAATGTATTTTTTAGCAGTGTTTAGTTTTTCGTTTAACGCATCGGCATCAAGGTCAGCGTATTTGTTTTCAAGTGCTTCTAAAATGACTGTACGTGTTGCGTCAATCGCATCATTGCGCAATTGTTTATCTTGAATATGTATTGCTTTAACGAGATCATTTTTTGCTTCTTTTTCTACGAAGTCAATAACCTCTTGATCAGGATCTTTCGGTGTCCAAACCAATTTTTCTTGACCGATTTCAGCAATAATGTCTTCTTGGAATGCACACAGTTTTTTGATCCATTCATGGCCAAACATTAAGGCATCAAGCATATCCTCTTCAGGGACTTGTTTTGCGCCAGCTTCAACCATGTTAATCGCATCTTTCGTTCCCGCCACGATTAAATCAATGTCTGATAGTTCAAGTTCTTCTAGCGTTGGATTCAAGATGAATTCGCCATCAACACGCCCAACTTGAACACCAGCAATAGGACCTTCAAATGGCATTGGTGATAGTGCAAGGGTTAAACTGCTTCCAAACATTGCTGTTAGTGGTGGTGTCCGGTCGATGTCACCACTTAATACGGTGTTGATAATTTGAATATCATAGTTAAACCCATCTGGAAAGAGTGGTCTAAGTGGACGGTCGATTAACCGTGCCGTTAGTGTTTCTAAATCTGAAGGTCTCCCCTCGCGTTTCAAAAATCCCCCCGGGATTTTTCCAGCCGCATACAGTTTCTCTGTATACATGACCATCAATGGAAAGAAATCTAAATTCGATGGTTCTTTAGATGTCTGTGTGATGCTTAAAACAGCAGTGTCATCATAACGAATAATCGCTGATGCGGTTGCTTGTTTAGCAACTTCGCCAATTTCTACTTTAAGCTGTCTCCCATTGAAGTCAAACGTAAACGTTTTGGCTTCTGTCATTCTTTTTCCTCTTTTCTCTTTTCTATTTTCTACAATTTATAATAATATCATATTTTCGCTAAAATGTATAGCCATACAGTCAAAAAGCGACGTTCGTCGCTTCTTATTTTCGCAACAATCCATGCCCGCCATGCACCGGTCTAATATCGTTCACGGTAATGACAACATCTGATTGAAATGACTTAATAATTTTAATCGTTTTTTGAATACTTTTACGCGGTACGTGCATGTATAATATCTCTTTACGGTTATCACGTCCATACGCATCAACCGCAGTGACAGCAAGCCCCATTTCTCTTAGGGCAATCGATAATGGTTTTCCGTGAATTTTTTTAACAATGGCCTCAATGTTAACCGTTCCTAATGCCAGTTTATCTTCAATTCGACTACCAACATAGTTACCAATCGCAAACGCGAGCGCATAAACAATCACTTTAAACGGATCGTCTGTGACATTCGTTAATACTGTCGCCGCTAAAATTACCCAGATAATGACTTCAAAAAACCCAATAATGGCACCTTTAACACGTTCTGCTTTCGTAATTAACACAATTCTTATTGTTGCCATTGCAACTTCAATAATCTTTGTGACAAAGATGAGTAAATAAACAATTATAGGATGTATGTCATTTAAAATTTCACTCATGGTATCGCCTCTAAACCTCGTGGACAATACGACCATCAATCATCACAAGTTTGGTTCTTGTCATAATATCAAATGGGTCGTTGTCCCAAATAACAATATCGGCATCTTTACCGGGTTCTAATGACCCCACTCGGTCTTCAATACCGTTTAATTTTGCTGCATTAATTGTCACGGCTTTAAGCGCCGTATCACGGCTTAAGCCTTCTTTCATAAACATTGCGACTTGGACCATCGTTACATCGACAGTGACAATTGGATGATCGGTCATAATCGCAAACGGAATTTCATGATCTTCTAATACTTTTGCACTTTCGAAGCTTTTATGAATAAGTTCGTATTTAGATGCATACCCTAAAGTTGGGCCAATAATGACATTGACGCCACTGGCTTTAATCGCCTCAGGAATTAAATATGCTTCGGTCGCATGATCAATTGTGACGTTTAAACCGAACTCTTTAGATATTCTAATCGCCGTCATAATATCATCTGAACGGTGGGCATGAATTTTAACAAGCATACCGTCAAACACACGCATTAAACTGTGTAATTTCATATCAAAGGTCGGTTTTTTAGCGTCTTCTTCACCGTTTTCATATGCCTGGTATGCTTCATGATATTGTTTCGCTTTCATTAACCACTCTCGCATTAATGCTGCACTTGCCATCCGCGTAGAGGGTGCTTTCTTTTGACCTGAATACACACGTTTAGGATTTTCTCCTAAAGCCATTTTGATACAAACCTCATCTTTAAATACCATATCATCAACCGTATTACCAACGGTTTTAAGCGCTGTAAATGTCCCGCCAATAACATTGGCACTTCCTGGACCTGTTACGACACTAGTCACGCCACTAGGCGCGGCGTATTTAAACGCGCGATCATGTGGATACACACTGTCTAACCCACGTAACTCAGGGTAAATCGGGTTGGTCATTTCATTGGTATCATCGCCTTCAAATTTAATTCCCTCTTCAAAAATACCAATATGACAATGGGGATCAACAATCCCGGGAGTAACGATATGTTGCTTTGCGTCAATAATGTCATAGCCTTTGAAATCCGCTTGATTAAAATCGGTTCCAACTGCTTCTATTTTTCCGTTATTAATTGCTACATAGCCAATCTCACCATTGATTGAATCCATGGTGTAAAGCATTGCGTTGATAATCACTTTCATTGTGTAGCCTCCTCGATTTGTTGTTCTTCTTCTTCAGTTAATTCCATTTCATCTTGATGCAATTCTTTAATATATTCAATGGTTGATTTGATTGTTCCAGTTATCGGAATAGCCAAAATAAGTCCGACAACGCCAAATAAATAAGCAAAAAAGACAAACGCACTTAATACTAGTAATGGATGGATTTTAGTCTCTCTTCCCATAATAAGTGGTTGTGCGACATTATTTTGAATCATTTGTCCAATGAAATTCGCAATAAAAATAGCAATTGGCGCATATTGTCCAAATAATAAATCATCTTCAGTCAAACTGTAAAGTACAGGTAATATAACTGCAATCGTTGGACCAACATAAGGAACAATATCAAAAAATCCAAGCATAAATCCAAATAAAACAGCGCGGCCTTCAAACCCAAAGATAAACAACATGATGGTAAAGAAAATCGCCATCGCCGTCATCGTTAAAAACCGGCCATTAAAGTATTCTTCAACCACACGGTTGGCTCTTCCGGTTAACTCAATTGCATGATGTCGCCATTTTCTTGGAAAAACTTGCATAAGACTTTTATAAATGCGCTCTTTATCATTCAAAATAAAGAATAAAAATACCGGTGTCATAATAATGGTTAAAACAATAGTAGTAACACTTTGAAACACCCGAATAATATCGACAGAAATAACTTCTCTAGAGCCAATACTAATGTATTGAGCAAGCCAGTTATATGTATCTCTAATAGGCGACCCTTCACTGAAAGATGTTTCAAAATAACTGACAACATTTGGCCAGTCATTTTCGATAAAGGCTACCGCTTGTGTATAAATAAGCACCCCGGCAAAACGACCGATAAAAAATAATAATATCCCAATTAATGAAAAAACAATAATCGTATTAATGAGTCGATTTTTTAACCGAATATGTTTTTCTAATACTTTGAATACAGGTGCAACTAAGTAACTAATAAATAAAGCAATAGAAAACGGCAGCAAAATCGCTACAAAGGCACTTAAAAAAAGTTGAATGCCGTTATAAAATAACTCTCTAATAAGCAAAAGAACTAGTAATCCTACTGCGAGTATTGCAAGGTTGACTAAAATCGTCATCCGCGTTTCTTTACTAATCATATCAACACCTCCGTAACGTCTACTTTATTATAAATGAAAGCAATGAATAATTAAAGGGTATAATTTAAAAAAAATAAGCGCCAAAAGCGCTTATTTTATCGTCTTAATCCAAGTTTTTTAATAAGTGTTTGGTAGCGTTCAACATCTGTTTTTGCTAAATATTTCATTAAGTTACGGCGATGTCCAACTTTTTGCATTAATCCACGACGTGAATGAAAATCATGTTTGTGTGTTTTTAAATGTCCGTTTAAATCGTTGATTTCTTTGGTTAGTAACGCAATTTGGATCTCTGGTGAACCAGTGTCACCATCTTTTCTACGATACGTTTCAACGATCAATTGTTTTTCTTCTTTTGTAAGTGCCATATTGGAGTCCTCCTTTTATATTTTTTGACCCTAAATCCTCGTAAACGCTGGAGTACGTGAACCAAGAAATAGGCGCAATAAGTATTATAGCATATATTTTATTTAACGCAAGGTAAAATCACTATTTTTTAATATTTCTAACGTGCGGTGTCCATCTTCATCAATTTGCGCAACAAGCGCATCAACAGAGCTAAATTTTTGTTCATCACGCAAGCGTTCAATGAATAAAATTTCAATAACCTCACCGTAAATTTGTTCGTCAAAATCAAAAATATAACTTTCAACACTAATGTTGGTTTGACAGTTTAACGTGGGGTTGTGACCAATACTGCTCATTGATGGATGCCACACGCCTTTAACTTTTGTGAATGAGGCATAAACACCCTTTTTGGGAATTAGGTAATCCCCCGTATCAATATTCGCTGTAGGATAGCCAATACCACGGCCTTGGTTTGCCCCGTGAATGACTTCGCCAGTAATCGAATAATGACGTCCCATGGTTTCTTTTATATGATGGACTTGACCCGACATGATCAAATCGCGAATATGTGTACTCCCGATTTTATACCCATCATAGGTTAACTCATCAACAATCACTGCTTTAATACTAGGATGGGCTTTAATGGTTCCAACATTGCCACTCCCGCGGGTACCAAATTTAAAGTCAAACCCACAAACAAGTTCATCAAGTCCTGTTAAATAATTATCAATGAATTCATCGGGTTCTAAACGGGCTTTGTCTTTGGTAAATTCAATGAGATAGACTTTATCAACGCCAAATGTTTCAAAGATTTCAAGTTTCTTTTTAAGTGGGGTGATGTAATTATAGTCTAATTCAAATAAAACACTTTTAGGATGGACATCAAAGGTAATAATCGCCTTTTCTTTGTGGTGTTGTTCAGCGATGGTTAACATGGTCTTAATCAGTGTTTGATGGGCTTTATGTACGCCATCAAAAAACCCGATGGCGGCAACGGTATTCGGCGCGATTTTAACGCCGTTTAGTGTTATGACTTCCATAATCATCTTCCTTATATAAAAACATTTTTCGCTTTATAAAGTGTATCATGTTTTTCATAAATTGCAAGTAGTTGTCTATTTTTGTCAATAATTTTTATTATCGGAGCGGTGAGATTAAGCGGTAATTTTTGACCGTTTTTAATCTTAACCAGCTGATCATCAGGTGCAATCAGTTCTGGATAATTAGGTAAACTGTCTGTCATTGATATGAGTTTTGTCTCTGCGGTAATCTGATCTAAAGGAATCGCATCTTCTATCGTATAAGGTCCAGCTTTGGTTCGGTGAATCGTTGTTGTATGAGCTACGGTGCCTAATTTACGTGCTAAATCAAGTGCAAGTTGTCGGACATAGATGCCTTTGCTCGCGTAGACGGTACATAAAACATCCACTGTTTCATCTGTTTCACGTGTTTGTTTATCAAAGGTTAACTCATAAATCACGATGTCTCTTGCGGGTACAACAGGTATCGTTTCGTTATTTCTAGCATATTGATAGAGTTTTTTCCCGCCCACCTTTACAGCTGAATACGCTGGAGGGGTTTGGCTATACGTCTTTGGAAAGGAAGCGACAGCTTGCTTAATGTCATCAACGGTTGGTTTACCCCCGGTATTGATGATGGTTCCAGTATGGTCTAGGGTATCTGTTTCTTGACCAAAACGTATGGTAAAGGTATATCGTTTATCGTCTTGATTGACATAGGTTAATATTTTTGTGCCTTTATTGATCCCTAAAACAAGAACACCACTCGCTTCAATGTCAAGCGTGCCTGAATGTCCAACTTTTTTTGTTTTATAGATTTTTCTTATCTTGCCTACCACATCATGACTACTGAGTCCACGTGGTTTATTAACAATAATCATGCCATTCATACTATCACCGCTACTATTATACACTATTTTATGTAAATTAAAAAAAAGATATGCTGGCGCATATCTTTTCTAAACTGTATCACAATGTTACGTTTAAGTTAAACGCTTTTTACCCAACTTACAAGGGCGTCTTTCGGCATAAATCCAGCTTTTTGCGCAACGACTTCTCCGTCTTTTACAACGAAAAGCGCAGGAATTCCTTGTACACCGTATTGTTGTGCAAGTGAGATGTTTTCATCAACGTTGACTTTAACAACTTTAATGTCATCATTTTCTCCTGCAACTTGTTCTAATACTGGGCCGATCATTTTACATGGTCCACACCAATCTGCATAAAAGTCAAGTAGCACGAGTTTTTCATCTTTTATCGTTTCTTCTAAGTTTGTGTTATCTGCGAAAATAACGTCTGCCATATGTTTGTTCCTCCTTTTTATTTTACACGCTCATTATACCCAATAAGCATGATGATTACAACTAAATTGCACTGTAGGTCATGAATTATTCAAAATAGACAATCGTTACGCCTTGTCCACCTTCATTTCCTTTGCCATCACGTGCACTTGTGATGTTGGGATGGTTCTTCACGACTTCTTTAACCATTTTTCTTAAAGCCAAGGTTCCAAAGCCGTGGATGATTGAGGCAAATGGCATATTCGCCATCAAACAATCGTCTAAATATTTTAACAATTCATCTTTGGCTTCATGGACGCGAAGCCCACGTAAATCAAGTTCACTCGCAACGTGTTTTTTAGCTGGTGATGAAGAGGCAGGGGCTTTTTCTTTTGGTTTGGTTTGCTCGCTGGCGTATTCAAATTCTTTTTCTTTAAAAACGCTTTTTAACCCACCCATTTGGACAAGCCACTGTTTGTTCTTTTGTTTTTCTACCAATTCACCGTAACGGTTAAACTTCATAATATAAACTAAATCCCCTGGTTGATACACATGATCTTTAGTTGATGATTCTTGGGTTTCTTCTTGGACTAATTGTTTGGTTTTATATTTAAGTTCAGCGAGTTCATGTTCTTTAAATGATTTGCTTTTTAAGGCTTCTAGGTCATTAATGAGTTTTAAAGCTTCTTCTTTTAAATCATCTAAAATGCGTTTGTTTTCTAAAGCCATTTTTTCTTTTAATGTTTCTTTTTCTTTTTGTAAACTACGTTTTAGTGCTAAGACATCTTTTTTTTCTGATTCGACCTGAGAAATATTTTTTTCATAAGATTGAATCATTTTGTCTAGACGTGTACTTTCATTTCTTAATGTATCGATAAGTTCACTAATTTCACTTTTCGATGACAATACTTGGGTTTTGGCATCTTCAATAATGGCTTTGTTTAACCCTAAGCGATCCGCAATCAACAATGCATGAGATTCGCCTGGGGTGTTTAAAAGAAGTCGATAGGTTGGTTTTAGGGTAGTTTCATCAAATTCAACACTGGCATTCATAATAGAAGGTTTACTATAAGCATACGCTTTCAGTTCTGGATAGTGGGTGGTTGCCATAATAAGGACATCTTTTTGACTAAGATGATTTAAAATGCTCATACCAAGTGAAGCCCCTTCTGTAGGGTCGGTCCCACTTCCTAGTTCATCGAGTAAAATAAGACTTTTATCTTGGACATCATTGATAATATTAACGATGTTCTTCATATGTGAAGAAAACGTAGATAATGATTGTTCGATACTTTGTTCATCGCCAATATCTGCACGAATCTCATTAAATATGGTAAACGTGCTGCCGTGCGATACAGGAATTAACAGTCCACTTTGAACCATTAAGGATAATAAGCCGACGGTTTTTAAGGTGACCGTTTTCCCTCCTGTATTTGACCCAGTAATTATCATTGACTGGACCCCGTCGTTAAACTGAATGGTATTAGCAACAACCTCATCTTGTGCAATTAACGGATGACGGGCATTGATATAAGAAAATGTATCGTTCAGTGTTGGTTTTGTGGCACCAATGTGCCACGCGTATTTGGCTTTTGCAAATATAAAATCGAGGTGGGTAAAGATATCTTGATTGGCTTTTAATGGGTGAACGTAGGTTTTCACTTCAAGGGTGAGTTCATAAAGTATGCGCTCAATCTCATGTTTTTCTTCTGCTTCAAGGCGCTCTTTCTTACTTGATAGTTCACGGACGCTATCTGGTTCTATATATACGGTTTCACCGCTACTTGAATAATCTAAAACCGTCCCTTTAAAGGTATTTTTATCCGACAATTTAACCGGAACAACATACCGGTTATACCGCATCGTTACAAGCGAATCAGCGAGTTTTTTAGCTTGTGTTTTTAATACATTATCCAGCGCGGTTTTTATCTGTCTTTCTGTTTTATCTAGCTGATGACGTAAATCTTTAAGGGTAGTCGATGCACTAGAACGAATCGTTCCCTCTGTATCGATTACTGTGTCAATTGCTTTTTTTAATTCAGGCAAAGATGCTAATTGATCTGCGTATTGTTCTATCGCTAAAGATTCTTGCATCACACTTTGGTAGCGCAATAAATCTTTTTTCATATATTTGACAGCATCAATGTGACTAATAATATTTAAAAAGTCACTGATTTCTAAGACACCTTCAATCGCTGCGCGTTTTAACGCTTTGTCTAAATTATAAATGCCGCCAAACCGGGGGTCTAATCCTTCTTTAACCATCTTTTTAGCATCTTCGACTTCGGATAAATCAAAGAGGATGGTTTTTTGATCCGTTGTTGGAGTTATGGCTTGAATTTGTTTTTTACCGAGTTCTGTATGACCGTAATTAAGAACGCGTTCAATTATTTTGTCTAATTCTAGGGTTTTTACATCAAATAGCATAAAACTCATCTCCTAACGCTATTATTTTACATCATTTCGTGATAAAATACAGTAAAGGACGTGAAAATGTATGAACTTTAAATTAAAGCTTACAGATGCACAAGCATCGGCATTGCTGGATTACTACAAGGAAGAAGACATAGACTACAATAAACCGCCAATGCGCGCGTTCATTCCGAAAAAAGATGTCACGATATCATTGTTTAATACAAATATCGTGCTTTTTCAAGGGCGTCATGCAGAAAAAGAAAAGCTTTTTTGGCAGGATACATTCGGGATTTTAGACGAAGATGCAGTCGCCCCACCGCAACAAAAAACAGACTATTATAAAACCTCAATCGGTAGTGATGAATCCGGTGTTGGCGATTATTTTGGACCGCTTACTGTGTGTGCTGTTTATGTCAAAAAAACAGACAAAACCTTTTTAGAGACATTAAATATTAAAGATTCTAAATTGTTAAGCGACAAACAGATCAAACTCATCGCCCCAAAACTCATTAAAAAATTTCCTTATTCACTACTGGTCTTAGCGAATACAAAATACAACGCATTAATTGAAAAAGGCTATAATGCGCATAAACTAAAAGCACACTTACATGCGCAATGCCATGCGCATGTTATTAAGAAAATCGGAGACACACCGCCGATTATTATCGACCAATTTTGTACTGAAAAAAATTATCTAAATTATATTCAAGATTTTAAAACAGCGCCGGCCCCTTCAATATTTTTAACCAAAGCCGAAAGTTATTTTGCAAGTGTTGCCGTCGCAAGCATCATTGCGCGCTATAGTTTCTTAACCAATTTAGCCAAGTTAGAAGAAACCATTGATATGCCGCTTCCTAAAGGCGCATCAAAGATTGTCGATGACGCCGCCAGAAAAATCTTAAAAGAAAAAGGATTAACCGCATTATCAAAAGTTGCCAAGTTACACTTTAAAACAACAGAAAAAATACAATCGAAATAAAACCCGCCAGTGCGGGTTTTTTTATTGGGTATTTAAGGCTTTGATTAGCGCTTTAATCTCCTGTTCATCAAGCGTTGGCTCGAAGGATTCTGCTGCTTTACTTTTTGCGACTTTTTTAATGATAAAACGACTTAAAAAACTCATACGATCAAACCTAAATGCGCCACCACAGTGAGATTTTCTTGTTGCACAATCGATTAAGTCTTCTGGGTAAGATGCTTTAAGCACTGCATCCACATCGGTTTCATGATCAGCACCAACAATATAAAAATAGAGGGTTTTTTCTTTTAACGTATCTCGATGGGTTTTTACCCATTTACGCATAGTTTTATGGGCTCTTCCCATATAAGTTGGTGCGCCCATAATCACAGTATCATAAGCGTCTAATGATTTTGGTGCCGATTCGTATAAATTAAAGACATCGACAGATTCATCTGTCCCTTTTAAAATGTCGTTGGCAACACTTTCTGTTACCCCTGTTTTACTTACATAAATTAGTAGTTTAGCCATCACATTTCCGTACAAATAGCGTACGGCTCCTTTCGTAGAGTTAACCAAACCTATTATAGCAAACAATTGCGATAGGGTAAATAAAAAATAACCACCGAAGTGGTTATTTTATCTCAATATTGACTTCTACGTTGCCATTGATGGCTTTTGAATACGGGCAAAATTGATAGGCTTGATTGACAAACATTGCTTTTTTGGCTTCGTCAATACTTTTGATATCGACAACGAGTTCAATAGCAAACTTAAAGCCTTTGTCACCATCTTTTACAAGCAAGGTATTCGCAAATACTTCAATGTCAGTATATGGTTCCTCTTGTGTTTGAAGTAAGTATTCTAACGAACTGGCAAAGCAAGCGCTATAGCCAGCCGCAAACAACTCTTCTGGATTGGTATAGTCATTGGTTATCCCACCCATTTCTATTGGTTTAGACATCTTAATGGTTTGGTTTGATGTGGCTAATGTAATGGTGCCATTGCGACCACCTTGTGTGGTTGCTTTACGGCTTAGTAATGGTTTCATATATGTTCACCTCTTAATTAATTTGTCTTGCAAACTAATTATATCACTAACCGCAATCTTGGCTAACTGGGATGCGTTATTTTCTCAGTTCACGATTGTTTTGGGTTTCATAACGGTTGTCTCGTTCAATAAGCAAGGCTTTATCCCTTGTATATAAGAGGAGTGGCACAAAAGCCAAAGTGACAAAGAAGATGGTTGCATAGATTGTGAACGGTAATAAGCTTGTATAAACCAACCCCCAATAACCGATCAATATAGATGTGATATAAAACAGATGATAAACAATCACGCGTTTGGCATCATGATTGGTATAATGCATCATCATTAGGCGCCAGCCAATAATAACGATAAAGAGTGCTGTTATGGCAATTTGATTGAAGGGAAAAAGTAGTAATGCAAACAGTAACAAAACAGCTAGATATAAGGTTTTAACCGCACTATCATAGGTTTCTTTTATGGTGCGTTTGGCTTTGATATCAAGTGGCTTATTATCCGCATGCAAACGATCAAGTAGGTCTTCTTCTTTGGGTGGTTTAATGATGATATATTGTTTATATGTTAGGATTCCTGTTAAAACTAGACATCCTATCATAATTACTAACGCAACAATTGGATAGGTATTTTGCGTTAGTAAAATAAATACAAACAACGGGATCATAGTATAGATAATGTTTAAGGTTTTCCGGTAAAATACATACGGAAAAAACCCTTTAGGATACAAACTAATTGCGAGCAATGTTATCAACCCAATGCTGGCAATCCCATAGAAGAATTCATCGATAATTGGTAGAAATAATCCAGCCAAAATTCCTACATAAAAACTAATGATGCCTAAAAGTATATATTGAAAATACTTTTGTAATCGTCTGTTATCCATCATTAAAACCCCTTTGTTTATGCTATAACTATTGTATCATACTTTGAGATGAACGTACTCAGATATGTTAAGTTCATCTATATTATGATATATTAGTAGTATCGAATAGATAGTGCACCCCCCTTAACATTTTCAATAATGATGTTATAATTATTTTTGGGAGTGATTGTTTTGAACAAAGAAAATAGCGAAATGCTAGGACACATGCCAGTTAAAAAACTATTAATAAAACTCGCCATTCCAGCCATCGCTGCGATGGCTATTAATGCGTTATATAACTTTGTCGATGCCTTGTTTGTGGCGTGGGCACCAGATGGCATACGCGCTGTTGGCGCGCTTGGTATTGCGTATCCCGTTCAAATGATTATCTTAGGGATTGGAATTATGATTGGGATTGGGAGTGCCTCTGTGTTCTCAAGGGCATTTGGTCGTGGTGATGAAGCCGCCATGAAGCGTGCAGTTAATACTGCATTACTCCTTAACTTAATCTTGTCAGCATCCATCAGCATTGGATCGCTTATTTTTATGGAACCTCTCCTTACTTTATTTGGTGCGAATTCAGAAAATGTTGCCTATGCGAGAGAGTACTTACAAATTATTCTTATTGCGTTAATCCCCTTCAGTTTGTCAATTACCTTTAACAATTTAACCCGTGCTGAAGGCAGACCAAAAATAGCGATGATTTCTTTGATGATTGGTGCCGGATTAAACATCATTTTAGACCCCTTATTTATCTTTGATTGGGGACTTGGGCTTGGAGTTACTGGTGCTGCTTGGGCAACGGCGATTGGTAAAACCGCATCATTCTTATTTGTTTTCCTTATGGCGCTTAGTCCTAAATCCTCTTTAATGATTGATCTAAAGCACTTCTACCGAATCGATTTTGGAATGATGAAAGAAATTATAGCTGTTGGGCTTCCGTCATTTGTACGAACCGCACTTGGTGGCGTTCTCATCGTGATTGTCAACAATCTCATTAATAAATATGCCCCTGGAGGTGATGAAGGCGCTGCTGTTTATATCTCCATCTACAGTGTCATCAACCGGTTGTTAAGGTTTAGTTTAATGGCCGGATTCGGTCTTGTCCAGGGTATGATTCCGATTGTTGGGTTTAATTACGGTGCAAGGTATTTTCAACGTCTTTATGATGTTATTGCCTATACATCTAAGTTATTATTAATCTACTTTGGTATAGTTTTTCTAATCGTTATGATTGGCGCACGCTACTTATTTATGATTTTTGGTGACCCAGATGCAGTACCAATAACCAACGCTGTAGATTTTATTGAAGACGGCGCTATGGCCTTCCGTATAGTCTCTTTAGGATTTATATTCATTACTTTCCAAGTGATTTTATCAAGTACCTATCAAGCGATGGGTTATCCATTAAGAGCGTTCATTGTGGCGGTATCAAGACGGTTTGTATTCTTCTTACCATTTGCCTTTTTATTAACCTGGTTAGTCGGTATCAACGGTATATGGTGGACCTTCTTTGTGGCAGACTTGATTACTGGATTGGGGTCCTACATCGTGTATCGATTAGAAATGAAGGAACTTAAACAACGTATTGCTTCATCATAAAAAAACCGCCTAGTGCAGAGTGCACTAGGCTTTTTTTATTCAATTATAGTAACAGTTCCAAACCCATCAGAGTTTTCAATCCATCCGTTTTGTTTGCCTGCGAAACTGCCAACTAGATTGGTACCTTCTACATTTCCGTTACTTTCTGATTCTAAAATATAACCTTTATAGGTAGCTGTTACTGCTTCTCCTCTATTATGGGCAACGAAACCACCAATTGTGTTGCTTGTTCCATAAACATTAACATTCGATGTTGAATAGGTAATAGTTCCAGGACTAATGCCATCTTGATTGATGGCAACAAACCCACCAAGTTCTTGTTTACCGTATAAATCGCCCGATGCTGTACTATGATTAACAACACCTAAATTATCATTTATAGTAACAAATCCTCCCATTAATCCTAAACGGTATTCTATAAGTGATTCTATCAGTATATCAACTGTACTATTTGAAATAATCGCTTGTTGTGTATTATCTAAATCTCCTTTATTTAAATACACAAACCCTCCGATATCGGTATCATCATCAAATGAACTGTCTTCAATTTGATATTGAATATGGACAGTGGCATCTACATTGTTAATCACAGCAGGGGTTTCATCGAGCACTGCTACGTTTGATCCAACAACACCACCTATATACCCTAAGCCTTTCTGATGAATCGTTATCGTTGTATTAACTGTACTATCTTGAATAAGATTATTATTGATAAAGGCAATGGCTGCGTTGGCGTTTTCTAATGTTAGATTTGAATCAACATTACTAATCAGCCCTTTATTTCTACCAACAAAGCCGCCACCGCGACCTGATCTGTATCCATCAATGCTTACATTGTCAATGATACCGTTCTCGCGGTTTTCAGCGACTAAGGATCCATCGATGATATCGTGCTCATTAACAACATGCATGTTGTCAAATGATACATTTTTAATCGTGCCTTCGTTGATATCGATAAATGCACTGTGTTGTTCTTCATCGGCATCAGTAATCTGGACGTTGTAATTATAGATGGTGTAATTATTGCCATCAAATACGCCACTAAATGGTTTTTTATCATTTGGACTAGTCATTGGATTAAAACTTTCTCCTTCATTAAAGGTGATGTCATTACCTAAAACAAAGTGATATCCTTTATCTAAAAAATAACGCATGTTGTTGAGTTGTTCGGTATTCACGATAACGAATGGCTGCGTTTCTGATCCGTTTCCTGAATCAAATGCTGTGCTTAAATCAATGCGCTCAATTTCTTCTACTTCAACAACTACATGAAATTCTGACGTTTCAGAAACAAGTTGTGAATACGTTGTGTCCGTTGTGAATGTATAATTTGAGTGATATAAATACATTCTTACAAAGGTATAATCAGGATCAACAGTTACATCAATAGTAACCCTGGTCAAGCTTTCTACTGGTTCAGTTGTAAGATTAATCTCAACCGCTTCAGGAATGTTTGCTTGTACATGAATCTGTCCTGAAGGTATCTCTAAAACATTGGGTGCTTTTAAAATGACAACTTGAATGTCTGCTTGAACATCATCTAAATTGTGATACCCATCAGGTACCGAACTAACTGTTCCGGTAAATGTAAATGTTTGTGATTGTTCTGTTGTATTGTCAAACGCACCTTCATCTAATGCCCAAGATACGTCGACTGAAACCGTGGTGTCTGCTTCTGTAAGGACATCAATTTGTGATGGTAGATGTGTGTCTATAATTGCATCGATGGAATCTACAACACCATAATCTAAGTTAATAGGTTCTAAGGCGTAGGCACTTTCCAAGCCTATATTAGAATCTCTATAGCTTAGCACATCGATAGTGAATTCTGGATAAAGAAATGCACCATTCAATATTCCTTCGGGGGTATCAAAAGTAGCGGTTACAATAAATGTTTGTGCTGTTTCTAAAATGAAGTTATAGTCTGCAGTTTGGTAGTCATACGATGTAATATCAACTGTATATTCTTCATCACCAACATGAATTGTTACGGTCGATGGTAAGGACTCAATAATCTCTGGTAATGGCGTTCCTTGGTTATAGGTGTGGTTACTTTCATATTCGATATGATCAACAACTGGTAAAGTAAATTGTGGAGACGCCGTTCCAGAAAGTATTTCAGGAATGCCATCTAACAATATATCTGGCGTATGAATAATGGCTTCTCTTATACGGTGGGTATTTGTAACTGTAATATCTATAAACGTTGCTTCAGCAGAAAAGCGTGCCACATGTGCGTCTAATGTTACTGTAACATGGTCGGCTAACACACTAAAATCTATCACTTCTGACTGAATATAAATATGACTGTTTTCTGCATATACCCTTAGCTGATTTTCAAAACCATTTTCATAATAACTGTTGCTAGAGACTTCATATACATCAACATACCCACTCGCGTTCGCATAATTATAAACGGTCATGTTCGGCGTATAAAGTTCTAACTTCCCTGTAATCGTACCTTCACTAATTGTCAACGTTCCTGTATCATCATATTGAATTGTAAGGTTGCCTCCAATCGTAAACCCATTTAAGTCGAGTTGAACAAGTCGATCGACATACACACTGGCATTGATATCCGCATCTAATACGATTGTCTCTACATTATCACTATTTAGAGCATCATTGAATGCTTGATAACTATCTACGTGTACTGTTTGATTCGCATCGGTATTATCATCAGTATCGTCATCGGTATTATCATCAGCATCATCATCGGTGTCGTCATCGGTATCATCTGTGTCGTCATCAATGTCATCATCGGTATTATCATTATCGTCATTGGTATCATCAGTGTCGTCTTCATCAGAATCATCAGGTATATCTGTATCATCGTTATCCCCGTGTTCAAATCCATCGTCATCATGATCATCATCGATAGGATCTATCGTGTCATCTAGATCATATGATACATTAATCTCTTCAGTTTGATTACCGTCTACTGTAACTACGTTTGGCGTAAAAGTTGCTTCTGAATGGTTTATGTTTATCGTCTGATTATTAGGTATTTCACTTAGTATATATGTTATATCATCGGATGTTCTTGCGGCTATTATATCATCATCTTGATTGGTAAAAGTAACATCACTAATAGCATCGCTCATAGTTAAAGTTAAGGTAAAATGCTCGTCTTGATTGTCTGTTGTACATCCAGCAAGAATAAATAGAAAAAACCCTAAAAAAAATAGCACTTTCAATTGTTTCATTAAATCCCCTCTTTCATTTTTTCAGTTCAAAAATTTGTTAATTATAATTATTTTATATAATAATAATGATGAAATAAAGAATTTTGCACTATTTATTTTGAATATCAAAATTTTTGTACTACTAATTAATTGTTTCTACTAAAAAAAACACAGTTTAGATGGGTTATCTAAACTGTGCATTATTGAGGTGTCAAGGCATTAAATTAGCAACGTGATTACTCTTACAAAAAGGGCGACGAGGTACGCCATCACAAAAGGCATAACAACAGCAAACACTGTCCACTTTTTAGAGTTTGTTTCGCCTTTTATTGTAGCGAGTGTTGCCAGACATGGGACATACAAACTACTGAAAACTAAGAAAATTATGGCAGTAGGAATAGTGAATGCTAAGGTAATCGCAGCTTCGCTTCCGTATAAGATGATCAAACTACTTGCGACCACTTCTTTTGCTAAAAATCCGCTAATTAAAGCGCTTGTTGCCTGCCAAGTGCCGAATCCTAATGGGATGAATATTGGTGCGATAAAGCCCGCGATATAAGCAAGAAAACTTTCATCTTGCGGAACGGATAATCCGCTGGGTCCAGTATTTGAAAGCACCCATAAAATCATCGATCCAATAAGAATAAACGTACCTGCTTTTTTTAAGAACCGTTTTGCTTTATCTAGTGCTTGATAGGTAATGGTTCTTAATTGCGGCATCCTGTAGGGAGGAACTTCAAGGGCAAATTTAGAGCCTGCGCCTTTTAAGACTGTGCTTTTTAAAAACGCTGATGACAATAAAATCATCACAATACCTAGTAAATAAAGACCCATAATAACAACCGCACGGTATTGTTCAAAAAATAAACTAACAAAGATACCGTATATTGGTAATTTCGCACTACAAGAGATAAATGGTAAGGTAAGCATAGTTAGAAACCGTTCTTTTTTATCTGCAATGCTTCTCGTACTCATAACTGCAGGGACAGCACAGCCAAAACCTGTAATGATTGGCACAATACTACGTCCATTTAATCCAAACTTACTTAAGGTACGGTCCATGACCATTGATACTCTCGCCATGTATCCTGTACCTTCTAAAATCGATAGTAAGAAAAATAGTATAACGATTTGTGGTAAGAAGATAAGCACCCCACCAACCCCAGCTATCACACCATCCACAATGAGTCCATGAATAAAACCAGAAAAGCCAATCAGTTCTAAAAATCGACTGGCATATAAGGTAAAGATTTCATCATAAAACCATTCAAACCCACCTTGTAAAAAGACACCTAGGCCTAAGAAGGTACCAAAACTGATTTGATAAACCATAAACATGACAAAGAAGAAAAATGGAATACCAACAAGTGGGTGGGTTAAATGCCGATCAATTTTTTGATTAAAATATTTTGGATGTGTTTTATCAGTTTCTTTTACCATTACATCTGATACAACGGATTCAATAAATGCGCGACGTGTCATAAAAATGACGCCGACAAGTGATAGTCCTAAATTATGCTTAATAATATGGGATTCAGTGTTTTTAATAACCCGGTTAATCTCTTCTAATTTATGGGGATCTACATAGTCAATCAATGCATCATTGCCTTCAAGAACTTGAATGGCAGCCCAACGACGATTGACTTGAAGCGTGTCAAATCTCAATAAGTTAGAAACGGTTTTAATCGCGTCTTCAACAATATCTGGATAAGTAATATGCAATGGTTCTTGCGGTTTTAAATGCTTTAGTGATGCAATGGTCTTTGCCTGTGTGGCTTGTAAGTCTTTGGTTGCAGTCACACTGACAACATTGGTATTAAGTCGCTTCGCAAGTTTGTCAGTATCGACTTTATACCCACTTGCACCAAGGGCATCTTCTAAGTTACATACGACCAAAGTTGGTGCACCAAGTTCTAATAATTGAACCGTGAGTTGTAAGTTGCGTTTTAAATGGGTTGAATCAACGATATTGACAATGCCATTATAGGATTCTTCTAGTAGTGCTTTTGTGACAATACCTTCATCTTCACTTGTCGGTGCTACGTTATAGGTTCCAGGTAGATCGACTAAGGTTGCATTGTCTAAATTTTTAATCATATGTGCACGTTTTTCTACAGTTACACCTGGGTAGTTTCCGACGTGGACGTTAGATTCTGTTAAAGCATTAAAAAATGTCGATTTTCCGACATTCGGATTGCCAGTCAGTAGATATATCATAACGCCACCTCTATTTTTTCCGCATCTTCTTTGCGTAAAGCGAGTTCAACATCATCTATTTCGATTAAATATAGGCGATTTAAACGTAAAATGTTCACCATTTTTACCTTAGCGCCTTCATAAATTCCAAGGTCAAACAAACGCGAAAGAAAGGTTTTATCGATGTTTTTTAAGGACACAATGTTGGCTTCAGTGTGTTTTTTAAGTTCAGTTAATTTCAATTCTTCCACCTCTTTCGACAACATTATAACGAAGTTACTCATCAAGTTCAAGAATTTTATAAACATTATAATTTAAACTATAAAAAACCATGCTTGTTTTTTTATAAATAGTATGATACATTATAGTGTTATGACAATATTATGGAGGCTACGATGAAAAAACTACTTACCCTAATTACCCTATTATTAACAAGTTTTACGCTCTTTGCATGTGACATGGTTGACGAGGTTACTGACGAACCCATACCAGATGATGAAACCCCAATCGTCGATGAAGACGATGAATCTCAAATAAACTTAACCGTGTTGAGCAACATTGAAAATGTAAATTATTCTTTATCAAACGAAGGCCCTTATGAGGCAGGCGATCGTGTTACGATTACACTTGAATCGACGCCAGAAGCGTGGCAATTTTCACATTATGAAAGCAATGATGACATTGTCGCAACTGATGCAAGCTATACATTCACAATCGATAGTGATATGACACTAGAGATTGTTTTAGAAACCACTGATGATAGTGAAATAGAATCATTTTATGAGGATGCTGTCATTGGCGACACGTATACCTTAGAAGGTACAGTATTTGCTGCATATGATGGTGGATATTATATTACTGATGGTATGCATAATGTAAATATTTATGATGATAGTTTAACTGCATCACCTGGTGATACCGTACAAATTACAGGTACTGTTAGTAATTATTATACTATGTTGCAGTTGACAGATGTTACGGAAACAACACTCACTGATGATGCCGTTTCATATGTTACTTCAGAGGCAACTGTATCAGAAATCTTAGCCCTTGATGCGGCCAATGATCCTACTGTCTCTGGACGTGTTTATTCAGTAACAGCAACCCTTGATAGCGTCACAAGCGGACAATATACTAATTTGATTTTAAGTGATGACAATGAATCCATCACATTATATTATAACGCCAGTCAAGATGCCCTCAACGCTTTAAATGGGTATATCGGTCAAACCATTGAAATTGAGGTTTTATATTATACCGATCATGATAGTGATGGTGTATACGTATTATTTTATGGGAATGATTCTGACATCACTGTCATCGATGACAACAATGATTCTGATGATGACGACCCTGATGATGATCCTGATGAAGACCCTAATGATGATCCTGATGAAGACCCTGATGAAGACGATACACCAGATGATGATTATATTAATGACACTATGCAAACCTTGCTTGATGAAGATTTAATAGATTACTATAACGAAGCAGAAGGGTTATATGGTGAAGATTTAGAGGCATCTTTAGGGATGATTTTAAATTCTGAGGTAAGTGGTCAAAGCTATGATGCTGCAAAATACATTTTAGAAGAAAGTGACCGTGACCCAGATAACCCTAATAACATTATCTTGGTTTATACAAGAGAATCAATTAAAGGTGCATGGGATTATCCAAACTGGAACCGTGAACACGTATGGCCGCAATCAAAACTAAATGGGTCTGGGGCTAAATCTGATGTCCACCATTTAAAACCTTCTGATGTACAGGAAAACTCAAGCCGTGGAAACCTACCATTTGGTACAACGGGTGGCACCTATGAACCACCGGATGAGGTTAAAGGGGATATTGCAAGAATTGTCTTTTATATGGATGCACGCTATGATGAACTATCGATTAATTCTAGTACGATAGGGGATTTATCGATGCTACTTGAGTGGCATATCAATGATCCTGTCGATGACTTTGAACGCAACCGTAACGATGTCATCTATAGCTATCAAAACAACCGAAACCCATTTATTGATCACCCACACCTTGCACTCCTTTTATACCATGATACTTACGATTTTGAATAATAAATATAGGCGATGACTTCAATGTCATCGCCTTTTTTTATTTTATGTGCCTTAAGCCAAAGATTCATAAATAGATTCTATTTGCCTATTCTTTTCTTGAAACACCTGAACAATGTCTGGATCAAAATGTTTGCCAGCAGCTTCTTTGATAATCTTACAAGCTTTTTCATGAGTATAAGAAGGTTTATACGGCCTTTTTGAACGCAACGCATCGTAAACATCAACAATACCCATAATCCGTGCTTCTAATGGAATTGCCTCGCCTTTTAAGTTATCCGGATAGCCAGACCCATCCCATTTTTCGTGATGGTATTTTGCAATTATACTTCCCATAATTATCATATTGCTATCTGGGTAATATCGTGCCATCTCTAATAATATTTTCGCACCGAAAACGACATGAGATTTAATCGCCTGATATTCTTCATTCGTTAACGAATCCTCTTTCAGTAACACATTGTCAGGAATATTAATTTTTCCAATGTCATGAAGTGCAGATGCGTAGTAAATATCATCAATAAACTGATTGGTAATATGCGATTTAAACTTATCGTGATTTCGTAAATGTTTTGCAATATTTTTCGCAAGGTGCTGTACGCGTTCTATATGTTTACCCGTATCATAATCGCGGGATTCTGTAAGTTTGGCTAAAGCGATAATAGATGCTTTTTCAGCAGCTTTAATATCGGCCATTTTTGCTTCTAAGTCTTGTTTAAGGGCAATGCGTTTTTGTGCTAATTGATCTTTTATATTTTTTTCTTTGGTTATATCTTTTTTTACCGCAATAAAATAGGTTATATTATTTTGTTCATCTAATACAGGTGAGATACTTGATTGTTCCCAGTATTTTTCTCCATTTTTTTTCTGATTATAAAATTCACCGGACCACTCTTTTTTTTCTGTAATAGTCTGCCAAAGCGTAGTATAAAACGATGAATCATGGTAGCCAGATTTCAAAACACGTGGCGTCTTTCCAATAACGTCTTCTTTGGTATAGCCTGTAAAAGATATAAAACGCGCATTAACATATTGTATAATCCCGCTAATATCTGTTATTACCACCATACTTTGAGAATACTCAAGCGCTTGTTTAATCATATTTGCGTATTTTTGTTGCATGATTAACTCGCTAATATCGATATGAACACCCATCATCGTTAATGGGGTGTTGTTTTTATATCTAATCACTGTTCCAACATCTTTTATCCACACATCGTGGCCTTTTTTATGTTTCATGCGGATAACAGATTCATAATGAGATTGGTCGTTGTTTAATGTTGCTTGAATCTTATCATTTGCTTTTTTTAGATCATTTTTATTGGTGTGCTGTTTCCATGTGTCTAATGTAAAAGGTTTGAGTTCATCTGGTTTGTAGCCAATGAGTTCAGCCCATTTTTTTGAAAAGTTTGTTTTATTTGTTTCTAAATCCCATTCCCAAGCACCAATGTTGGCCGCATCTAATATATAATCTAAACGTAGTTGTTGGTCTTTTAAAGCTTGCTCTAGTTCAATACGTTTTAATACATTGACCAATAAATATGAAAATTCTTTTAGAGCTGTTTGTTCAAAATTCGAATATTTACGATATGACTTAACAGAATCAAACCCTAAAAACCCATATAGTTCATCATTATAAATTAGAGGTACTGTCATAATACTTTTAATACTTTGAGGCTCTAAAATTTTCCTTACTTGATCATCTTCAGGCAATTTATTGATATTAGGAAAATATAGTGTCTTCCCTGATTGATGCGCTTTAACCCAATTGGATATGTCATCAATTGGAACATTTTGTAAGTTCTCAATTTCTTTAGAAATCCCTTTAACACTATACTCAAAAGTGTTCGATGTCGTGTTTTTATCAAAGTCATACCGAAAAATATACGTTCTATCAGCGCCAACGAAATCGCCTAGTATTTTGAGTGACGTGTTAATGGTCTCATGAAAATTATCTTGGTGAACACCTGCAAACAATGCAGAAATTGTTGATATTTTTTTATAAAGTACTCTTTTTTTATTGATAGGTTTTTTTATTAGTTTTGATAATAGCATCTTATACCTCACGTAATGTTGTTTTAGTGTTTTGTTAAGCAGTACCCTACACCCCATACGGTTTCAATGATGGTTGGTTTTGATGGATTGTCTTCAATCTTCTTACGAAGCCTTCTAATATGTACATTGATTATATTGTGGTCATCATAATAGTTTTGTTTCCAAATACGGTTAAATATATTTTCTTTAGTTAATACTCTTTTAGGATTTTCCATAAAATATTTTAAAATATTATATTCTTTGGCAGATAGTAATACTGGTTTATTATTTTTGTATACTTTATGTGCTATCTTATCCATAGTTATGTTTTTAAACGTTAAGATATCAGAATGTTGTTTTTGTTTTGTTCTTCTTAAAACAGCTTTTATTCTCGCGATGAGTTCAATGATTGAGACAGGTTTACTAATATAATCATCCGCACCTAAATCGAGACTAATGGCTTTTCCAACATCGGATTTTTTTTCTGATATAACGATGATTGGAAGCGTACTTTCTGCACGTAATAGCCGAATGAACTCTTCTCCGTTCATGCCTGGTAACATTAAATCTAAAAGAATAATATCAAATGACGTATTTTTTAGTTTTTCAAATGCGGTTTCTGCATCTTTAATAACCGTATTGTTAAAACCATTTCGGTGGAGTGCTTGTGAAAGAAGGTTCGCTACTAACTGGTTGTCTTCAATAATTAAACAATTTTTACTACTCATAAAACTTCACCTCTTTATCAATCAAATATGCTTTCAATTTTAATATCAGGTCATGAAAAGCCGATGTAATACGGCTAGAAAATGTACCATCAGGCACATGTGATGGGTTCTGTTCAAAGATGGACATTTCCTTTTCAATGATGTCATATAGTGTTGTAGCACTCAAATGACTGGCTGTTCCTTTTAAAAAGTGCAAGCCTTTATAAATTACTTTTGGATTGTGCGTTTCTATTTGATTTTTAAAATCAGCTAGCATTGGATCTACAGTTTCTATAAAGGTCTTTATTGTTTCATACCCAATATCTAAATAATCTTGAAAACGTTGCTCAAAATCTTCAACACTAAATACGGTATGCTTTGAAGGGGTATCTTCATGTTTAGACTTGTATGTATGATGAGTTAATCGATTAATCGCCTCTAGCAACGATTTATAATTAATAGGCTTAGTAAAGAGGGTGTTCATCCCGTCTTGAAGATTGCGTTTTATGTCATCTGTTAATACATGTGCAGTAACCCCAATAATTGGAATGTTTCTGTAAGGTGTATTGCTTGTCCTAATAACTCTTGTAAGCTCATCGCCTTGCATCCCAGTGAGTTGAATATCCAAAATAATAATGCTATAAGCGAATGAGTTTAGATTTTCTAAGGCTGCTTCAGCGCTTTCAGCAGCATGCACTGCATAATCATGTTGTTGTAGTATCTTTCTCATCGTTTCACGATTGATAAAATTATCTTCTACAATTAAAATAGTGTTTTTTTGTTTGCTAGCTTTTCTAGTTTTAGACGTAGTATGCAAATTTTGAACAAATGTCTCATAGATTTTATTTAACGTATATCGTGAAACGGTTGGTCTAAGGATAAAATCATAGTCCTCATCAATAAGGTTTTGCATGTCAAGATTACGGCTGAAGTCATAGATAAGGTGCATTTCATGAGGTTTTCTTTTTTTGATTGTCTTGTTAAACTGGTATACATCTTTACTATTACCGCTATCGATACAGTGTATGACAATATCATGAAGTGATGTTACTTTGTATTCCTTAGGAGACACTGTGACATGTGTACTTAATGATTCTACCATGGTTTTAAACGCATGTGGTATATCATGGTTGTATGCTACAATTAAGAAATGTTTATCTTTAATTGCTTTATAAAGATCTGTGCGTTCAGCCCAAGGAATGTCCAAAATAAAGCTAAAACAACTTCCTTTATCCCTTTCTGTTACAATTTCTAATGAGGAATTAAGACGCGCTAGTAATGATTGAACAATATATAGACCAAGCCCTGTCCCATTAAAAGTTTTTCTAGTATCTTTTGCGCGATAAAATTTATTCGTAATCTTTTCTAAATCGTCACGTTTTATACCAATGCCAGAGTCTTCGACAGAAAATAAAATTTTTCCGCTTTTATGCGTTGTCGACTTAAGCGACACGCTAATGTTCACATGCCCGTTTGTGGTAAACTTAATCGCATTATTTACTAAATTAAACATAATTTGATAAAACGCTGATAAATAGAAAACGACATAGTTAGTAATGCGATAATCAAAGTCTAAATTTAATACAATACCTTTATTTTTTACAAATTGTGATAAGCTTTCAACAATATGTGTCACGGTCTCTTCTAAATTAAAAACTTCTTCAGTCAGTCCAAACTGTCCGGCTTCGATTTTAGTAATATCTAAGACATTCCGAATCATACTATTTAGAGATGTTATGGATGAATCCATGATGCTTATGTATTCAGTTTGCGTCATCGTTAACTCCGTTGATTTCAAAAGATAACTTGCGCTTAATATACCATTTAATGGTGTATGTATATCATGACTAATGTGAGCCAAAAAATCACTTTTTTCTTGACTTGCTAACTCAGCGATTTCTTTGGCTTTGATGAGTTCTAATTCTTTTTGTCTACTAATAAGTAAATTGGTAATAATTTCTGCAATTATAAGCAACAGATCTTTGTCATGATCACCCCAAATACGATTATCTCTTATATCATCAAAACCGACAAATCCAAGGCATTTATCCTTATACATCAAAGGAATGGCAATGACTGATTTTATCTTTTGATGTTTTAATGTTTTGTAGGTTGATGATGTGTGATTTAACGCGTCTATATCTGGAATGAAAACACCTTCACCGTTTTTATGTTTATCGACCCAGCCTTCAATGTACTCGTCTAATGGCAAATATTTAAAGTTATCTATTTCATTGCTGACACCTTCATTACACCACTCATAGGCATATTCAATTAAATTATTTTCAAAGTGATATAAGAAAACATACGACCTGTCTGCTTTAATATAGCTACCACTTAATCGTAAGACTTCATGGATAGGATTTTCTTCATCGTCTTTATCGACATTAATAAATTTAGAGGCTAAACGCATCAATATATTTTGAAACTGATAATTTCTTTCTAATGTTTCTTTAGTCTTTTCTAGTTCAGATATGTCTCTAGCTATGGAGACAATACCTTGTATTTGATTAGCATCGTCATAAACCGGGCTGCGAATAGAATCTGTATGAATATATCCCCTTGAAGTATACAAGGCGATTTTTTTTCTAACGTAGGTTTTTTTATTAATAACTTCTTGATCTAGTTCCCTTACAATATTCGCATCTTCTTGTGGGTATATTTCAGAGATCTTTTTCCCTAATAAATCCATATTATAGTACTCTTTACTGGCTTTATTGATATAAATATACCGTTCATTATTATCTTTATAAGCTATAAGATCAGGAATGCTATCGATGATGTTTTGAAACATATTTCTTTCTTGTTTAAATGTCTCGCCAAATATATGTTCTTTTTCCATAAGTGCATAGATTTTATTTGCTAAGTGAATATAATTTTGTAATAATTTATCCTCTGTTAGAGTTAAACCTTGTTCTTTAACTATAATAAAATAGTAGCCAAAAAAACTAAGGGGGATTATACAATAAAATAATTCATTTTCGACACACGTTTTCGGCTTTTGGATATTTTTATGGTATGTAAGAAAATCTAAATCATGTCCCATTTTTTGAGTATTTTTTGGATATGAAAAGATGATGTCGGTGTTTTCGATGTTTTGTTTTACAATATAAACAGATTGTGCTTTAAATGTAACTGAAACCAACTCTAGAAAATTGGTAATTACTGTTGATAAATCCTTTTTGCGATTAGACATATATGTACTAATCAAATCGTTTTTCTTTATAGTATTCACACATTTCATCCTTATTCGTTTTTGTAAAGTATAGCATATTTCGACAAAACCTAATAATTTATTACTCTTAAATTAAAATAATGGCTTTTTTAAGCCATTATTTTTAAAATTAGGAGTGGTATCTGCATAGTGTTTAGGGGATGACAGATACCAAAGGGGACAAGTAAAGAATACACTATTTATCTTAATATATTATTACATAATTATTACAAATATATTACAAATGCCAAAGATGATTGTTTTTTATATTTTTATCGTATTTATTTTAGAAAATATCACATCATTATTACTCATTACTAATACTATGTCGCTTTAAACCGAATAATACGGTAGTAATTATCAAATGCCAATATACTTTTCCATGCTTCTTTTGCTTTTTCAAATGCTGCGTCATATTGACCCCATGTCCAAGTGATATCCCATACTCCATCCTTGTTTCTTGTCGTGAGTAAAAGATTGTTTTCAAGGGTTACTATGTTTTTAATATCACTGTAACCTGGGGTTTCAGGCGAATGAATTAAATCGGATGGTTTTGCTGTGTAAGTAGTGAACCAATCTTGAGGACTCGGATTGACTGTTTGAATAATTTGAGTTTTGAGTGTGTTTTTAAACTCAGTTGTATCAAAAAGCAAATGAACATCTTCATAAAGTTCCACAAAGCAATTGAGTTCATGAACCTCATTGGAGGGATTATTGATAAAATCTGAAATCATAGTTTGGTAAAAATCGTAGGTTTGCATGTAAAATGGAGAATCTTTTTCCGCGTATTTTAAGATAAACCCAACGAGTGATGCTGTAGGATTGTACCCTTGGATGCGTCGCGTCTCACTATACTGCCACCAAGGTGCATGTGGGGTATCATTAATACTTGGGATGCTGTAGTAATAGTAGCCGTTTTCATTGTATGGTGTTTTGTCTAAATAGCGTAACGTTGACATGATTAAAGGATGGTCTTTAGGTAAATCGATTAAACGTAGTGTTTTTACGGCAGTCCATGTATCAATTGGGTTGCTTTCATCTGTGGTAAAATCCGGTTCTAATGCGTGCGCAAATCCGCCATCTTCATTTTGATATGCTTGTAATGCGTTGGTAATATCTGCTTTTGAACCGCCGTTGAAAATGTAATTGTATTTTGCTTTTTCTAAGGCTCTTCCGTGTGAAATTAAATAGTTTTTTACTGATGTGTGTATATCTTCCATTGTGGCGCCTCATTTCTTTATTATATACTTATATTATTGCTTATTTATCGGATTCTGTCACGTTAAATTTAAGTAATTTTGCGTTGATTGCGACAATGATGGTACTTAAAGACATAAATATTGCGCCAACAGCAGGTGAGATTATTAATCCGATAGAAGCTAAGACCCCAGCAGCCAAAGGAATTGCAATCACGTTGTATCCTGTTGCCCATATCAAGTTTTGTATCATTTTGTTATAGGTTTTTTTGCCGAAATCAGCAAGTCTAACGACATCTTTTGGGTTATTGCTTGCTAAGATAATATCGGCTGTTTCAGCAGCCACATCTGTACCTGATCCAATTGCAATACCAATATCAGCTTCAGCAAGCGATGGTGCATCATTCACACCATCACCAGTCATCGCAATAAAATGATAGTCTTTTTTCAGTTCTTTTAATTTATCTTGTTTTTCATCTGGCAGAACTTCTGCAAAATACCCATCTAAACCTAAATATTCTGATACCTCTTTGGCAGTTTTTTCATTGTCTCCCGTGAGCATAAAACAATCAATACCCTGGTCTTGAAACGCTTTGATTGCTTCTTTGGCTTCGTCTCTAACCTTGTCATATAAGCCGATCATCCCGATGACCTCATCGTTTTTTATAACGTAAACCGGCGTTGATAGATCGTGTTCTTCATCGGTTTCTAAGATTGTCATATCATGTTTTTTAACATAGTCTTGACTGACGACCATTATGGTGTCATTGTTAAGGGTTGCTTTGATGCCTTCGCCTTTCATCGCTTCAAAATCACTGATGTCATCAAGCGTGATGTCATCTGCTTTAGCACGTTTTAAAATGCCTCTTGCGAGGGGGTGTTCTGATGATTGTTCAACACTTGCAGCAATTTTTAAAACATCATTTTCGGAAATGTCTTCACTCGCGGTTTTAATCACATGGACTTTAAACTCACCTTCAGTTAGCGTCCCTGTTTTATCAAAGATCATGCAATCGATATGACGCGCATTTTCAAACGCAGTGCGGTTTCTAATAAGCAGGCCGTGCTTTGCTGATAAGGTCATAGAATTGGCTACAACCAAAGGAATTGCAAGGCCTAAAGCATGTGGGCAAGTAATCACCATAACGGTTGCCATACGGGTAATCGCTTCAGCCAAGTCAGTGGATATAAGATACCATACAGTAAAGGTAATAATTCCAATGCTGATAGCGATAACGGTTAAATAGAATGCAGCTTTATCAGCAAGGTTTTGCGTTTTTGACTTGCTTTCTTGCGCCTCTTCAACAAGTTTGATGACCTTAGAAATATAATTATCATCTTTTAAATGCGAGGCTTTAATGTCAATGGTTCCATCTTCATTGATAGATCCTGCAATAACCTCATCATCTTTTGACTTTTTAACAGGTTTCGATTCTCCAGTTATCAGTGATTCATTGACATCGGTGTCACCTTTCACAATCACACCATCAACTGGTATTTTCTCTCCGGGTTTGACGCGGATTATATCATCTTTTGCTAAATCATCAACAGGGACATCTTCTTCGTCGCCATCATCGATTCGGTGTGCTTTATCAGGTAAAAGTTTAGAAAGTTCATCGAGTGCACTTGATGCGCTAAGAACGGATTTCATCTCAATATAATGTCCTAGTAACATAACAACGATTAACGTTGCGAGTTCCCAAAAAAACCCTTCACCAGGCAGGCCAAAAACCGTTGCACTACTAAAGAGATACGCAACAGTGATTGCAAGCGCAATTAACGTCATCATCCCGGGATTTTTTTTACTGATTTCATCTTTGGCGCCGGTTAAAAACGGCCAGCCACCATAAAAGAATATACCCGTTGCAATCACAAATAAGAGCTCGCCTCTAAAAGGAAACTCAATGGTAATGCCCAGCCATCGTTGAATGGTTAAAGATAAAAGTAAAATTGGGACAGTGAGGATAACACTAACGATAAATCGTTTTTTAAACATGTCTATCATCATTTTATGATGTTCTTTATGATTCATAGAAGCCTCCTCTATATAATAATACTGCACCCACTAGGGGTGCAGTATGTGGGTTCAAGTTAATACCTAAATATAGCAGCAATACCTTTATCAGTAGGCATTTCTTCTTCATCTAAGACAATGACTTTTCCGCCTTGTTGATATATAACTTCGGCTAGATCATCGAGGACATCATCATACATTGGATCTTTGATTTTACCTGTGATGATGGTTCCATCTTCTTTGTTTAATTTTCCAGCGATTGTTTTTTCGGATTCGATAATTGCGGTATCGATATTGGCCGCAATGGCTTTTTTGCCGATTTCGTTAATATTATCTGAGGCTAAGCCTTTTGATAATGAGAGTTCATAGGTATCAATAATATGCTGGATTTCTTTTTTATATTCTGGTTCAACAATAGTCCATGCTTCTTTTCTGACTTTTGCTTCTGTTAATTCTTTATCCGAATGTCTGACACCCTCTTCTAAAAGATGGGTGTTTTTAGTGATTTTACGGAACTCACCTTGGTGTTCAGGAAGGGTCCATAAGACAAGCGGACGATTGGTTGGTTTAGAGTAGGTATCATTAATAAAGTGGTCAACATAACGAAAATACCGTTCTGTGTCTTTTTCGATAATGTCTTTGTTGTCTTCGTGTCCGTGATACATTGCTTGACCGTTTGCGCCATTATATGAGGCATGTGATAAGTATCCTTCTTCATCCAACTGTCCAAGGACTTCTTCTTTAGTTACTGGTACCCCCGGTTCAAAGGCAACTTCATGGCAGGTATCTTGGGTACACGTAAATAGCGTGAATGATTCTTTGTTGAGTGCCAATACATCGAATGTTCCACGGGTTTGAAAATACCGTATAAGGGGTTTGATATGAAAACTATCTGCAACAATCGCTTTGTCTTGGACTGGTCGGTTTAAGCGAAAGACAACATAGTCATGACGCGAGGCAAATATTGCGACGGCCTCACGATTGGAATTCCAAAAATCCTTCTCTTCTTTGAGTGGTTTAAGTTGGTCTAATATCGTATGTATTAATGAATCTTCGTATTTTTCTTTTAGTGATGATTCAATGGTTTTTAGATGATTCTTAAACTGAATGATATCTTGTTGTGTTTCTGATGGGGATTTGTGCACATTTTGGTAAATGGATACAAACGGTCCCTCTTTTTCTTTAAAAATATCATGCGTAAAATCTTCAACAATCTCGTACAAAATATAACCTCCTATTTTTTTGTGTACAAGTATTTATAGTAATATTATACCATATTGTAAGACATAATAAAGTGAGACACTAATATGCCAAAGAAAAAAACGCCTCTATTGAGACGTTTCAATATTGCGGAAAGCCTTCTTTGACTTTTGGGTCATAATTGTCTTTTACTTTTTGATAAAAGATTGCCATAGTTTGTTGGTAATAAGGAAGAACATAAAGAATGGTTAAAATTCCCAAGGTTAATGCACCGAGGATAAACCAGCCAATAAATGATAAATGTAACACGAATAATTCCCATTTATAACCGTCCATCATTTTACGGCTTTTTGTAATTGGGTCTTCATCAAGCAAATCAACTGTTTTATCTGCGAGTAAATACGGTACAAGTGCATAAGCTAAACTTTTGATGATGCCTGGTATGATAAGTAATAAAATCCATAAAAAGATGAATATATCTCTAAGTAATAAGTAGGCAACATTTTTTAAATATCGATTCTCTTTAAACCCATCAAATAAGAGTTCAATTTGTAAAGTTTTGCTTGCTTCAGTTTCGTTCGACCGTATAAAGAAAAGGGCTTGTCCAACTAATACTGGAGCTAAAAAGATTGCCGCAAGTCCTAATGTCGCGCCACCGGCAGCACCTAAGATAAGCAGCGGTACTAAAGCCATCACGATGTACATACCATGATTTTCACGCATTAAGTTTTTTGCACGTTGTTTCATTGCTTTTCTTTCCATTGGAAATCTCCTTTCAATCTTATCTTCTTTTATTTTATCATATATCTCAATTAAAACACAACAAATTAAAAACGCTCCAAATGGAGCGTTTTAATTGGTTTATTATTCTAATAAGTCATTGAGTTCATCAATGCTATCAATTTCTACATAGCTTGGTACGACAAGGCCAATACGTGCCCCTTCAAAGTTATATCCAAGGTCTAAATAGTCATCTTCATATTGTTCTTGATATGACCCATGTGTTACAGGTAACCAACCATCTAAGAATGCGTCTGCATCGCCTTGAGCGATTGTTGTAAAGACGATTCCAGGATCGGCCTCTGTTGTTGTTACGGTGTAACCTTCATCCTCTAAAATAGCGGCAACTAAATATGTCATTGCGACACCTTCAGCCCAGTTTACATAATAAAGATCAACTGTTTTGTCGGTTCCGTCAATATTTTCTGGTAGCCAAGCTTCATAAAGTTCGGTATTTTCTGACATCCATTGACGGGCAATTTCTAATTCTGTCATGTCATCTCCAAATTCATTCATGTCGCCCATAAGACCACCGAGTTCTTCACCAGTCATATAGAAGTCTTCTAAGAATGTCGCAACATCTGGTAAGTCATCACGAATATCTTTGCGGGCAATGGTATGGATGTTTTCAACATCACCATATACGCCTTCTGGGTCTTCTAAGAATTTTAGGTCATAGTCTGCGAACATGTAATGCGGTTCCCATCCTGTGACAACAACAAATTCTTCGTTTTCATACGCTTGTTCAAGCTCTGTCATCATAACAGGACCACTTGACGCTTCTAATTCATAATCTAATCCATATGTTTCAATGGCTTCATCTGTAGCAGCCATGATACCTGCGCCTGGGTCAATCCCGACAATAACACCTTCGTCACTTGAATCTGTACATGCAGCTAATGTGAATACAAAGGTTAACGTTACAAGTAGTGCAAATAGTTTTTTCATACAATAATTCCTCCTATAGAATTTATTATTTATTTAGTAATACATTACTAGTTAAATTAAATCTGTTGCGTTGGTTTTTTCTTTTTGTTACCGATGGCTTGTGTCATACGATCTAAAATCATCGCCAATATTACAACCGCAATACCGGCTTCAAATCCTGGTCCAATGTCTACTCGTGATAGCGCAGATCGTACATCAGCTCCAAGCCCTTTAGCACCAATCATCGAGGCAATAACTACCATTGATAGTGATAACATTATCGTTTGGTTAATTCCTGCTAAAATGGTTGGCATCGCCACAGGTAGTTGCACTTTAATAAGCATTTGTTGTGATGTTGAACCCATGGATTTGGCTGCTTCGATAACTTCTTCAGGAACTTGTTCAATACCAAGTTTTGTAAGTCTTACGACCGGTGGCATCGCAAAAATAATCGTTGCAATAACCCCACTTGGGTTCCCAGTACTAAATAAGATAACAGCCGGAATCAAATATACAAAAGCTGGCATGGTCTGCATAAAGTCTAATATTGGTCTAACAAATCCATCGCCAAACTTTTTGTATTTAGCGGCTAAAATACCGATTGGTATTCCGAGTAATAACGCAAGTAATGATGAAACTAAGACCAGTGCAAGTGTCAAAATCGCACTATCCCATAAGCCAATAGAATCAATTAATACGAGTCCAATAAAGGTACCTACCGCGAGCCACTTGCTGGCGATAAAATACGCTAAGACGGCAAACAATAACGCAAGTATCAAACTCGGTGGAAATGCTAAAATATTTCCAAAGATAATAACTAAGTTATCAATAATTAAACTAATAAAATCAAATATGCCACTAAAATTATCCACTAAGAAGTCAATAACTGCTTCAAACCACTTTCCAATTGGAAGGGCTGGTAGCGTAAAGAAATTAGGCATTGGCTTCACCTTCTTTTTTGCCTCTTATCCCGGCAATTACAGAAACTCTAACGACAACACCAAGTAGATGATCGAAATTATCAACCACTGCAATGGGATATTGCGCTTTGGTTGCCATTGGAAGCAATTCAGCAATGGTTGTATCTGGTCCGGTTTTATATTTTACATTTTTAATAATTTGTTTGATGGAGCGTTTGCCTTCATCAACCAACTCTTTTGCATCGTCTGCAGTTATAATCCCTTTTAAGATACCTTCACTGTCCGTAACAAAAATACTTGAAATCTCTTCTTGGTCCATCTTGCGAAGGGCTGCTTTTGGTCCATCTTTTGATTCAACCACAGCACGTGGTTTCTTCATTATCGACTCTGCTTTAATGACTTTAGAACGGTCAACGTTTTCGACAAACGCACGGACATAGTCATTGGCTGGATTGGTTAATATTTCTTCTGGTGTACCAATTTGTACAATTTTTCCATTATACATCACTGCGATGCGGTCCCCAAGTTTTAACGCTTCATCTAAATCATGGGTAATAAAAATAATTGTTTTATGCATTTTCATTTGTAGGTTGATGAGCTCATCTTGCATGTTTTTCTTTATTAATGGATCAAGCGCACTAAACGCTTCATCCATGAGTAAAATATCTGGGTCAGAAACCAGCGCTCTAGCTAAACCTACCCGTTGTTTCATTCCCCCACTTAATTCATCAGGTCGTGATTCTTCATAGCCCTTCAAGCCAACGAGTTCTAAGGCTTCATAAGCTTTTTTCCGGCGTGTGGCTTCATCAACCCCTTGGATTTCTAAACCGTAGTATACATTTTTAACCACGTTACGGTGTGGTAGTAATCCAAAATTTTGAAATACCATTCCCATTTGTTTACGGCGTAAATGTCTTAATTGTTCTTTATTCATTTGAACAATATCATCACCGTTCACTTTGATTTGACCTGATGTAGGTTCAATTAAACGGTTTAACATTCTGATTAAGGTACTCTTTCCACTACCAGATAACCCCATAACCACAAAGGTCTCTCCTTTTTTTACTTCAAACGAGGCCTCGTTAACCCCGATCGTATTTCCGGTTTTTTTTAAGATGTCTTCTTTTGTCATGCCTTCGCGACTCATTTTTAATGCTTTTGTGGCATGATGGCCAAAAATCTTATACAAGTTTTTAACTTCAATATGATTCATACTTTTCTCCTTTACAAATGCGCACCATTACATAATGAATGCGCGCGAGTGGTTTAATAAAAAAAAACATCATACGAATATGATGTCATTTTTATTTTACTTATGTAATTATTACATTGCTTTTTTATTTCTATTATATAATACCATATATGAATCGTTTGTCAATGATGACACATCCTTGAAACCGCTTTATATTGCGATTTATAAAAAATGAGTATAAAAAATAATTGTCATGCAAGCGATGGATAGCCCCTATATTAAGGGGCTATTTATAGTCGTGATTATATCCCTAGTATAAAAGAATACGCTTACATAGTTTTTTTGTATCTTTTCGTTGTTTCTATTGATTTTTTGGTGTTTTTTTATTATTATTGTATAAGTGATTTGACAATCAAACAATGAGGTGTTTCACCATGAACAAAACAATAGTAATTATTACGAGTTTAATAATGATGATAATACTTGGGTCCGTTTATACATGGAGTGTCTTTAGAATTCCTGTTGAAACAGAATACCATGTCAATACATTTTTAAGTGGGCTTCCCTATATGACTTCCTTGATTTTTTATGCACTTGCAATGGTGCTTACTGGACGGTTTTTAACCTTTAATACAATAAAAAATATTGGCTTTATAGGGGTTTTCTTTATTTTCTTTGGGTGGATTATGGCTGGATTCACATCTACCATTTTCGGATTGGTTATTATGTATGGTGTGTTTATTGGAACCGGTGTTGGCATGCTTTACGGTATTCCAATTATGTTGATTCAGTCTTTGTTTAAACAAAATAGTGGATTTTATACTGGGCTAGTATTAGGTGGGTTTGGCTTGTCACCACTGGTGACGGCACCATTTATAAGAACCCTACTTACACAGTTTTCTTTACATCAAACGTTTATTATTATGGGTTTAAGTGTGTTTGCTATTTTGATGCTTACAACTGCAGTCTTAACAAAAACACATAAACATGAAACCCCCATATCTATACATATTAGTTCGATAAGCATCGATAGACGCTTTGTAATATTGTACGGATTATTTTTACTTGGAACAACCATCGGGTTGATGATGATTGGGTTATCTTATCAAGTCGGTGTTCAATATTATCAGTTTACACCAGTATTAGTCACTATTGGGATGACAGTATTTGCTTTAGCAAACGGATTATCACGGGTGCTATTTGGCTTTTTAAGTGATCGGTTTAAGGTTACCTCAGTGATGGCAAGTGTTCTTTTTGTGTTACTCTTTAGTGGTGTAATAGCCTATCTAAACAATGGCTCATATTATGTGCTTTACTTATTATCATTTACTGGATTTTGGTTTATTTTAGGCGCATGGCTGGCGATTGCACCCAATGCCATTAAAACGATGTATGGCTTAAATAATTATAGTAAACGCTACGGTATGCTTTTTACGGCGTATGGCGTTGGCGCAATTATTGGGGTGTCTTCAAGTGGGTTATTACTCGATGCATTAAACAAAACCCGAGGGTTATACATTGGCATTATCGTGGTTGCAGCAATATCCTATCTCATACTTTATACCAACAAAAACGTCCTTAACCAGCGAGGTTAAGGACGTTTATTTATGCTTTTATGAAATGTTTAATGGCGTTGATAAACGCATCAATATCGGTTTTGGTTATGTCGTTATGACAAACAAGTCGCATATAGTCATCTTTATAGCCGCCCACAATGATGTTGTGGTTGGTTTTTAAATAATCAGCAAACGCATCTTTATCATAGTCAATGCGGACAAAGACCATGTTAATATCTCGATGCGTCATATCAACGGTGAACCCTGGTAAAGTTCTTAGTGATTCAGCTAGATAGTGTGCATTGTCGTGATCTTCTTTCAGACGAAGACGCATGGTCTTTAAAGCAATGAGTCCTGGCGCGCCTAAAACGCCGACTTGGCGCATGCCCCCACCTAAGAGTTTACGGTATTTGCGGGCACGCTTAATAAAATCGGTTGTGCCTACAAGCAGGCTGCCAATCGGTGCGGCTAAGCCTTTAGATAAACAAAACATAATAGAATCAGCGTATTGGGTTATCGTTTTTACATCACAATTAAGATGGGTTGCCGCGTTAAATAGCCTAGCCCCATCAAGATGGACATTAAGGTTGTGCGCTTTAGCTATGGCATAAACATCTTTCATATAAGGTAGTGGGGCAACAACACCACTACCGTGGGCATTTTCTATGCAAATAAGGGACGTATCTGGGTAATGAATGTCATCCCCACGTATCCCTTTTTTTAATGCGCCAAGATCCATCATTCCATCTGTTTCAGGAACAAGATGATAACTAACACTTGATAAGACACTTGCTGCACCCACTTCATAATTTTTTATGTGTGCGTGTTCACCGACGATGATTTCATCCCCGCGTCGCGTATGTGTCATGATGGCAATTTGGTTACCCATAGTCCCACTTGGGACAAATAAAGCGGCTTCTTTTCCAGTTAGGTCTTTGGCTAATGTTTCTAACGCTTTAATCGTTTGATCATCTTCATAGACGTCATCACCAACATCCGCTGTTTTCATCGCTTCACGCATCGCATCGGTTGGTTTTGTGACCGTATCGCTTCTAAAATCAATCATGTCTTCACACCTTTATTGTTGAGTTATCCTTATTTTAGCATGCGCTAAATAAAGATACAACCTACGATGTGACTCTTTTAGCTATATAGGCAAACAGTGCTGGTCCAGTATGCACGCCAAGGACCGGAGTTAGTTTAACGAGTGATACGTTTCTAACATTGAGTTCATTTTGCAGTTTTTCCGACAAACTTTGTGCTTTATCAGGATCATCACCGTAGTGGACGATGAGGTCGATTGGTTCGTCTTTAAACATATCTTTTATCATCGTTTTCATTTGTAATAATGCGCGTTGTAAGCCCCATGTTTTTGATAGCGTTTCATACACACCATCATCATCAACAGTAATAATCGGTTTGACGCGTAAAATATTTCCGATAGTACCTTCTACTTTACCAATACGTCCACCACGTTTTAAGTACTTAAGGGTATCGATGGTATAAATGGCAATGCTGTCATGATAACGCACTTGATTTAGATGAACAATGATTTCTTCAATTGACACCCCATCATCAAGCAGCCTGACAGCGTCTTCAACTAAGATGCTTAATCCGCCACCTAACGTTTTTGAATCGTAATGTGTGATATTTAAGTCTTTTTCATCTTCAAATACCAGACGGAAGGCATTAAATGTTCCACTTAAGTTTGATGACAAATTCAGTGCCAAAACATCGGTATACCCAGCCTTTTTAATGGTTTCTAAGACATCGGTTAAATCGTCTAAACTTGGTAAACTTGTCGTAACTTTATGATTATCTAGCTTTGCATAGACATCTTCTGAGGAAATATCAACTTGGTCTCTATATGTTTCACCGTCAATGGTAATCATTAGAGGAATCATAAAGACATTATCGTGTTTTTCTAAAAAAGATTCGGTTAAGTTCGCACCGGAATCGGTTATAATTGCTGTTTTCATTTTATTAACTCCTTTGGTAGATTAGGGATTTATTTGATACCCATACTGTATCATCTATTACTATGCGTGTCAAAGCAATTGTACTATTATTTCTGTGTATGGGTGTTGTTATTTAGAAAAATTTTCTCTATAATGAGGGTAGGTGATACTATGGATGAGTTTAAAACATTGAACCGTAAAAAAACGGATGCGATTAAATGGGACATAGTCAAAAGTGAGACCATCCCTTTTTCGATTGCGGATGCTGATTATGAAACCGCGCAAGCGATCAAACACGCATTAATCAAGCGCGCTAAGCATGGTGCTTTTGGCTATACTTACGAAGGCCAAGACTACAGACGCATTGTTCAATCATGGATAAATGACAGATACCATTATACTGTGAAAGAATCATGGATTTATCCGATACCACGCGTCCTTAATGCAATTAGCTTAATCCTTAAGTTGTTTACGAACAAGGAAGATGGTGTCGTAATTCAAACGCCGGTTTATCATAAATTTTATGAAGTTATAAAGAACCACAACCGGACACAATGTGTTAATCCATTTATAAATGAAAACAATCATTACACCATGGATTTTGACCAATTAGAAGTGCTGTTTAAACAAGGGGCAAAATTGCTTCTGTTGTCGAGCCCGCATAATCCATTAGGAAGAGTATTCACCCATGATGAGGTCAAACGAATAATCATGCTTTGTAAACAATATGATGTATTACTCGTCAGTGATGAAATTCATGCGGATGTGATTATGAAAGGCTATGCGTTTGTTTCAGTTGGGGCGTTTTTTAATGATTACGATAATATCATTATTTTATCAGCCGCCAGCAAGACATTTAATATCGCAGGACTTCATATTGCCAATATGATTGTCAAAAATGCTAAGCTTGCAGACCCAATCATGACTGCTTATAAGCGCGATTATTTACACCACCAAAACATCTTTGCATTAACCGCACTTAAAGCAGCCTACCAATACGGAGGAGAATGGGTTGATAAGCAAAACGAGCATATTTATGCAAACTACATCATGCTTAAAGATGCCTTAAAGTCAACGCATGAACATATCACCATAGCGCCTTTAGAAGGAACCTTTTTAGCTTGGATTGATTTACGCTGTTATAAGACGGATGAACCTACACTCTTTAATGCTTTTAAAGCACATAACGTATTGCCATCAGAAGGATCAAAATTTGGTACCAATTATCACGGATTTATTCGCTTTAATTTAGCCGTATCAAAGACACAATTAAAACAAGGGATTGACCGTTTAGTCAATGCCCTACATTCATTGAAAGGATGATTTTGTGGAAACAGTTTTAGTTATGGGTGGGTCGTATTTTATCGGTAAACATGTTGTCAATGCATTAAAAGAAACATACAAAGTGACTGTGTTAAACCGTGGAAATAACCCGCTAAATGATCCCCTAGTTAAAGAACTTATTTGTGACCGAAATAAGCAAGACAAAATAGAGGATCTATTACAAGGTGAAACGTTTGATTATGTCGTAGATATTTCTTGTTTTACACCAAAACAAGCAGAAATTTTGGTCTCTTCATTACATTTACCATCACTTAAAAAATATGTATTCATTAGTACGAGTGCAGTATACGATATTAAAGAACCTGTTCCATATGATGAAACGGTATCTCTCTTAGGTGAATCCCCATTTAAAGATTATGCAGTAAATAAAATTGCTTGTGAAGCGTATTTCCAAAGTATCTTTACTGATGATCAATTAATCATCTACCGACCACCCTATGTCTATGGCGAAGATAATTATATATTACGTGAACGCTTGTTATTTCATCTTCTTGAAAACGAGATGCCAATTTATATTCCTAAAACCAACAATCAAGCACAGTTTGTCTATGTAAAAGACTTGGCAATGTACACTGAAAAAGCATTGGACAATACGATTCCTGGTGGTGTCTATAATGTTGGCTTAAGTACCCATGAAACATTTACTTCATGGGTTGATGCATGTAGTAAAATTGTTGGTAAAAAAGCCCATAAAGTCATTGTCGATCAAAACGACACGGATGTTAATCTCAATCATGTGTTTCCGTTCTTTGCGATTGATATCGTATTAAAGCCAGATAAGATTAAGCAATTTGTTAAAAAAGATACGCCATTTGAAAAGGGTTTAATTGCTGCTTATGATGATTATAAAAAAATAAGAGATACGATAAGCTTACCTGAACGTATGGTAATCGCAAGAGACAAACTCTACCAAAAAGTTCATAAATAAGACCTATTAAAAACCCAATCATTCGATGATTGGGTTTTTATATGAAAAGGTTTATACTGGCTGTTCTTCATTGGTTTTTGTGGGAAACCAATGTTTTGTTTTATTGGCAATTTTAACTAAAAGCAACATAATAGGCACTTCCACTAATACGCCGACGATGGTCGCAAGCGCAACCCCTGGATTAAGTGGGAATAAGGCGATTGCGACGGCTACCGCGAGTTCAAAGAAATTACTTGCCCCAATCATCCCTGCTGGGGCAGCGACATCATGTGGTAATTTCAATGCTTTGGCGGCTGAATAGGCAATAAAGAAAATTAGGAATGTTTGAATGATAAGCGGCACACTGATTAACACTATATGAAGGGGATTATTGACAATCAGGTCACTTTGTAATGAGAAGATTAAAATCAGCGTAAGCAATAATCCTGAAATGGTGATTTTACTAAACTTAGGAATAAACTTCTCATTATAATATTCTAATCCTTTATGTTTAATCATATAATACCGTGTCAGTGAAGCCGCGACGAGTGGAACGACAACAAATAAAACAACCGATAAGAATAACGTTCCCCACGGCACAGCAAACCCACCAATACCAAGCAGTAACCCAACAATTGGGACAAATAAAATCAAAATAATAATATCATTGGTGGCGACTTGAACTAATGTATATGCTGGATTTCCGCGCGTTAGACTACTCCAAACAAATACCATTGCCGTACACGGTGCAGCACCTAAAATCACAGCCCCTGCCAAATAGTCATTCGCTAGGTCATTAGGAATAATCTGTTTAAATATGACTAAGAAAAACACACTGGCAATTAAAAACATGGTAAAAGGTTTAATTAACCAGTTGACCACCCAAGTAAGATATAAGCCTTTAGGTTTTTTACCAACGTGCTTAACTGATAAGAAATCAATCTTTAACATCATTGGATAAATCATAATCCAAATGAGAATTCCAATCGGAATATTGACATTATACACTTCAAATTGATTTAAAAACTCAGGAATTACCGATAGGTATTGTCCGATTAGTATCCCGATACCCATACAAATAAGTACAAAAACGGTTAAATATGTTTCAAAAAAGCTGATGGCTTTTGTTGATTTACTCATCAAATTCTCCTTGATTGATACGCGTAATAAGTATCTCTACTTTTGATTTAATAATATCGCGGGTCACCGCAAAATCTTCTTTAGGTCCACCGCTTGGGTCATCAATGCCCCAATCTTCACGGTGTTTGGTTGGAACATATGGGCATTCAACACCGCAGCCCATCGTAATCAGGATATCTAGCGGCTGTGGTATTTTGTTTAATAGTTTACTTTCTGCGTGGTCCATATTAACGCCTGCATCTTCCATCACTTCAATCGCCATTGGTTTTGGGGCGTCGTATTCTTCTGTCCCAGCTGAATACGCCTCAATGACATCACTCCCTAGATGTTTCGCCCAGCCTTCTGCCATAATACTTCTACAGCTATTGTGGACACATACAAATGCAACTTTTTTTCTCATTGTGATTCCTCCTCATTAATGATATGACACGCATCAAGTTGCGTGTTTTTTAGATTTGTTAAAAACTGAATGACGTCATCGAAGGTGTCTTTATTAATATAATGATTGGTTTTATTGCCTTCTCTTTTGGTATAGGCTAGCCCTGATTCTGTAAGTAATTTAAGATGATATGAAAGTGTGGGTTGAGATATTGGCAGTTTTTCGATCAATGTACATCCGCATGTTTCTCCCTTTAACAATAATTCAATAATTTCTAGACGGTTCTTATCAGATAAAACTTTAAATATATTCGCCATGTCGTGTTCCATCGCGTCATCCTTTCTTTATAGATAACTATCTATATTTATTTTCATCTATATATTATCATATACGATTAATATTTTCTATATATTAACGTATTCTTAACAAAATAGTATCATAAAAACATCCCTACTCACCGTGAATAGGGATGCCAATAGTTTAGTTATTTAATGGGTAATTTTAGTATTTGTTCGCCATCATTTTTGCCAGTATCGATAAAGCCGTAGTTAATGTAAAAAAGATAAGGTTGATCCCCTTCCATATCACACGATGTATAAAGATAGGCTTGCTTATCACGTTTACATTTTTCTATAATCATGTCTAATACCTTAGTTCCATAACCTTTGCCTTGGTAGGCTTTGGCAATCATAAACCGCCATAAATAGTAGGCTGGCCAGTCTTCTTTAGGCACCTCGTCTTCATGTAGTGCAAGCATGATAAAGCCGATAGGTTCATCATCTAAATAGATGGCTCTAGGCCAGGCACGGTCTGGTTCAACATAGGCTTCAGCAAGCGAAACCATATTTGGAGCAACGCATTTTTGTTGGGCCTCAGTTAAGGTTTTTGATAAGGCAACCACTTTGTCAAAATTATCTACGGTGACTTTTTTTAATTGAATTGTTGGCACACACACACTCCTTTTATGCGATGTCTTATCGCATTGTCTTTCAGCTTTAATTTTATATTTTTTGATAATGTTTTTACATACAGTGTTATTTTTTTATGATTCTATGGTGAAATATGCCTTAGCAAGCTGCGCGCCAACACGGGCGTTATTATAAACAAGGGCTAGATTGGCTTGTAGGCTTTTACCTTCAGTAGCTTCGACAATGGCTTTAAGCAAGTACGGCGTTACATCTTTTCCTTTAATCTTGTCTTTTACACTTTGCGCTACGGCTTTATTAATGATGGTGTCCATATACGCTTTATCTAAAGAAGCTTCTTTAGGAATTGGGTTCGCGATCAACGTACCGCCTTTTAGATTAAGCTGATCTTTTGTGTAAAGGATATGTGCCAATTGTTTGGTGTCTTTGACACTGTGTCTTAATTTTATATCAGATTCTCTTGTATAAAAGGCAGGAAGTACATCAGTTTGATAGCCAATCACGCTAACCCCTTTGGTTTCTAAATATTCCATGGTTTTAGGTAAATCTAAGATTGCTTTGGCGCCGGCACAAATAACCGTAACATTAGTCTCTGCAAGTTCTTCTAAATCAGCTGAAACATCAAGGGTTGTTTCATAGCCTTTATGGACACCGCCGATTCCACCAGTTACAAAAAACTTAATGCCTGCCATGGATGCACAAATCATCGTAGAGGCAACCGTGGTTGCGCCGAGTTCCTTTTGGCTAATAACAGATGCTATATCACGACGTGATACTTTATGTACTATCTCGGCTTTCGCTAATGTTTCTAAATCGTCATCGGTAAGACCAATTTTTACTTTCCCATTCATAATGGCAATGGTCGCGGGAATAGCGCCCTCTTCTCTAATAATCGCTTCAACTTTTTTTGCCATGGTGACATTATCAGGGTAAGGCATCCCGTGTGAGATGATGGTTGATTCTAAGGCAACTACGGGTTTATGGTTTTTAAGGGCTTCTTGTACTTCTGGCTTAATATCTAAATAGGTTTCAAATGTATGCATTATTATACCTCCTTTTCTAATAGATTAATGGATAGATTTTTATTTACGGCATCGGGTGAAGCTATGGTTAAGTAGGCATTGATGGTGCCTAGCTTAACACTATCTTTTAAGGATTGCTTATGTATAAGTCCGTGAACAACAGCGCTACTAAAGGCATCCCCTGCACCAGTAACATCAACAACCTCGCTATCTTCAATCCGCTTTGCCGGATGGAATGATACTGTGTCCTTATCTAAATAGGCTGATCCTGCTTTACCGTTTGTGATAACGACATGCTTTACGCCTTTATCTTTCAATAATTGAACAAGTTTTTCTATTTGGGTTTCGTCAGTATCAAAGTAGGCTTGCGTTTCATCAACATTACAAATCATTGTATGAACACCAGTTAAATCGTTTGGAACATGGGCCATTTTTGGTCCAGATACCCCAATTATAACAAGATTTTTATGTTCATTGTTCGCGAATTCAATGAGGGCTTCAAGCGCATCTTTTTGCATGTTTGTATCGGCAATAATCCATTTGCTAAGTCTAAGGTGGCGTTTATGTTCAATGATCCAAGACCGTGTCATAACCTCATTGATTGCCATATTGGCCAAGCCAACATACATATTACCATTGGGTTCTATAACAGAGTAGTAACTCCCTGTTGTGGCGTTATTAATCACATCACTCGCAAAGACTTCCATAAGTTTGCGCGATTCTTTGAGTAAAGTCTCCCCAGCATGGTCATTCCCAACACATGTCATTAAAGAGACAGAATGATTCAGTCTTGATAAATTTTCAGCAACATTTCTAATCACCCCACCCAATGATGTGTGTGAAGAAACAGGATTGGATGTCGATAAGACAATATCCTGGTTTAATCTTAAGGTATAATCAACGTTAGCCCCACCAACACAGGTAACATACTCCATGGTTTTTAACACATACGGTTTACCAAGGATATAGCCTTTTTCCTGCAAAGTCGAAATGAGATTCGCCACGGCAGGCCGAGATAATCCTAATTTACCGGCAATAACTTGTTGGCTACTATAAGGATCTTTTCTTAGTAGTGATAATACTTTTTCTTCGTTTTTATTAAGTGACATATCGCACCTACTAACTTTTGTTTTAAACTAAACATTTGTTTATATTTATTTTACTTGGTGTAGCTTCAAAAGTAAAGATAAAGATAAAAAACCTTACAAATATTATGTAAGATTTCTATTTATTCTTTTTAATTCACGCGCAAGTCGTGTTAAAACCATGAAACTTAAGCGCATTTTACTGGCATCTCCAAGATTAATAATATAGACATCGTCATGTTTAGGGTCGTAAAACGCATGGACTGACAAACTGCCTAATCCACCATATAACGTTGGGTAGTTTAGTTTCCATGGCATGATTTTATGAAACTTAATTTCAACTAGTCCTAGACCATACCGCATAATCCCGTGGAAACGGTATTTTGTATGCATCATTTTTTGTAAACTTTTTTTGCTTATAATATTCCCTTGAAATAGGGCTTTTAAAAAAGATGCTAAATCCTTGGTTGTTGTTTGTAACCCACCGCCTGAATAATCACAACTTAAACTTGTGGCTTGTGACATGTCTTGATGGTTAAAATACAGTGGCGCTAACGCTTTTTGATTAAAATTTGGATCGTGAAAGCACAGTGCTGTTTGCGTTAGGTTTAATGGTGTAATAAGTTTTTCTTTTAAAATCTTGTAATAAGGCATGCTATAAACTGCTTCAAGTAATAATCCAAGTAAAACATATCCAGTATCAGAATAATAAAAGCGGTCCTTCGGCTTGCCAACGGCGTGTTGATGATGGCGAGTAAAATCGAGTAATTCTTTCGGTGTATATAGGTGATCTTTTTGCTTAAACACAGAGTCTAAAAACGGGGTATTGTTAATTGTTTTTCCTTCGAAATAATCGTTGACACCAGACGTATGGTTAAGCAATATTTCAACCGTGACCGAATCTTTATAATCAACACCCTTATACACAAATAAATTGTTGAGCATTGTATTATCGAGATAATCTGTTATGCGTGAGTCAAGAGATAACCGTGCTTCTTCTATCGCTTTCATTATTAATGTTGCACAAAAAACTTTGCCGACACTCGCACTGTGAAATGTTTGATTTAAATGTGTACTAGAGAACTGGTATACATCCTCGGTTTTACCGCTTTCAATATATACTTGTAGTGTTGGTACGCTGTGTTTAACTTTAGATAAATATGTATCTAATTTTTGTTTGTCTATTGTCATATTTTTAACCTTTTCCTATGGTTTTTTGTGACGCTTCATTCAATATAAGAGATTTTTCTACTAATGCATCTTCTTGATATATTAAATTCAGCGTAAAAAATGGTGCATCTTTTTCTAGAAGTGTTAAAAAAACCTGGTCGCCTTCCCACATGGGTAGTGATAAAACACGTGTTTTATCAATCCATTTTAGCGTGCCTTCATTACAAGGATGCAGTGTGCCTTTATACTCCGTTGCGGTATAGACATGCATCGTTTCGTCGGGATGAAGATTTGATTTAAAATGCACAATGCCGCGGTAGCTATACTGTGTAATCGTTAGACCCGTTTCTTCTTTGACTTCTCTAAGCATACACGCGTCGGTACTTTCTTCTTTATGACATTTTCCACCAAGTCCTAGCCATTTTAAATAGTTAGGATCTTTTTTGTGTTTGTCGCGGTAAAGCATCAAATACTTGTTGTCTTTGATGATATAACATAATGTGGTTTTTATCATAGACACCTCTTTTTACCTACTTAGGTATGGTTTGTGTATAAAACGCTTCATTGTTTTTGAACGTTTCTCTTGTAAGTTTATACTCAATGGCGGTTCTTAAATTACCCAATTGATCTTTCCAAGCATCTTTTAATATATTTATTTTTTCAAAATGTAATGATTCAT
>CAYNAA010000002.1:18076-80743 GCA_964395055.1 uncultured Candidatus Izemoplasmatales bacterium | reverse complement strand
CAGAAGGAACCATTGAAGGCGGTGTCGCGCTCGGTGAGTTTAGAACAGCTGCACGTTATGCACGAAATATGATAGGAGATTTTAGTCATTATAATGAAGGCCATATCGATTGGAACTTGTTGCTTAATGAACAAGGTGGACCCAATCATGTAGGCAACTATTGTGATGCACCGATTATTTTTGACCGTAAGACACAAACTGTCCATTACAACCCATCTTTTTATGCCATTAAGCATTTTAGCGCGCATGTTCAACCTGGTGCCAAACGCATCGCATCTACACTTTCAAGTGATAGGTTAAAGCATGTTGCATTTGTGAATCCTGATGACAGTATTGCGATTGTTATTCAAAATGAATCGGATACTGATGCAACAATCACCATTGATAATACGCATTTAACAATCACAGCACAAAGTATTTCAACATTAATTTTACGGGGTGAGGCATAATGACAAACTACTACTATGATAAAGACGCCTTTGTGGTAAAAAACTTTAACCAACAAAGTCCGTTCGCGAACTTTTTACCCGGTGTTGCAGGACGCATGGGAATCCCATTATGGGCGTTTTATGTCAATAGAGGTCAAGGCATAAGTGGGTATGGCTTGCAAGATAAAAACCATCCCATCATGGCGTTTACTCCTGCGAATAAAGCCTACGAAACAACACCAATCACTGGGTTTAGAACCTTCATTAAAACAAACAACATGGTGTATGAACCGTTTAAAGTAGACAGTCCATATCCACATAAAATGACCATTAATTATACATCGTTTACCATAGAAGAAGAAAACACCGATCTTAAACTTAAAACCAAGATTACCTATTTCGGATTACCAAATGAACCGCTCGCTGCTTTAGTAAGAAAAGTAGAGATTACCAACTTAGCTAACGTAGAACAGTCAATCGAGTTGCTCGACGGAATTGCAGAAATTCTGCCTTCAGGAATTCAAAACGCCAGTTTTAAAATGACCTCAAACTTACTCGCAAGTTGGGCTGATGTCAAACATTTAGATACGCATTTGCCTTACTTTACGTTGCGTGCATCAACAGGCGATACCAGCGAAGTGAAAACCGTAGATGATGGCAACTTCTATTTTGGGTTTACTGATGATGAGCTACTTAAACCAATTGTTGATACATCGTTAGTATTTGGATACAATACCGCAAAAACAGTACCACAAGGATTGATTGAAAATTCACTAACTTCGCTAGAATCGAAAGACCAAGTGACAACAAATGTCTTCGCTAGTGCATTCTTACCTAAATCAATGACACTTAAGTCAAAAGAAACATTAACAATTCATGCCTTAAGTGGACATGCAGCATCATTTGATATTGTAAAAGCATTCGCACCTAAAATTATGACACCAGGGGTTATTGATGCAAAATATGCTGAAGCCATTGAAACAGTACAAACATTATTAAATGATGTGGAAACCCATACAGCAAAACCGATATTTGATGCTTATATTAAACAAAACTATTTAGATAATTTACTAAGAGGTGGTTACCCTGAAAAAATTGGAAATACCATTTATCATTTATACGCAAGACGCCACGGTGATTTAGAACGAGACTACAATTTCTTTAGTTTGGCGCCCGAGTATTTTTCTACAGGCAGCGGAAACTTCAGGGATGTATGTCAAAACCGTCGTATCGATACGTTCATTAATAAAGATGTCGAAGACTTCAACGTGCATCATTTTGCGAGTTTGATCGGGCTTGACGGCTACAATCCGCTATCTGTTAATGGGATTGCATTTACATTAAAAACCACTGTTGATGCTGATACATTTATTAATAACCTTTTCACCAATAAACACGCGGAAATTAAAACATTCTTAAATAACCCATTTACACCCGGAACCCTTGTGAATTTTATCGAGGCCAACGCCATTGAATCACGTGTGAAACAAGACGTGTACCTAAATGACATTATTGAACATTCAGATGCCTCAATCCAAGCAGCGTTTGGTGAAGGATACTGGGTTGATCATTTCACGTATATTTTAGACTTGGTTGAATCTTATGAAAGTATTTATCCAGATCGAATGAAATCCATACTTTACGAAAGAACGGATTATCATTACTTTGATTCGCCGGTAACACTCAGACCAAAACGAGAAAAATTGATTGTTAAAAACACTAAGGATGTTAGACAATATGGCAGTTTACGTCATTTTGATCAAGAAAAGATTGATCGGTTAGGACTTAACCCCAATGGACCAAACTGGGTAAAACTCAATGATGATTATTATACATCAAACCTATTTACTAAATTATTTATCCTAACAATGAACAAACACAGTCAACTAGATCCAGATGGCATCGGTGTTGAAATGGAAGCAGAAAAACCTGGATGGAATGATGCGATGAATGGCTTACCAGGCTTACTTGGTTCTGGTGTATCAGAAAGCATTGAAACCTTACGAATTGTTGATTTCTTATTAGACCATATCGCCAACGGACCACTAACTGTACCGGTAGAAGTAGAGACATTATTTAACGGATTAAAAACCATGCCAACATATGAAACTCGCATCGATATCCGTGAAACATACCGAGATGCAATCCGCTTTGGTTTACAAGGCCATCTAAAAACCATTACTATACACGATGTAAAAGGGTATCTCGAGTCATTAAAAGCAGAACTATCCCATAACATCGAACAACTATTTGATGAATATAAAACCGTGATTCCAACATTTTTACGCTACGATGTGACAAAATATAAACCACTTGATGATGTAAAAGGAAACCACGTATATCATAACGGCTACAAACGCGTTAAAGCAACAACCTATCAACGTCACGCATTGACGCCCTTCTTAGAGGCACCTGCAAGGCTGTTAAAAACCTCGTTTAATAAAATTAAGTTACAGGAAATGCATCAAACAATAAACAATTCAGATTTATACGACAAAGCGCTTAATATGTATAAAACCAGTGGATGCCTTAATAATGAAAGCCATGAAATCGGTAGAATACATGCCTTCACAAAAGGATGGCTAGAACGCGAAAGTAACTTCCTACATATGACGTATAAATACTTACTTGGTTTATTAAAAGCAGGGCTGTATAAAGAATACTATAATGCCATCGAAACCAACTTGGTTTGCAATATGGACCCTGAAGTGTATAAACGAAGCACTTTAGAAAATTCTAGTTTTATCGCCACATCAAATAATCCAAACAAGGCTTTACAGGGAAAAGGGTTCTTCGCTAGATTAAGCGGTTCAACAGTAGAAACTTTAAATATGTGGGCAATCATGATGACAGGTGGACAACCATTTAAATATCAAGATGGAACCTTACAGCTGGTGTTTGAACCAAAACTTGACAAAGACTACTTTAAAGAAGACCTTACCGTAGATTTTACATTTTTAAAAGATATTAAAGTTACCTATGTTAATGCGTCGCGTGATCATACTTATGAACGCTGTGATATTTACAAAATCGAACTCATTAAAGAAGGAACAGTTAAAACCATCAATGCATCAATCATTGAAGGTGCATTGGCAGAAGCTATTAGAGACGGGCTTTACGATTCAATTATTATATATATGAATAAAAACAAGGAGGAGAAGTAATTTATGAAAAAGATTTTAGTTTTAAGTTTACTCGTTTTATTTACATTTGGGTTGGCAGCATGTGACCTAACTGGTGAAGACATCGACGATGACGATATTGATGATATCGTCTGCGACGACGATGAAACATTGGTAGATGGTGAATGTGTTCCTGATGAGGACGATACACCAGCAGATACTACAGCACCAACAATTGAAGGTGTGGAAGATGTTGAAATTTTTGTAGGCGCAGATTTTGATCCTATGGATGACGTAACTGCAACAGATGATACCGACGGTGATGTTACTGAAGATGTTACCTATACTGGTACGTTTGATGTCGATTCAGCAGGAACCTATTTCATTAAATATTCTGTCGAAGATGAAGCGGGTAATGTAAGAGAAGAAACCCGTTACATTACAGTTGTTATCGACCCTAGTTCAGTTGGTGATGAAATGGTTCCAAACGGTGATTTCTCATTAGGCTGGGCAATTTGGAATACAACAACGGGGAACGAAGGCGGACAAGCAACGTATTCTGTTGAAGATGAAGAATTGGTAATTGAAATTACCAGTGTTTCTGGTGGAATGTGGGAACCGCGTTTACAAAATAGCGGCATCACATTTGAAGAAGGTAAAATTTATGAAGTTAGTTTTGATGCCCGTGCTTTAGCACCACGTGCAATTCATGTACAAGTTGGAGAAATATTAGATGGTGCACCGTACTTCAGTGATTTCCATCCATCAAAACTAGAAATTTTTGATTTAACAACAACAATGGATACATATACATTTACGTTTGCAATGACTGAAGAAACAAATGAGAATGGATCCCTCTTGTTTGAAATGGGAACAGTTGAAGGTACGGTTGGTACAGACAATTTACTGACAACCGTATATTTAGACAATGTGACCATCGAAGAGGTTGACCCAGATGACTTTGAAGACACAGAAGGCCCTGCTATCAATGGTATTGACGATGCTACTATAGAAATAGACGAGTCTTTTGATGCCTTAGAAGGTGTCACTGTAATCGATAACGTTGATGGGGAATTAGATATTACCGAAGATCATGTAACAGGTAGTGTTGATTCATCAACGGCTGGAGAGTATACATTAACTTACACGATTAGTGATGAAGCTGGAAATGAAACTGAAGAAACACGTACCATTACAGTGGTAGAGGAAATTGTCCTACCAGATCCAGAATGGACAGGTTATGGTATGGAAATAGAAGAAACAGAATCAGAAGTAACGATTGATTATACATCAATTCCTGACCCTTGGTATAATGTCAATGCACAACTATCAAACATTCCATTTGATGGCGTTCATGACACGGTAGAATTTACCTTTACAGGTGAAGACGGACAAGACTATCTATTTAAAATTGAAGGTGGCGGTGTAAATACTGAACTAGCCATTACCGCCGATGGAACAGAACAAACATTAGAATTAGATTTAACTGGCATGACTGAAGCAGAACGCGATGGATTAAACCTAATCATTGTCTTTGCACAAACAATAGGTGAATCAGGGTCATTGGTCATTCACGATATCGAATATAAAACAACCGACGACGATACCCCTGCACCCGATCCAGAGTGGACAGGATATGGGATGGAAGTTGTAGAAACAGAGACAGAAGTTACAATTAACTACACTGATGTTCCAACAAACTGGTGGGAAATAAATGCACAACTGTCTAATATTCCATTTGATGGCGTACATAATATCGTTGAATTCACTTTTACTGGTGAAGACGGACAAGTCTACCTATTTAAAATTGAAGGTGGCGGTGTCGCTACGGAATTAGAGATTGCGGCTGATGGAACAGAACAAAGCTTAGAGTTAGACTTATCAAGTATGACTGAAACAGAACGTGATGGATTGAACCTTATCACAACTTTTGCAAAAACCGTAGGTGAGTCAGGTTCGCTAGTTATTCATGATATCGAATATAAAACAACAGAAGATGATACCCCTGATCAACTTGCAACACCATTTGGCGTTGTCATTAATGGATCGACTTTAGAATGGGGCGCAATTCCAGAAGCAAGTAGTTTCTTAGTTTATGTTGATGGTGTTACAGACTCACCATTTACTGTTGATGCTGAAACCTATTCGTATGACTTATCAACATTAGATTTAGACGATGGAACCTACAGCGTTCAAGTTCAAGCAATTGGTGATGATACAACCTATGTAGACTCTGAACTTACTGAGACATTTACTTATCAAGTAGGACCAGATTATACTTATGGATGGCGTTCATACATTAATACATGGGAAGGCAGTGCTGGTAGTTTAGAAGTTAACGATTCAAACGAACTGGTTCTTGAATTAAGCGCAATTAATACTTGGGAAAACTATCAAATTCAAATTATTCAAGATGCCTTTGCTTTAGGTACTGGTCCTGACAATGATGGATCATTAGGATTTGAAGCAGACCAAAGTTACCGAGTAACATTTGATGCAGCATCTAGTGTTGCTGGTGATATTACACTTGCTATTGGACATAGTGTTGATGGATGGACAGAATACCACGCTGAAACAATTACTGTAACGGATACGATGGAAACATATACAGTTGAGTTTACTTTAGATGACACAGAAGTCGATTATACAACACTGGCACAGTTTAAACTAGAAATGGGTTCTTTATTCTCAGGTGAAACTGCACCACAAACATTTACCTTAGATAACGTCTTAATTGAAGAACTTGATGACGATACTTATGTAGATGCCAATTTAATTATTAATGGTAACTTTGATCAAGAAGACCCAGCAGCGAATCAATTATCAGCTCCAGTTGGTGTTGTAATTAACGAGGATACCTTAGCATGGGGTGCGTTACCTGAGGCTGATGGATTCGAAGTTCACATTGATGGTGTTACTGAATCTCCATTTGTGATTAATGCTGAGGTTTATTCATTTGACTTATCAACACTATCACTCGATGCAGGAACATATGATATTCAAGTTCAAGCTATTGGTGATGACGTCACTACTACAGATTCAGAGATGTCCGAAACAGTCACTTACACAGTTGAATAAATTACCCTAATTTATTAAAATGAACTATGTACTATTTGACAATAAAACGCTATACTAATCTTTAGACATAACGTAGGTTGATGTGGGATGGATTATAATATGTATAATCCATCTCACACACTATATAATAGAAAGGAAATGATTATGAAAAAACTACTATTACTTGCACTTTTATTTATATTTAGTTTTTCACTTGTTGCTTGTGATGACGGCGACATCACTGATGAAGATAATGATGTTATTGATGACAATGATGACAATGACGACAATGATAATAATGATGATAATGATGACGACAACAACGATGATGACACAACAAAAAACATTGTTTTAACATATGCTGATTGGGGAGATTCAGACCTTAACCAAGCTATGCTAGATGCGTTTATGGAAGAATATCCTAATATTACCGTCGAATTACGGAAAGACATTACTGGGGCCGGTGGCGAGTTTACTGCTAACTTATTGAATGCACAAGCGGCGAATGTTTTACCAGATGTATTTGCGATTGATAATGTTCCGACTGGTTTTTCAAACGGGATGTTATATGATGTAACTGATTTATGGGATGCAGACCCTGATACAGCGGCTGTTTATCCTAATATTAAAGATACTGCTGTATATAACGGCGCGCGTTACGCGATACCATCATTCCAATTTGTTAAAGGAATTTACTTAAATCTATCTTTGTTTGATGAATATAATATTACCGTTCCTGACAAAGATTGGACGTATGATGAATTTGTTGATCTTGCCATTGAAATTAGACAAGCAGGACAATCAGATTTTGTTTATGCCATTGACCCTTGGTATGGTGATTTAGATTTTGAATCAATGTGGCCAACACAAGATTTTGAAGATGTTGGGTATAACACATGGGATGGAACACAGTTTAATTTCACAAGTGATGCATGGATTGACGCATATGAAGATAAACTTGACTTATGGGCACAAGATGTTGTTGCTGACCCACCGACTTACACAGAAGAAGAACAAGCTGAATACGGTAGCGAATGGCCATGGCTCCAAGGATACACTGCGATGAGTATCGATGGGTCTTGGAATATGTGGATGGTTGACACCATGTATGAAGAATATGGATTTGAAGTTGGATTCTGGCCTTACCCTGGTGGCGATGCTGGACAATTCCCACCAACAATATTAGATTATATTGTCGTTTCATCACAAACTGAACATCCTGAAGAAGCATATTTACTTGCTAAATGGATGTCGTTTGGTGAAGAAGGATGGAATGCACGTTTAGATATTATGGAAGAAGAAGGTCAACTTTATTTAGACAGATTCCCAGTTGCGGATTATCCAGATGTATGGGATCGCGCAAATGATTTCTTAATTTATGTTGAAGGTGTAGAAGAAAACGTTGCCCTCTTTGAATACTCAAAACCAGATGTTGATAAGTGGCTCCCAGGTTACAAAGCATTCTGGGAATGGGTTCAAAATGATGATAATGATTACTTTACTCGTATTGGCGAAGGGTTAATTACCCCAAATGAGTTTGCATCTGAATGGGAAACGAAACTGAACGAATTAGTACAAGAAGCTTTAGAGAGTTACGAATAATATGGCTTAAAGCTTGATAGAATCATTATCAAGCTTTATTGCTTTTCGAGGTGAAGGACATGAAAATAATAAACCAACTAAAAAGACCAAGATATTTCATCCCAATACTAGCGATTTTGCTATTGGTATTGATCCCAGTCTTAACTAAGAAACCAGTAGAATATGTAGATGTTGATAGTTCTATAGTTCCTATGAATAGTGATTATCAAGGACGCTATGACCAAGTGCGTGACACTTGGAGTGATGTTGCGCGCCCTAGTGATGCAAGTTATCATATTGATGCCACAGATATGACCGGTGACATTGCAGACCAAGCGATGTATGATTTAACTGATGATGCTGTTGAGCTAAATGATGACGGTTCTATTGAGTTTTCGGTTAACGTCGATCAAGCCGGTGTCTATGAAATGCATATTACACAACGCGATGTCTCAACAAGTATTTTACCTAACCGTATGGGCGTATTAATCAACGGTGTGTATCAGTTTGAAGAAGCGCGGACGATCGAACTTGTTACCGAATGGGCATTTACCCGGACGAATTTTGCGCGCGATCGCTATGGGAATGAAATTTTACCTGACTCAAATAAAAACGACCTATTTTTAACCCATGCATTATTTGATTCAACGGCTTTAAACAGCCGGCCTTTGCAATTTAACTTAACCGCTGGTGAGAACACAATTAGGTTCGATCATAAAGCAGGCCATGCGTTAATTAGTGATGTTGAGATTAAAAGCATTGAAAGTATTCCTACTTATGACGCTTATCTTCTTGAACATGATGGGGCAAACGTCGTTGATGATGTTATTACCGTTGGGGCTGAATCCTTCACATCGAAAACCAATCCGTCAACTAGACTGACAAGTATTAATGATGCGTCTGCAACAAAATATGATAGCAATTATAGTCGCTTAAATGCCATTGATGGCTATAGTTTTAGAAGTGGTAACGATCAAATTACGTATGAAATAGAAACCGAAGAAGCTGGATTTTATTATGTTGCATTTAAATATAATCAAGATTATTTAATGCAAATGCCAGTTTTTAGAGAAATTGCGATTAATGGTAAGGTTCCATTTGAAAATTTGGCAATCGTACCTTTCCAATATACAAGCGATTATGAAAATATGGTTTTAGGTGGTGAAGATACGCCATATAAAATCTATTTAAATGAAGGAACCAACACATTATCATTACGTGTGGTCTTAGATCCATATCAACATGCTTATGAACATGTAACCAATATGATGGATGAAATCACTACACTTAGTTTAGAAATTAAAAAGCTTACTGGAAACCAAAGCGATCAATACCGCACATGGGAATTAGAAACCTATATCCCTGATATTGAATCACGGTTAACTTCGTGGATTGAAACCTTAGAAACCTTAAATAATGGCTTGGCAACATACTCTATCTACGATGAACCAGGTGAATTAACCCACCTCCGTTTAGCGATTGAGCAATTAACACAATTGCGAGAAGATATTGATGATATTCCGAATAATATGATGAAGCTCGCTGATGGCGATGCCTCTACAACACAACTGCTTGGAACCATGGCGCAAGTATTACTTGAGAATGGTCTTGACATTGAACAAATGAATGTTGTTGGTGATGTTGATGATGTCCCATCACCTGAGGCTAATATTTTTGTTCGTGTATTTGAATCAGTCAAACGCTTTTTCTTATCATTTAGAGAAAGTGATTATGCGGTAAGTGAAACTGATGAAGATGTTATTGAAATATGGGTAAACTATCCAAGACAATACGTTGAAATCATGCAACAAATTATTGACAGTGAATTTACCGCTGAAACCGGCATTCAAGTTAAACTTGCTTTAATGCCAGATGAAAACAAATTGATCTTAGCCAATGCCGCAAACCGCCCACCTGATATTGCCTTAGGGGTTAACCATTGGGTACCATATGAGTTTGCGATTCGTAACGCCAGTCTAGATTTAAGACAATTTGATGGCTATGAAGAAGTTGTTAGTAATTACGCGCCTGGCGTGATGATTCCTTATGCTTTTGAAGAGGGCATTTACGGGTTACCACAAACACAAAACTTTTGGGTAACATTTTACCGAGAAGACTTAATGGATACAATGAACTTACCTGTGCCTGAGACATGGGATGAAGTCGTTGAGATCCTTCCTGAACTTCAACGCTTAGGGATGAACTACTTCGAACCAATCGCACAATTTCCTGGGTTTAAGCCATTTGTGGCAACGATTCCATTTATTTATCAATTTGGTGGACAACTTTATGATGAGGATGGTATGACGACACTTATTAATAGTGAGGCCAATTTAAGGGGAATGAATATGATGACAGACTTGTTTACGGTATATGACTTGCCGAAACAAGTTCCGAATTTTTATAACCACTTTAGAGCAGGAACACTGCCTATTGGTATTGGGGATTTAGCAACGTATTTACAACTTACTATTGCCGCACCAGAACTTGCTGGTAAATGGAGTATTGCACCCCATCCGGGTGTGTTAAATGAAGAAACGGGCGATATTGAGCGCTGGTCTGCAAGTGGAGCACAATCCCTAATGATCTTATCCGATACCGATCAACCAGATGAAGCGTGGGAATTTACCAAATGGTGGATGAGTACGGAAATTCAAGTGGCGTTTGCAGAACGCCTGCAAACCACCTATGGAACAGAATTCTTATGGAACACTGCAAATTTAGAAGCATTCAAGCAACTATCATTACCACCTGAACATATAGACGTTATTTTAGAACAATGGGACTATGCGATGGAAGCATCACGTATACCTGGATATTATATGGTAGAGCGGGAAATTAGTAATGCATGGAATCGTATTATATTTGATGATGCGAATCCACGAATTGCATTAGATGAAGCTGTAAAAACATCGAACCGTGAGATTATTTACCGCATGGAAGAATTTGGTTACGCTGAAAATGGTGTTCCAATTAGACCATACCGTGTCCCAACGATTTATAATATTGATTATTGGTTAAAGGAGCATGACAATGACGAGTAAAATGAATTCACCTTTGTGGTTTTTAACCCCATATGTAATGCTGTTTTTTACCTTTATCATTATTCCCGTTATTATCGCAATTGCTTTATCGTTTACGTATTTTAATACCATTGAAACACCTGATTATGTTGGGTTAAGAAATTATATTGAGTTATTAACCCGTGATGAAGTCTTTATGCAATATGTATTACCTAACACCATTAAATTTGCCTTTATTGTTGGACCAGTAGGCTATATTATGAGTTTTTTACTCGCATGGATGCTAGCACAGATTCCCCATCGTCCGAGAACGCTTTTGGCAATTATTTTATATAGTCCCTCAATGACCGCAGGGGTTGCCATGACGGTTGTCTGGACTGTCTTATTTTCTGGGAACTCCACAGGATACTTAAACAGTATTTTGATTAATTGGGGGTTTATAGAACAGCCAATTCAGTTTTTACAATCTCCGGATTATTTGATGAACATTATGATCTTAGTTTCCTTATGGGGAAGTATGGGTGTTGGATTTTTGGCCATGCTTGCAGGGATATTAAACATTGATCAAAGTTTATATGAAGCGGCGTATGTCGATGGGATGAAAAACCGTTGGCAAGAAATCTTTTACATTACCATTCCATCAATGAAACCACAGATGTTATTTGGCGCCGTCATGGCGGTTGTTGGAACATTTACCGTCGGCGCGATTGGTGTGCAGTTATCCGGTGCCAACCCAACCCCACAATATGCAGGACAACTCATGGTTAACCACATTGAGGATTACGGCTTTATCCGTTACTTAATGGGGTATGCATCCGCAGTTAGTGTTGTCTTGTTGATTTTGATTTACAGTATTAGTAAAGTGACATTCAACTTACTCGGAGAAAAGGATTAGGAGGATAAAATATGGCCAAGTTTAGCGGAACAAAAATAAACCCAAAAAGTTTTCATCGCAGCCAAATTAAGTTTTATCTTGTCTTAATTCCGATGGCAATCTTTGTAGGGTTACCTATTATGTTTATTATTAGCCATGCATTTAAACCAACCAACGAGTTATATGCATGGCCGCCACGATTTTTTGTTAGAAGACCTACCTTTGATAATTTCCGTAACTTAGTGAATCTTGCGAGTAATTCAGGGATTCCGTTTAGTCGCTATTTATTTAATAGTATCTTAGTGACAGTTGTGGGCGTAACTTTAAGTATTTTAATTACCTCACTCGCAGCGTATGGATTATCAAAACTAAAATTTAAAGGAAAAAAAGTATTATTCGAAATCAACACATTAGCGCTTATGTTCGTACCGATAGTCGTAACCATTCCACGGTACTTAACGATGGCTAATGTCGGAATTATCGATACCTATTTCGGTTTGATTTTGCCGCTTATTGCCATTCCCGTTGGGTTGTTTTTAGTAAAACAATTTATCGATCAAACCCCAAATGAGATTATTGAATCGGCGAAAATAGATGGGGCGAGCGAAATGCAAGTCTTTCTTAAGATTATTATGCCAATCATCGCACCCGCGGTTGCGACTGTAGGGATTTTATCCTTCCAATTATTTTGGAATGATGTGGTTGGAAGTAGTTTATATGTTGATAGCGAAAGCTTAAAAACGTTGCCGTTTTACTTTTCAACCTTAGCAAGTTTGGTTGGTAATCCGATAGCCGGTCAAGGTATGATGGCTGCGGCGAGTTTTATATTGTTTGTGCCAAACATTATATTATTCATTATCCTACAAAATAAAGTCATGAACACCATGGCGCATTCTGGGATTAAATAATGAAAAAGTTTATTGTTATATTAAGTTTTTTACTTGTATTTTTATCTTTTGGCACAAGTGTACAAGCAGAAAACGGAGTAAACTACAATACGTTTACGTTAAATGATGGACGCCTTGTTAGAACACAAACCGCATATGTACCCATTGCAGACTTAACCGACATTAATGGCGTTGCTTTAGATACACCAAATGATATTTATATTGATGCATTCAATGTGATGTATATTGTATCAACTGCCGATGATGACACAGGAAAAATTATCCGCTATGACATGGACACAGAAGTTGTCGATGTTTTTGGGGCATCGTTTCTTGTCAATCCAACAGGGATTTTTGCGAATGAAGATGGTGAGATGTTTGTTGCCGATCGTGGTGGCAATGCCGCATATAAATTAAGTGAAGATGGCGACATTATGCACACATATACAAAGCCTGATTCACCACTTTTTGGAACAGAAGATTTTCAACCAAGAAAGATCTTAAGTGATGCAAGAGGCAGTGTCTATGTTTTAAACCGAGGAACTAAAGGGTTAGCCCAATTTACTGCCGACGGTGAATTTTTAGGCTATTTTGGAACAAACACCATTACGCCAACCTTAAGAACCGTCTTACAATATACATTTTTTACAGAAGAACAACGTGCACAACTCTTTAATTTAACCCCACCTGAAGTCTCGAATATGGCCATTGATGATCGTGGATTAATTCACACATCAAGTTTAGGTGAGGAGACAACAGGTATAAAAAAACTGAACATCAGTGGGGATAATCTTTTACCTGAGATGTTCAATGCACAAGATTTGGTCGATGTTTATGTCGGACCAATCGGAAATATTTATACGGTTGACCGTAGCGGTGTCATTTATGAATACGACAGTGAAGGGAACTTGCTTTTTGCCTTTGGTGGTCAAGATATTACCAATCAAATGCAAGGGTTAATGAATACCCCAAGTGGACTTGCCGTTGATTCAAATAGCAATATCTTTGTCGTAGACCGAGGCGCAAATGTCCTTAAAATATATACACCAACATCTTTTGCAAATTTAGTTCACACAGCGTTAGAGAGTTATCAACAAGGCCTATATGTAGAGAGTCAAGAACCGTGGCAAGACGTCTTGAAGATGAACGACTTTTTCGATCTTGCACACCGTGGGATGGCAAATGCATATTTTAGTTTAGGTGAGTATGATGAGGCATTAGAAGAATATTATATTGCCAATGACCGCGGCGGATATAGTGATGCGTTTTGGGAAGTGCGAAATGCTTGGTTATTAGAGTATGCGCCGGTAATTATTTCATCACTATTTATCGTTTTATTGGGTTTAATTATAAATATTAAAGTACAGTTTACAAAATACTTAACACGTCCAATAAAAAAAGGTGTTAAGTACTTACGTGATAGATTTAGAACCTTTGATGATATTTTGTTTGTTTTTACCTATTTGAAAAATCCTGCAGAGGCCACGTATGATATCAAACGTAAAGGCCGTGTTAGATTATTCTCAGCCGTGGTTTTACTGACAATATATTTCTTAATATACATCATGTATCTTTATAATTTAGGCTTCTTATTTAACTTTAACCGAATTGAAAATATTAATATTCTTGAAGAACTTATTACCATCTTCCTTCCTGTCATTTTATGGGTAATCAGTAATTTCTTAATTGGGTCTATTCGTGAAGGTGAAGGCCGATTTAAAGATGTTTTTATTACAACAGTATTTAGTTTAGCACCGTATTTTATAATACTACCATTTATAACAATGCTATCACAGGTATTGACCTATAATGAGGCGTTCATACTAGATTTTATGGAGATTATTGCGATTTTAGTCACTGGAATTTATTTCTTCTTTATGGTAAAAGAAACCCATTTCTACTCTGTAAAAGAAACCATTAGTTCGATATTAATATCGGCATTTACAATGGTCATGATGTTGCTTGGTGTATTTATTGTTTATATGTTGTTAAACGAGTTATTTATTTTAATCAAAGATATCGTCATGGAGGTGGCTTATCGTGTTAGCAATCCTTAAAAAAGGTAGTATTATCGCATTACTGGCATCTATCAGTATTTTAGTCGCCTATGCAAGTCAACCAGATCATCCACCAAGTGAAGCAGAATTCCATGATAATGCCTTTGTGGATGATGTTAGATTAGACTCGAACCGTTATAGTCATCCAAATGACATGCGTTTGGTAGATGAAGCATACTATATCGAGCTTACCAATGATGACGAGTTAACGCTGGAAAATAATCAATACGCGCTTTATATGAATGAAGAAACATTTAATATCAAACTTTTAGATAAAGCCACCGGTTATGTTTGGAGTACCGCAATGGATAATCCAAATGGGGGCAGTTTTAACGGATTACTATCGAGTGGAATCGGTCTTGAATACATTAATTTAGAACGAAACTACACATTACGTGAAAATATTGGGTTAACGGATACACAGTTTACCTTTACAAAAGATCGTGAAGCCAATACTTTAGGATTTGACATTGAAGTTGGTGGTTTTTGTGCAACCCGTAACTGTGCACGATTTTACCCACGGTATTTAGAGGGAGATTTTACGTTAGAAGAAATGATTGAATTTGGCTATACAGAACTCGATGTTGGGTTTCGCTTGGAACTCGCGTTAACCGAAAACGGGATACGTGTTCATATTCCTTACGACTCGATTTATGACGGCAATCCTGATGAGATTCAGTTATCAAGTTTAATTGTCTTCCCAAGTTTAGGAGCAACTGAAATGGACCAAATTCCTGGATACATGATGATCCCTGATGGGGTTGGGGCGTTAATCCGTTATGAAGACAAAGGAGGACGGTTTCAATCACCGTATGTTTCTAGGTTTTACGGAGATGATGTTGGTGCGTCATCCTTTAATAGAAGTGACCAACAATATCAATTATCATTACCAATTTTTGGGGCCGTTCACGGGGTCGACCAACATGGATTCATCGGCATGATTGAATCTGGCGATATGAATGCACGGCTTTATGCCTATCCGAATGGCGCATCCAATTTACCATACAATTTACTCTTTACAAAATTTGATTTAAAACAAACGTATCGCCAAAGTTTTACATCTGATGGATCAAGTGGCGCGATGCGCATCTATCAAGGAAATACCGATGACATTACGATAAACTATGCCTTTACTCGGGATGAAAATGCCAATTATGTCGGGTTGTCACACATGTTTCAAGAATCGCTTGTAGATAAAGATATTATCGCACCAATTGAAACAGAAGATACGGATATTCCGATTCACTTACAATACTTAATGGCGGATTCAAAAAGCCAACTTATTGGTAAACAAATAGTTGAAATGACAACCGTTGACGATGTTATGCGCATGTACACCTATTTTAAGAACAACGGATTAACCAATCAATCTGTCTCCTTACTTGGGTGGAATGATGGTGGCTATAGTGGTAACTTACCAAGTGATGTCGATTTTGAAAATGCCTTAGGGCGCAATCAAAAATTTGAGGATATGATTGAGGCAATAACCATCGATGACACCTTGATGCTTGTCAATAATTATATTGTTGGAAGTAGTGGTACAGCGGGGTTATCTTATCGTAATGATGTCGCTGAAGGGGTTAATCGCTTCAAACTTAGTAGACGTTGTGATTATTGTGTTTATAGAGATACCTATTTACTCTATCCAAATACTAGTAAAGAACGCGCAATGTCGGATTTAAAAGATTATGAAACTTTGGGTGTCGATGTGATGTTCGAATCGCTTGGATCGATGCTGTATTCAAGTTATAACCGTGGTATACAAACACGAAGTGAAGCTTATGATACCTATAAGGATGTGATTGATGCTTACCAATCAATCAGTCACTATAGTATGCCAAACGCCTATGCTTTACAAGGAACGAACAGTTATTATAATACACCTTTATTTAACAACCAATACAGTTATTTTGATGATTTAGTCCCAATTATACCGGTGGTATTAAGCGGGCATATTGACATGTATAGTCAATTCTTAAATTACAATAGTTTAGGTACAGAACAACTCTTAATGTTAATTGACTTTGGCATTTTACCATCGTATATTTTAACAGAAGAACGTCCATCAAACCTCAATGGGACAGATATTGAATATTATTACTCAAGCGAGTTTGATGCTTGGCGTGACACCATAACAGAAGAATATACCTTTATTAGCAATGCGTTAAATCATGTCTATGGACAACGTATGATCCATCGCGAGACTATAGCAACAGGGATTAACAAAGTAACCTATGAAAATGGGGTTGTTATTGTAATTAATTATACTGATGAGACGTATGTATATGATGATGCATCAATTGCGCCATTAAACTATAAAGTATGGGGTGATCGTGATGCGTAATATCTTAGACAAATTGCACACATTTTTTAATAATTACATTATTAAGTATTTAGCTAAGGCAAAACATATTTTAACCAATAACTGGCTATTAACTATAACGTATAATCATGTTATTATTGCGAAACGGTTAAAAATAAAAATTACCAATAAGCGACGTGCAAGTGTGATTGGGCTTAGTTTTATTTTCTTATGGATTGTTGGCTATTTAATCTTTTCATTATACCCAGTCTTTAATACACTTTATTTAAGTTTCTTTAAAGTAACGAGAACGCGTGAGGGACTTGCAACGGCATTTGAAGGAATAAGCAATTACCGCGCTGCGTTTTTATCAGATCCTTATTTTGTCGAGATCCTTATCAACTATTTTATTAGAATGGTGTTAAGTGTCCCAGTAACAATTGTCTTCGCGCTAATCATTGCAATGTTAATCAATCAAGATATCCGCGCCAAAGGCTTATGGCGTACAGTATTCTTTTTACCAGTTATTATTGCTTCTGGTCCCGTGATTGGTGAACTTATGAATCAAGGCGCCACGACGTTACCATCTATAGAAGAATATGGGTTTATTGATCTTATTATTGCGAATGTTGGTGATTTTTTAGCCAATCCAATTCAAGCACTATTTGATGAAATCTTGTTAATTTTATGGTTTGCAGGAATTCAAATTTTAATTTTGCTTGCTGGATTACAAAAAATTGATAAATCAATTTATGAAGCAGCCATGATTGATGGTGCAAGCCCTTGGGAAACGTTTTGGAAAATTACCTTACCGTCTTTAATGCCACTGATTACGATTAGTGTCATCTACACGGTTGTATCAATGAGCGTCTTTAGTTTAAATGATGTAAGTGTTTATATTAGAGAAAAAATGCAAGGCGAATCAACGCAAGCAATTACAACTGGATATGGATATAGTTCGTCATTATCGTGGATTTATTTCTTTACCATGGTAATCATTATTCTACTCTTTGTAGGTGCGTTGAATATTCGAAGAAAGCGAGCGCGATAATATGGAAAAAACATCTCTTAAATCACGCGTTCAAGCGGTTTTTAAAAAAGATAAAACTGAGACTAAATCTAAGTTTAGACGGTTCTTATTTGGAATGACGTTTACCGATGGGGTTGTCTTTAAAATTGGTATTTACACATTGCTGATTAGTTTAGGTTATATTTATTTATATCCGATGCTTTATATGTTATCAAATAGTTTTATGACACTGAGTGATATTATTAGTGTATCGGTAAACTGGATTCCATCATCGCTTAATTGGGAAAACTACCGGATAGTATGGACGGCCATTGATTATCCAAATGCCTTACTAGATGCCATTATTTTAGCAGGAGTACCAGCCTTAAGCGCAACCGTATCAAGTGCGCTTATTGGGTATGGTTTTGCACGCTTTGATTTTCCACTTAAAAAAATCTTGATGGTGCTAATGATTATGACATTTATTGTCCCACCACAAATTACGATGTTACCGACCTTTAGAATGTTCTCAAATTACAACTTACTTGGGTCTATTAGAACCTTTATTTATCCCGCCATTTTAGGACAAGGATTTAATGCGGCTATTTTCATTTTAATCTTCTATTCATTTTTTAAAATGATTCCGAAAAGTTTAGATGAATCAGCTCAATTAGATGGGGCGGGACCATTAACAATATTCTTTAAAATCGCGATTCCACTAGCAGTACCTGCGATTATAATTGTTTTCTTGTTTAGTTTTGTCTGGTATTATAACGAAACATACCTTTCAGGATTGTTTTTACGCGGTAGTGATATGTTAACACTGCCACTTAGAGTTGAAGAGTTTTTCAATGATTACACTAGTCTTTATCCAGAAGGCAGTCGGGCTGGTGAACTCATCCAATCAGCAAAACTTGCGGGAAATATTTTAACCATTTTACCATTATTAGTATTGTTTTTCTTTACTCAACGCCATTTCGTTGAGGCGATTGACAAGACAGGGATTACAGGAGAGTAGATAGTATGAAAAAAGTACTTTTATTAAGTTTATTACTCATGTTTGGTTTGGCTGCATGTACTGAGCCTACTGACACAGATGATGACGATAATGATATCATTGATGATACGCCAGCGTATGATGACCGAGGACTCGTTGATGACGATTGTGCGCATTTAGATAACTTAGATGGTGATTGGCAACCTGTTTGGTGTGATGAGTTTGATGAAGATGGCTTGCCAGACTCTAGCCGTTGGCAATATGATGTTGGCGGCAATGGGTGGGGAAACAATGAACTTCAATATTACACCAATGCGGATTTAGATAATGCTTTCGTTGAAGATGGTGTGTTAAATATTAAAGCAATTGAAGAAGATTTTATGGGCAATGAGTATACCTCAGCACGCTTGGTTAGTAAATTTCAAGGAGATTGGCTTTACGGTCGGATTGTTGTCCGTGCGAAAATGCCTTCAGGCCGTGGAACGTGGCCTGCAATTTGGATGTTACCAACAGACTGGCAATATGGCAACTGGCCAGCCAGTGGAGAAATTGATATAATGGAACACGTTGGTTACGACCCCGGGGTTGTTCATGGGACCATTCATACAGGTGCCTATAATCACGGATTGGGTACCCAAATTGGGTATTCTATTGATGTACCAACTGCTGAAACTGCATTTCATGATTATGAAATGATCTGGGAACCCGGACGAATAGAATTGTTTGTTGATGGTGAATCTTATGCCATCTTTGGGTATAATCCAGATTCTAACGTCAACATCGAAAATTCAGATGCATGGCCATTTGATCAACGATTCCACTTAATTATGAATATTGCTGTCGGTGGGAATTGGGGTGGCGTACGTGGGATTGATCCAGATAGTTTTCCTACCGAACTAGAAGTAGATTATGTGCGTGTTTATCAAAAAGATTACGCAGGCATGGACCAAGAACCGCCAAGTGAAGTTACAAATGTAACTGTTCAAGATATTGATTACAACTCAGTACGATTCAAATATACCCACGCAACAGACGACGTCATGATTAAAGAGTATAATTTCTATATTGATGATGAACGGGTTGAAACAACAACGTTAAACGCTGTTCGTATTGATGACTTAGACCCAAATACAACGTATGATATTGATATTCGTGCGGTTGATTTTGCGGGCAATGAAACATCGCGTACGCTCACAATAACAACTGAGGATGTTCGCACAGCTTTAGGTAAAATTGAAGCAGAAGACTATGATGCTATGCGCGGTATTCAAACAGAAACCAACGAAGATGATGATACCTTGAATGTTGGCTGGATTGATGATGGCGATTATTTAGAATATATCCTTAATGTTGAAGAAGAAGGGACCTACCGCATACAATATCGTGTTGCGGGTGAATCAGACAGTGGACGCATTAACCTTTATACTCGGTCACGATTTCCTCATGCAGAAACGGTTATCCCCGCTACAGGAGATTGGCAAACATGGCAAACCATTACAAGTGACACATTTACCTTGACAGAAGGCATTCATACGTTTAAACTTGATTTTATAGAGGGTGGATTTAATCTAAACTACTTTATCATTGAGAGGGTGACGTAATGGTTACAATAAAGGATATATCGAAACGTTCAGGTTTTAGCGTGGCGACCGTATCAAAAGCACTTAATAATTATCCTGACATTTCCGAACATACCCGTGAAGAAGTTTTAAAACTTTGTAAAGAAATGAATTATGTACCGAACTCCTCAGCACGTTCTTTAAAAACCCACCGGTCATTAACTATAGGCATTATTTTTGAAGAAATTACGGATTATGGATTACAACATCCTTTATTTTCTAAAATCTTAGAAAGTTATAAAAAAGTCGTTGAATCACATGGCTATGACATCATGTTTTTAGCAAAAAACATGGGCACACAAAACGGATCTTATTTAGAACATTCGATGCGTAAACAAATTGATGCAATTTTAGTGCTTTGTGAAGATTTTAACAGCGAAGAGATGCTTGAACTGTATCAATCAAAAATTCCAATTATTCTTATTGATTACGCCGTACCAACAGCGGTTACAATTACCTCAAACAACGCACAAGGTATGGACCAAGGCGTTCGCTTTTTAAAAGAGTTAGGGCATACAAAAATTGCCCATGTATATGGAGATAAAGATACCTTTATCGGAGGCAAACGTAAACTGGCTTTTGAAACCTCAATGCGAAAATACCAGTTACCGCTTGATGAAACATTTTTAATTTCTGGTGAGTATTTCTCAAAAGAAGATGGGTACCGTGCGATGCAACACATATTGGCATTGAAGACCCAACCAACCGCTATATTTTGTGCATCAGATATGTTAGCAATTGGGGCTTTGCAAGCGATTAAAGAAGTAGGAAAGTCTGTTCCTGAAGATTATTCCATTGTTGGCTTTGACGGCATTGACATTGGTCAATTGATTACCCCAAGACTAACAACCATTCGGCAAGATGCACGAAAAATGGGTGAAATTGCTGCACGTAAAACATTTCAGTTATTAGACAATCCAAAACAAGTAAAAATTGGAGAAACAATTACGGTTGATACATACTTAATAAATGGTGAATCAACCCGAGTATTAAACAAATAGGAGACAATCATGACAAAAATTTACTCAGTAGACTTTACAAAAGAACAGTCACTAGATAACTCTATATGGAACATTGCTGTTGGTAAAAAATGGGCAAACAATGAATTACAACAGTATACCGATAGCAAAGAAAATCTTTTCCTTAATGAAGAGGGTCTAAATATAAAAGCAACATACAATGACGGCATTTATAAAAGCGCACGCATTCATACTAAAGACAAATTATATTTTAAATATGGACGCGTTGACATTGTCGCAAATGTTCCAAGTGGGAAAGGAACCTGGCCAGCACTTTGGATGATGCCCAATGATAGTGTCTACGGTGGATGGCCAAAAAGCGGTGAAATCGATATTATGGAGCATGTTGGCAACAAAAAAGACATGCTTTATATGTGCATTCATACAGAAGGCTACAATCACCAGCGTAAAGCACAGTATTTTCATACGACAACCTTACCGAATATTGCCAATCATTTTCATAAATACTCACTTGAGTGGACCAAAAATACCATCACGTATTTTGTTGATGATGTTAAATATCATACCTATACAAAAGGTGAAGCAGACAAAGATGCAAGCCATGTAGGGTGGCCGTTTGACCAACCATTTTACTTAATTATGAATTTGGCTATTGGCGGATCGCTCGGCGGTGCTGTAGAGGCCTCAGCATTTCCTCAAACATTTACAATTAAATCAATTGACATTGAAACATACACACACGAATAGAGCCCATATTTACGAGGATATAGTAAATTCAAAGGTTTTTTAGAGGCATCGCTATGACGGTGCTTCTTTTCTTTTAGTTTGTTACGATACCATTATTTAAAAACAAGGTATGCTATAATTAATACGAAAAAGTTTAAGAATCATGTAGGAGGAAATCTAATGAAAATAATCCCTTTAGAAGAAAAAATTAAATTAACGAGTGGTCAAGGCAATTGGCATTTATTTGAAAGCAATCATATCGATGGCCGCCCAATCAATGTCGCAGATGGACCGCATGGTGTGCGTGTCTACGGTAAACCTATTGAGGGCGGCGATTTTTTAAGTAAACGCTATTTACAGCCAACTACATTATTTCCTAGTGCATCAGCCATGGCCTCAACTTGGAACCCGGCTTTAATAGAAAAAGTAGGAAAAACAATAGGGTTAGAATGTAGACATCATCAAGTTGATGTTTTATTAGGACCAGGGATGAACTTAAAACGAAGTCCGCTCGGTGGCCGTAATTTTGAATATTATAGTGAAGACCCTTACTTAACGAGTAAAATGGGAGAATACTTCGTAAAAGGCGTACAATCAGCTCAAGTTGGAGCTTGTATAAAACATTATGGCCTCAATGAACAAGAAACGATGCGCCGGTTTGTTGATGTCAAAGTTGACGAACGCACGATGCATGAGATGTATTTATATCCATTTTATAAAGTGATTCAAGCCGCAAAGCCATGGATGATTATGAGTAGTTACAACCGCTTAAATGGTGATTACGCATCAGAATCATCATACTTACTCCAAGACGTTCTCCGTAAACAATGGGGTTATGACGGTGTTGTGATCTCTGATTGGGGCGCAGTACAAGATAAAGTAAAGTCAATTAAAAACGGGATGAATATAGACATGCCAGGCCCATCTGCCTATGAAGAAGACGTCAAAGCCGCAATAAAAAGTGGTACCCTTAAAGAAAGCGAACTTGATCAAAGTTTAGCCCCTTTATTTAAACTGCATGATAAAGTGAAAACCATTGATAAATTACCAACGATTGATTTAAATCACCATCATAAGCTTGCGCAAACTGTCGCAAAGGAAGCGATTGTGTTATTAGAAAACGATGGTATTTTACCGATTAAAAATACAAATCAAACCATCGGCATCATAGGTGAATTCGCGAAAAAACCACGTATTAATGGCGGCGGCAGTGCAACTGTTAAACCATACAAACAAGAAATCCCTTTTGAAGCCATCCGTGCAGTGTTTAAGAATATTAACTATGCCGAGGGATATCAAGAAAACGACACATCAAAAAACAGCATTGATGAGGCTAAAAAGGTTGCTAAACGTAGTGATACTGTCTTTTTCTTTACAGGGACAACCGACGTCATTGAAACAGAAGGAAAAGACCGTGACCATCTCAATTTGCCAACATCTCATATAAAGGTTTTTGAGGCGATACGCCAGGTTAATAAAAACATAATTGTTATCCTAAGTAATGGAAGCGCACTTGATCTTACCACGCTTATACCTTATAGTCGTGCTATTCTTGAAACATGGTTTTTAGGTGGGGCAGCCGGCAATGCGATTGTTGATATCATTACTGGTCAGACTAATCCAAGTGGTCGGCTTCAAGAAACCTTTCCTTTAAAACTCGAACATACGCCACATTATAAGACATTCCCGCCATTAGAAACCGTTGATTATAATCAAGACTTAATTATGAATGGGTACCGGTATTATGACACCCATAACTATGATGTGCTTTATCCATTTGGGTATGGCTTAAGTTATGCCGATATTAGCTATAAGAATATCACTTGGAAACCAAACAAAAACGCCTTGATTACTGCAGACGTTACACTACAAAACTCAAGTGATATTGGGGCATTCGAAACAATTCAAATTTATGTAAGTACGTCGATTCCTTATCTTGTTAAACCACAAAAAGAGTTGAAAGCATTTAAAAAGGTTTGGCTAGACGCAAACCAAACAAAAACCGTATCCATTGATATTCCACTAAACGCGTGTGAAACATATGATGTGAATCATCACGGGTTTGTTGTGTATAATGGCAGTTACACGCTAAGTTTAGGACGACATAGTCGTGATATTATGAGTACACATACAGTTGAACTTACAAATCAAATAGCCTATCAACCCAAGATTACGTTTAATCATCCTGTGAAGTTTTTAGAACTTTACTATCCTTCATGGTTTAGTTATATTGAAGAAAACTATCGTCAACTATGGTGGCATGAAAAAGAAGAACCAATTTGGCGTGTTTTAGACCGGTATAAACGCCATAATTCTATCGATAATGATGCTATGGATACATTAATTAAAAGAATTCAAACAGACATTAATAAATAAACCACCAAAACAATTAACATGGATACAGTTATTAGAATGGAGTTTTGATATGAACAGCAAACTAACGTTAAACCGTAATGGCCAATTTCATATTACCGATGTGACCAACTTAAGTTATACGTATTTTCCGATGTGTAATGGTGCCGCAATAAAAAGTTCGATTAGCCCCAATTTAGGTGGGGATGCGACCGTTGATCAAAACAGTTTCCTCCTTGTCCCCTCAACCGCAGAAGATCTAAAACATTCACTGATGAAACGGCACGTGTTTTTCCGCATCAATGATGAATTTACATGGAGCACAACAGGCCAAACCCCAACCCAAATCTTAACCCCCGATCGTGTTGATCTTTACGGTGATTTTTTAGTGCACAAAATTGTAAGACATCACGCGCATTTCACTTGTATTATTGAGAGTTTTGTCCCAACACATCATACTTATCAAGAACTACATAAAATCACCATTAAAAACACACAAAAAAGACCATTAAAAGTAAAACCTGTGATTGGTATCCCACTATACGGCCGAAGTGCTGATGTGATTCGCGACCACCGGCATGTGACGTCATTATTAAACCGCATTACCATAATAGATGGTGGTGTAATCAACCATCCTACATTCTCGTTTGATGAACGTGGTCACTTGATTAATCACCGACATTACGGCGTCGTATCTCACAGTTCACGCCACGAACGTGTGAAACGCTACCATCCTATTCTTGAATCATTTACAGGAGAAATAGACACCTTGTTAGATCCTATTGTTGTAAAAAATGATATTCCATCACCCCATCACATCGGCGATGTCATTGCTGGGTACGAAGCGATTGCGGGGATGGAATATGACGCGATAAATTTAGAGGAACATGAAGAACTCACACTCACACTATCACTAATAATTAGTGATGACATTGAAACATTTCATGATACCGCAACAACACTAAATGCCCACACATTTGACGCCTTTAAACGTAAGAATAAAGCAACTTGGAAAACCAATTTGTCTTCATTAGAGTTTAATTTTCCAGATAGCACCTTAAATGGATGGTTAAAATGGGTATCACTGCAACCCACCCTTAGACGGATATATGGAAATTCTTTTATGCCACATCATGATTATGGGCGTGGTGGTAAAGGGTGGCGAGATTTATGGCAAGATTTACTCGCCCTTATTTTAATGAATCCACGACCCGTTAGAACGATGCTTTTGAATAATTTTAAAGGCGTACGCATTGATGGCAGTAATGCAACCATCATCGGTGATAAACCGGGGATGTTTTTAGCCGACCGAAACAACATTACCCGCATATGGATGGACCACGGTGCTTGGCCGCTTTTAACAACTAAACTTTATATCGACCAATCAGGCGATATCGAAGTATTATTTGAAACCGTAGGATATTTTCAAGACCAGTTTACACACTACACAAAATCTAAAAATGCATCGTTGTCTTTAAAAGATCCGCAATTAAAGACCCACAAGGGTGATTATTACCAAGGGACGGTATTAGAACACATAATCATTCAAAACGTAGTCCCTTATTATAATGTAGGCAAACATAACGCCATTCGTCTAGAGGATGCGGATTGGAATGATGGCTTAGACATGGCGAAAGAACATGGAGAGTCTGTTGCTTTTACATCATTTTACGGTTACAACTTAATGACCATCGCCTCGATGATAGAAACCTTAGATGACAAAGGCATTAAAACCATTGAACTATGTGAAGAACTCAACACCTTATTATACAATGATATTCAGTATCCTAATATCAAAGCAAAGCATGCAATCTTGGATAAGTATTTTCATGCGGTTGAACATGGTGTTACTGGAAATAAAGTCACGCATCAAAATCAGGAATTGGCATCAGCCTTAAGACGTTTAGGGACAGGATTAATAACGCATGTTCGCAATAATGAATGGGCAGAAGACAAGGATGACGGCTGGTTCAACGGCTATTATGATAATGATGGCCAACCCCTTGATGATGTAGCAAAAAAACACATGACACTTACAGGACAAGTGTTTTCAATTATGAGTCACGCTGCAACCGATTATCACGTCAAAAAAATTATTAAAAGCGCAGACAAGTATCTTTATAATGACGCCGTCGGAGGCTATCGTTTGAATACGGATTTTAAAGAGGTAAAACCCAATATGGGGCGTTTATTTGGGTTTGCGTATGGTCATAAAGAAAATGGTGCAATGTTTAGTCATATGGCACTCATGTATGCGAATGCACTTTACAAACGTGGGTTTGTAAAAGCAGGATATAAAGTCATTAAAACCATCTATACACATAGCATCGATATTAATCAATCTAAAATATATCCAGGACTGCCAGAGTATTTTGATCCGAAAGGACGCGGGATGTACGCGTATTTAACTGGATCAGCAAGTTGGTTGATTTTAACAATGGTTACAGAGATGTTTGGCGTGAAAAGTGCGTTTGGTCTACCATTGTTTGAGCCGAAATTACTACATGAACAATTTGAAAATCAAAATGCATTAACTCTGAAAACCATTATTGGCGATCATCCAGTTGAAGTTGTTTATCAAAATCCTTTAAACCTAACCTATGGGGAATACATCATCAAAGACGTATTGGTGAACCAAGCATCGATTCCGTTTTCAAAAACGCATGATGGCGTAAAATTACACGAACCCCTTAATGCCAATAAAGTAATCATTGTTCTAGGCACGAAAACTTCTGAGTAGTGTTAAGCTTAAAAAAAACCACATTGCTGTGGTTTTTCTTTAGGCTTTACTTTTTTGTCATATATAGGTATGATATACTAAAGTTAGATATTTGAGGTGATGACATGAGCCGATTTAAAAATGAAGCGACAGATGCACTATTTAAACATATGATGACATTAGAGACCATAGATGATTACTATGCTTTTTTTGAAGACATCGCAACAATTCAAGAACTAAAAGAGTTTAGTTTGCGATTTAATATTGCAAAAATGCTTTACGAAGGTCGAACCTATCAAGCGATAGAAAAAGAAACAGGAGCAAGCGCGACAACGATTAGTCGTGTTAGTAAATGTTTGCACTATGGTGCAGGCGGATACGATAAAGTGTTTAATCGAAAATAAGTCAACATTTGGAGGGTTACAATGAAAGGAATAATTCTTTGGAATCATAACAATGAAGACCTAGAAGCGATTGCGACAAAGGCTCTATTAACTCGTGCTGGTTATGACATTATTAGCGCGACATTAGAATCGACTCGAGAGTTAGACATGGCCTATCAAACCAAAGTAAAAGCGGATGCATTTTTAGGCGATGTAGACCCTGATGATTTTGATTTTCTTATCATTCCAGGGGGAAAGTATGTTGCGGAGACAGTAAATCAAGATGTACGTATTAAGCATCTAGCAAAAACGTTCAACGCCTGTGGTAAATTGGTTGCTGCAATATGTGCTGGTCCACGCTTTTTAGGGCAAGCTGGGTTACTTGATGGCAAGCGCTTTACGTGTTTTAAAGGCGCTGAAAAAGATATGCCAAAAGGCATCTATTTGCCTGAAGAAAAAGCTGTCACTGATGGCAATATTATCACCAGTAGAAGCGCAGGAACGGTATATCAATTTGTCGCAGAGATTATTACCTATTTAGAAGGCAAAGAAAAAAGTGATGCGTTGCTAAAATCAATTTTATATTAAAAAAGTATGCTACGGCATACTTTTTCTTTTTTAGGGTATGAATTTATCCTATTTTACGCTATAATTTATAACGACAACGATGTTGGAGGAATACGATGACGATAAATAAAGCACATATAGCTGGTGTGTCATTTGCGATTATTTTTGGGTTTACCTTTATGTTTTCAAAGACTGCCTTATCTTATGTTTCACCTTTAGGCTTAATTGCCTACCGATTTTTGATTGCTTTTGTAGGATTTGAGTTGATTCGCCGTTTTAAGATAGTGAAGATTCGGTTTTCATTAAGCCATTTTAAACCACTATTTTATGTGGCTGCCTTTCAACCGGTATTATATTTTTTGTTTGAGACCTATGGCATAAATTATACAACAAGCGGTGAAGCTGGAATGATGATTGCGCTTATTCCTATTGTTGTTAGTATTATGAGCGCAATTATACTAAAAGAAAAACCCAAACCAATACAATATGGGTTTATTGGACTGAGTGTATTTGGAGTTATTTATATCCAAATATCTAAAGCTCCTACGGGCATTGAAGGCGAAACTATAGGATTTTTATTATTGTTTTTGGCTGTTGTATCTGCAGCCGCCTATAATATTGCCTCTCGTAGTGCATCAAAAACATTAAAACCTTATGAAGTTACCTATTTTATGATGCTGTCTGGCGCAGTTATCTTCAATATTTTGTATATTACACAACTCTCATTTCAATCTCGAGCCTTAGATTATATTATAAACTTAGGGCATGTGGAATTGATATTGCCTATAGTATATTTGGGCATCATTGCTTCAATTATCGCTTTTTTTCTAATGAACTACGCATTGGGTCAGTTAGAAGCACATGTTATAAGTATTTATGCAAACTTAGCAACAGTCACGGCTGTTATAGCCGGTGCAGTATTTTTAAATGAACCAATATATAGGTATCATATTATTGGAGCGAGTCTTATTATCATCGGTGTTTATGGTACTGTTCGTACCAATCGCAAGCGCCGTAAGATTATGAATTCGACAATTAAAGGATAAACACATCAGAGGATGTGTTTTTTATTTACTCGCTCTATGATAAAATAAAGATAAGGTAATCTAACTATTAGGAGGAAAATGTTATGAAGATAGCGGATAAAAATATGGTTTTAGAAAGTCAAGACATCACTGCACATAAACTTATTCCTAAAAGGTTCACAGGTGAAGGAGACAACATCTCACCAGGATTTACCATTAAATATGTGCCAGAAGGGACACGAGCATTTGCACTTATTTGTCATGACCCCGATGCACCTGTTGTCAAAACAACAGGGTATGGGTTTATGCACTGGATGCTTTATAATATTCCAGCAAATATTCGCACCATTGATGCTGGAACGAAAGCCTATACACAAGGATTAAATGATTTTGGTACATTAGATTACGGCGGGCCGATGCCACCAAAAGGACACGGTACCCATTATTACTATTATGTCTTATTTGCACTTGATCAAAATATTAATTTACAAGAAGGCCTTGCAGAGGAAATATTTTTTAATAAGATTGCGCCACATGTTATTGGGATGGCGCGATTGGTTGGTGTCTATAAGCGATAGTTGTTATTGACATATGTCATATAAAAGGTATAATAGATAATGTAAACAACATATGTCAATATTAAAGACAGTGATTGGTCTAAAACAATAATAACTGGCGCCTACGTAGTGAGGGTATCGATTGAATCATTGACGCTGAAGATTGGCTAAGAAACCGATTCTATATACACCGCATAACCATACATTGTAAGAAAAAAAGACAAATTAAAAACGAAAAATAAGCGTTTAGAAAAACAAACTCATGATTCAAGGGAAGAGGTGTAAGATGAAAATAATATGCTTAGTTGAAAATACAGCTAAAGATGATAGATTACTTAGTGAACATGGGTTAAGTTTCTATATTGAAACATCACACCATCGCGTGTTATTTGACCTCGGTGCAACAGGCGCTATTATTGATAACGCAAAAACACTTGGTATTGATTTAACACAGGTTGATACGGTAGTTATTTCTCATGGACACATTGACCACGGCGGGGGATTATTGGCGTTTTTAAACATGAATGCACACGCTAAAATATATGTTCATCCTGAAGCATTTGATAATCATTTTAGTCAACGTAACGATGCCTATGTCTCGATTGGACTTGATGATAGCTTAATGCCACATAATCAAATTGTTTTTACAAAAAACACAACAAAAATTGATGAGGAACTGCTTATCTTTTCTGATGTTCAAGAAGAGACATTTAAGCCCATTGCGAATCAAGGGTTATATAAACGTAGTGAAAAGGGTAACTACCAACTCGATGACTTTCGTCATGAACAACATTTAATAGTAACGGATCACAATAAACACGTTTTATTCACTGGATGTGGTCATCGCGGTATCATCAACATTTTAAATACCGCAATCTATCGAAAAGGAATACATCCTGATATTATTATTGGCGGATTTCATCTATCCCGTCGTCACGGTCAAGTTGAAGAACCGGTTGCAGTTATTAAAACCATCGGAACGTATTTGAAAGAAACTAAATCGATGTTTTATACAGGTCATTGTACAGGTGTTAATCCTTATCATCATTTGAAAAAAATTATGCAAGAACAGCTTCATTATATCCAAACAGGTGATGTTATTACGCCATAAAAAAAGTTCTCAAATGAGAACTTTTTTATATTTATTGAACGATATCTGTATCTTTAATATAAGCAATTGCGACAGTACCAATGCCAGCACTCATGGCAACAATAGTTGATATGTCCATAATGTATTCAGGGTCTTTGCCAATGATGTCTTTAAAAAGTGTTTCATATTCATGTGCTCGATCTAAAGCATTGGCATGGACAATGGCATAGCGGTCAATGCCTTCTTCCTTCATGATTTTTTTAACATGGTTTTTAATTTTTTTAGTACTGCCTTTGAGGCTAAATCCTTTGCTAAAGATAATACCTTCTCCGGTTTTGTCGATTGAAATAACAGGTTTTAAATTAGTAATTTTTCCAATTATACCAACTGTTTTTTTAACACGGCCGGAGCGTACCATATATTTCAGTGTTTGTACAGAGACTAAAATCTCAGTTTGGTCCCGTAGTGTTTCAATGGTTTTAACAACATCATCCATTGTCTTACCAGCTTCTATAAGTTCAGCAGCTTTCATTACAAGTAACCCTTCAGCCCCTGAATTTTGTTTACTGTTTATGACATGGATTTTCGCTTTATCATCGTCAAAACGTTCTTTTGCTTGGTTAAAAACATTGTATGTTCCACTCATTTTTTCTGAGACAGTAATGGCAATGATTTCATCAAAATAACTACTTAAGAAGGAATAAACATTTTCAATCGTTTTAACGTTGGGTTGTGCACTCGTTGGATAGTGTTCAAGAGAATCCATAAAAGAATAAAATTGTTCTGAAGTAATGGTGAGCTTATCATAGTAATTTGAGTCTTCAATGAGTAAATTAATTGGAACAACGTAAATTTGATGTTTATCTACAAAGGACTTTGGTAAGTCGGCAATTGAATCGGTTACCAGCGCTATTTTGTATTTTCTGTTGTGTGCGAGTGCATATTGCGTTTGCATGTCATCAACTTTTTGTTCGTCAATGGTTCCAAACGGTCTTAGAGCATGGAACACGTGTTGTGGGGTATTGGTATGAATATGCAATCTCAGTTTGCGGGCATTTCCAGCAACAACCAATGAATCGCCAAAGGATTCCATGACTGAGCGAACCGCTTCCTTATCGAGATGGTCACCACTTAGCAGTGCTTCTGTACAATAACGGTAGGTTTCATCTTGATCGTAATCATGTTCAACGTGATCAATGGCAATCGCTGCATCCGTTGGTTTACTTTCTTCATAAACACCTGTTTTAATAAAATGTAAAAAGCCTTCAATAAAGTGGACAAATCCTTTTGCTCCAGCATCAACGACATTGGCTTTTGTTAAAACACTTAAGGTATCGCGCGTTTTTAAAAGCGATACTTTTATTTTTTCATAGGCTTGTGACAATAGGTCTGTAAAGTCTTTCGATTTATCTTTCAGTGCTTCAATCGCTTCAGAAAACTCTCGCATAACCGTGATTATTGTGCCTTCAACAGGATTAGAAATCGCCTTATATGCATATGGAACCGCATTTTTAACCGCATCAGAAAAGGTATCCATATCGAGATGGTCTTTGTCTTCTAGTTCATCTACGATACCATTTATATATTGTGCAAAAATGATTCCTGAGTTTCCACGTGCACCAATAAGAGCGGCATCAGCTATCGAAATAAGCGTTTTATTATAATCAGCATCAAGACTGGCATCATTAATAATGGTTTGCATCATCGATGCTAAATTGCTTCCAGTATCCCCATCAGGGACAGGGAAGACATTAATCTCATTTAAATCTCTTCGTTCTTCAATCACGCGTTTTGCGCCTGATAGTAATGAGTAGTAAAATGTTTCATACGTTAAAGTCGCCATAATTATCACCTAAAATATAATTTGTATTAAAAAATAAGAGAGTACACTTGTAGAAGCGCCTAAAAATGTTCCCCAAGCAAGATCAATCAACGTAATTTCTAGTGGCCATGATTTCATCGTTGCAAGGTTTGTTAAATCATATGTTGCGTAGGTAATAAGTCCAAATAATCCACCTACGAGTAAGGCGTATACCGCACTATCTTTCTCTAGTGCTGGCATGATTACAAAGAATACAAGCCCACCTATAAATAGAAAGTAGAAGGTAAAAGCTGCAATCCAATTGACGTCCGTTTTTAATAAGTTCCCGATGTATTTCTGATAAAGATTTTTTGCAATAAGTCCTAGCCATAGCATATCAATAATAAAGAATATTACAATGGCAATGATATAAGATTGTAAAAATATAAGCATCATCTTGCCTCCTTTATACTATATTGTAACACAACAAACTTTTTAAAGACTATAAATAAGCACTCAAAAATTGATGTCTCACAAACTATTAACCATAAAATAAAGAGCTTGCTACAAGCCTATGGCTAATGTGTCTTATCCGTTAATAAATAAACCGTTATAATAAATGCGAATAATTTGCATTTGCAACAAAGATAAGCTATACTTCAGATAGAAAGTATAGGAGGTATTATAATGAAAAAAATAAGTATAGCCATTCTTATGGTAATAATGATGTTCGGTTTGGCTGCGTGTCAAACAAACGACGATGACAATAACAAGGTTAATGTAGTAACGTCATTATTTCCTCAATATGATGTCGCAAGAGCATTAGGAGAAGACCACGTTAATCTAACATACATCTTACCCCCAGGGGTTAGTGCACACAGTTATGAACCTACTGCTAGTACAATTATTGATATTTTAGACGCGGATGTCTTTATATATGCATCAGATGAACTTGAAATGTGGGTTCATGATTTTTTAGAGACATATGACACAGGTAATCTAGTAGTTATTAATTTGTCAGAGCATGTCACAATGATTGATATTGATGACCATGATGACCACGATGACCATGATGACCACGATGACCATGATGACCACGATGACCATGATGACCACGATGACCATGATAATCACGATGAAGATGAAGCACATAATCACGGCAATATTGATCCCCATTTTTGGAATGATCCGCATAATATGATTGATGTAGTTAATGTTATTGCTACATCACTTAGACCACTTTTAGACGAAACAGCACAAGCAGTGCTTGATGATAATCAACAAGCTTATATTCGTCAATTAGAAGCCATTGATGAGGCGTTGATAGATGTTGTTGCGCACAGTGATAACCCAACCATGATGCATGGCGGTCATAATGCTATGGGTTATTTAATACATCGCTATGATATTCGGTATGTTAATCCATATAATGGGTTCTCTTCAGATGCCACACCGACGCCACAAGGCATCACGGATATGATTGCAACGATGGAAGAAGAAAATATTACCTATTTATTTAGTGAAGAACTGTTGTCACAAGCCGTAGCGACTACGATACAAGAGGAAACTGGTGCAGAGATTTTATATATCTATTCAGGTGGTAATCTTTCAAAAGATGATTTCGACAATGGTGTGACTTTACTAGATATGTTTGAACACAATATAGAAATGTTTAAGACAGGATTTGGATACCATGACTCAACCACACATTAACATTAACAATATTACAGTAAAATACAATGCCCACGTCGCGATTCAAGATGTGTCATTGTCTGTTATGCCCAAAGATTTTATTGGGATTATCGGTGAAAACGGCAGTGGCAAAACCACACTAATAAAAACCATTTTAGGAACACTAAAACCAACTAAAGGATCTATTATAATTAAAGATGGAATCCGTATTGGCTATTTACCACAGCATATCATGCGACAAAATTCAATGTTTCCAGCAACCTCAGAAGAAGTAGTAAAAATGGGTCTTATGGCAAACAAAACATTCCCAAGACATTATACAAAAAAAGACCATAAAAAAGTGATAGAAATGTTTACTTCTTTACATATAAGTGATTTACGTAAAAAACGTATCGGTCTACTTTCTGGTGGGCAACAACAGCGTGTGATGCTTGCAAGAGCGCTTATTAACGATCCAGATGTTTTGATTTTGGATGAACCAACAAGCGCGCTTGATCGTGTCATTGAACAATCGTTTTTAGAAACGTTAAAACGATTAAATCAAACGCGTAATACAACAATTGTCATTATTACCCATGATTTAGCTGCTCTTGGTGATTACATTAATAAAATTCTTTATTTAGATAAAACCGTTTTATTTGCCGGGGATTTTGATACATTCTGCAATAAATCAACCCTATCACCATACTTAATCCATCATAGAACCCACGCATGTAAAGATGGTGAGATATATGATTGAAACACTTTTTGATACTTTTTCTTATGCCTTTATGCAACGGGCTTTAATCGTTGGGGTATTAGTAGCCATAAGTGCAAGTTTAATCGGATCATTTTTAGTGCTTAAAAATTTCTCGATGATTGGTCATGGGTTAAGTCACGTGTCATTTGGCGCTGTGGCTATTGCCCTTGTTTTTGACCAACAGCCAACCTTTGTAACCTTACCGATTGTTATGCTTGCCGCTATTTTAATACTAAAAGTCAATGAACGCGCCACCATCCATGGTGATGCAGCAATTGGATTACTGGCCACGCTATCGATAGCATTTGGGACAGTTATTGCGAGTTTAAATGGCGGGTTCAATGTCGATCTATATAGTTATTTATTTGGTAGTATACTAACAGTAACCACTGCGAACTTAATTGCTGCTATCGTCATATCAGTTATCATCATCATGACAGTTGTCATCTTTTACAATGATTTATTTGCTGTAACATATGACGAAGAATTTGCAAAAATTAGCGGGATTAAAACCAAATATCTTAATTACATCCTTGCTATTTTAACTGCCATCACCATTACCATTGGAATTCGTGTAATTGGCACCATGCTTATCAGCAGTTTAATCATCTTTCCAATGGTCACAGCGATGCAGTTTAAAACGAGTTTTAAAGCAACATTATTTGTAGGTAGTATGATTTCTATTACAAATGTCGTGATAGGATTAGTGCTGTCGGTATGGTATAATATACCATCAGGGTCGACGATTGTTTTATTTAGTGGCTTTGTATTTTTAGTCATTTATTTGTATAATAAACTAAGACCATATTAAAGGTGATATTATGAAGAAAAACGCGTTTGCTGAACTTTTGCATAAAGTCGGCTTAAAAAAAACAAAGCACCGCTTACTCATATTAGATTTATTACATCAAGACGACGATTTTATGTCAGCGGAGGATTTGTTTTTTGAAGCAAAAAAAATTGATCCATCGATATCTTTATCAACGGTATATCGAATGCTTGAATCATTTGTAGAAAAAGATATTGTTACGCCAATTTCATTAGAGACATCGAATCAATTAAAATATGAATTAACCCATAAAGATCATACCCATCATCTAATTTGCACTAACTGTCATAAAGTCATTCACGTGACAGGATGTCCTGTAGATACCTATGAAGACCAACTAGAAGCGACATATGGCTTCCATGTAGAAAAACATAAATTAGAATTTTATGGATTATGTGACGCGTGTAAAACAAAATAATGGAGGAAATTATGACATTAAGCAAAGAGACAAAACGCACCTTATTAAAAATGCAACAAAGTGAATTAACTGAATATTATATTTATCGTAACATTGCACGTAAGGTAAAAGACGAAAACAATAAGAAAATTATTAATGAAATCGCTGAACAAGAAAAAGAACATAGTGAAATATGGGAGTCCTATACCAACGTTAAAGTTAAACCAAAACGCATGCAAATTTTCTTTTACCGGGTGTTAAGTATTCTTTTTGGCTATACGTTTATTTTGCGTTTTATGGAACGAGGAGAAGAATTTGCACAAGCAACCTATGAAGAAATTAGTAAAGAAGTTCCTGATGCAAAACGCATTAAACATGAAGAAGATGTACATGAACAAGATCTCCTAAAAACCTTAGATGAAGAACGGTTGAGGTATATTCGTTCAGTTGTGTTAGGGTTAAATGATGCCTTAGTAGAATTAACGGGTGCCTTAGCTGGATTGAGTTTTGCATTGTCTAACAATGCATTAATATCGTTATCTGGACTCATTACAGGGATTGCTGCGACGCTATCGATGGCAGCGAGCGAATATTTATCAACGAAAGCAGAAGGTCGCAAAGATGCGGCGAAATCAAGTTTTTATACAGGGACAGCATACTTAATTGTGGTTACTATTTTAATTCTTCCATACTTATTACTGTCTAGTACCTACATCTCGCTTGGAATTATGTTAGCAAGTGCGTTAGTAATTATTTTTGTCTTTAATTATTATATGAGCGTTGCCTTAGATATATCATTTAAATCACGGTTTATTCAAATGGCTACGATCAGTATGGGTGTTGCGAGTTTTTCATTCTTAGTTGGGTTCTTACTCCGTATTGCCTTTAATATAGAAATCTAAAATTGCGTCTTCATTTGAAGACGTTTTTTATTTCCACATATTTCCATATAAATGAAAATAGTGTATAATGATTAAAGAAAAAGGATGGTGGACATATGGCAAACATTAAAGATGTGGCAAAAAAAGCAGGCGTTGGTATTGCAACGGTATCGCGTGTGATTAATAACTCTGGGTATGTTAAAAAAGAAACAAGAGAGAAAATTGAACAGGTTATTAAAGACATAGGGTATGTGCCAAATGAAATCGCCCGAAGTATGACCAAACAGGCCACCAATATCATTGCATTTGTGCTACCAAACTCTAGTCACATATTCTTTTCTGAACTCCTTTATTACGTTGAAACTGAGCTCTATGAACATGGATATAAACTCATGGTGTGCAACAGTGCATCAAACTTAGAAAAAGAACTAGATTATATTAGCATGTTAAAGAAAAACAGAGTTGATGGGATAATCTTTTTAACGAGTACCGATGTTGAAAAATACCTCGATCCTAAACTCCCGATTATATCATTTGATAGACATTTTAAAGGCATTCCGTTTGTCGCTAGTGATAATTACGAAGGTGGCCGTATTGCGGCTAAAATATTATTAAGCACGCGTCCTAAAAAAATGCTGTTCATTGGGGATGATGCGCAAGGTGAGTTATCGTCGATTACTACTGAAGTATCGAAACGACGAATTGGCTTTTCAGAATATTTAAAAGAACATCACTATAATAATGTAAAAATTATTGAATACCCACAAGGTACTGAACACATACCGGTTAAATTTATTAATGAATTAGTTGGTGAACACTTAGATTATGATGCCATATTTGCAATCTCAGATATGCTAGCACATATTGTTATCGAGGCTTTAGAAGCGTACGGTAAACGCGTTCCAGAAGATGTGAAAATCATTGGCTATGATGGTGTAAAAAGTTATCTAAATTTAGGTAAACAAATCAGTTCTATAGAACAACCAGTTGCTGATATAGCTAAAGTTATAACAAACAGTATTTTAGCGCGTATCAATGGTAAAACTGTAAAATCAACGATACTGCCAGTGTCATATAAACAAGGTGACACAGTATAATACACGCAGCGCAATATGTGCTGTGTTTTTCTTTAGATAAATATGGAAACGCTTTACTAATTTTACAAAGAATGTTGACATCGCTTACATTATTTGATAAAATATTATTGTGAAAACCTTTCCACACTTATTCCATGGAGGTCTGATAATGTGACACAAAATTTTAACTCAAAAACATTATCCTCAACACAATCAGACCTACTATTAATTGGCGAAGCCTTAGTTGATGTTTTTATTGATTATCAACACAATACACATATCTTATTTGGTGGCAGTCCTGCAAATATTTGCATTAATACAAAGCAACTTGGATTACGACCTATGTTATGTTCTAGTATTGGAAATGATGACAATGGCAACTTCTTAATGGATAAACTGAAGCAACACAACATTGATACCTCACTTATTTTTCGTTGCGATCAAGAGACATCAAAAGTGATGGTAAATCAAACAGATGCATCGCCGGTACCTACATTTTACCGAGGATGCGATCACAATATACCATTGACTGATTCATTAATTCAGGCAGTAATGAACACAAAAGTTTTTCATTTTTCTTATTGGCCACTTACAAAAAACCCGTCAAAAAATACAGTGATTCAACTGATAAAACACGCAAAAAAAAATGACGTTATTATTAGCTTTGATCCAAATATACATAAAGCACTTCTGACGGATACATCGATTAATGAAAGTGAGTTACTGTCTGTGCTAAAGCAAGTTGATATTATTAAACCATCATTAGATGATGCGGCACGCTTGTTTGAACTTGAGATGACTAAAGAAGCGTACATGGATAAGTTTGAAGATTTAGGCATTGATTTAATTATGATGACCTTAGGAAAAGATGGAGTTTACGTATCAAATAAAAAGCAGCGGTCACACTATCCAACTTATGCAAAAAAAATAATTGATTCAACAGGGGCAGGCGATGCATTTTGGTCAGGCTTCTACGGTGGGTATTTAAATCATTATAATTTAGAAGATAGCATAATGTTGGCACAAATTGCCAGTGGCTTTGCGTTAAGACAAATCGGTGCAATTACCGACTTACCTCGCATCGATGAACTGGCTCAGTATATGACAAAGGATGTGCAAAAATGAGAATTGTATTTATGAATCCGCAAGGAAACTTTGACAATACAGATGCGTTTTGGACAGAACACCCTGATTTTGGTGGACAACTTGTTTACGTGAAAGAAATTGCCATTAGTTTGTCGCGTCTAGGACATGATGTTGATATTATAACGAGACAGTTTACTGATGCCCGTTTTGATCGCTTTGATAAACAGATAGCTTATTATGATAATGTAGCGGGTGTGCGCATTGTACGTATACCGTGTGGGCCTAAAGGATTTCTTAAAAAAGAAGACTTGTGGCCATATTTACATGAATGGATCGATAACATTATTACGTTTTACCAAACTGAATCTACCCCAATAGATTTTATTACTACCCATTATGGTGATGGGGGTATTGCTGGGGCCATGCTTTCTTACAAACTGAAAATCCCGTTTTCGTTTACCGGTCACTCATTGGGTGCGCAAAAAATGGATAAATTATCGTTGAATGAATCTAATATGACGTCACTGATTAATCAATATCAATTTGGTAAACGGTTACTTGCAGAACGTACAGCAATTCGGTATGCGAGTAGAATTTTTGTTTCAACTAAACAAGAACGTGATGAACAATATGCGCATAAAGCCTATGATGATGTCGCAAAATACAAAAAAGATAAGCGGTTTGTTATTGCACCTCCTGGTGCCAATTTGGATGTGTTTGGTCATGATAAACCGCATCCAAATGAAGAGGTGTTTCACCAAAAGTTATCCCATTATTTACGACGCGATATCGATGTCAATCGTCAAGACTTACCATACATCGTTTCTGCTAGTCGCTTAGATCATAAAAAAAATCATGTTGGCCTATTACAAGCGTATGCAAAAAGCCCAACATTACAAGCCATCACGAATATTGCCATTAGCTTACGTGGTGTAGATAATGCGTATTTAGATTACAGCAATCTAAAAGAAGAAGAACAAGCCATCATGACATCCTTAATGGATATCATCATGACCCATCATTTGGAAGGGAAAGTCGCCTTCGTTAATATTACCTCGCAAGCATTCTTGGCTGCTAGTTATCGGTATTTTGCTTCTAAACATAGTGTGTTTACATTAACCGCGCTTTATGAGCCGTTTGGGTTAGCCCCAATAGAAGCGATGGCTGCTGGGTTGCCTGTTGCAGTAACTAAATACGGTGGTCCTAGTGAAGTGTTAAAAGATGAAAAAAACACTTATGGTGTACTACTTGATGTTAAAGATATTGATAAAATGATTCAAGGATACATCCATATATTTAAACATTATGATTTTTATTATAAACAAGGGCTCCGCCGTGTGCTTGAAACATATAATTGGGATGCCACTGCAGCTGTATATGAACAAGCGATTACTGAGGCGTTAAAAAATCCGATTGAATCGCATATTATCCCTAAGTATTTTATGGATCCAAGTACATCAATTGATCAAGTCCATATTATTAAATCATATTACTTAAAGGACAAGGAGTAGGATAAGTATGAGTATAAAATCAAAGGCGTATGGAGAGTTAAAGGCTAAGGATAAAGATGAATCTAATCGATCTAGGAGAGTATTAGGTAAGAAAGGTCAAGACCGATTAACTTTTTGGTTATTTTTAATACCTGCTGGGTTACCGTTTATCATTATGGTCATTGTGCCCTTTATTTTAGGAACGTATTATTCGTTTACTGACTGGGCAGGTAGACCAACAGCAGATGTTGGTTGGGTTGGGTTTGAAAATTATGCTCGGTTATTAACAGATTCTGGGGCAAGACATTTTGTCTTTGCCTTTACGAGAACGTTTATTTATGCCGGTCTTAATGTTGTTTTAATAAACATTGTTGCTTTCTTATTGGCTTTATTGGTAGTTAATAAGTTAAAACTCCAAAATATATACCGTGCTGGATTCTTCTTACCGAACTTAATCGGAGGACTCATTTTAGGGTATATTTGGCAGTTTGTTTATAACGAAGCACTCATTGCCTCTGGTATTATGAACTCCTCGCTGATTCAAAGTGGAAGTACCGCGCTTTATGCCCTTATCGTTGTTGTCATGTGGCAATACGCTGGATATATTATGATGATTTACGTTGCTGCGTTACAAAATGTGCCACAGGACCTCATTGAAGCATCTAAAATTGATGGGGCTGGGGCAATGCAACGGCTTAGACATGTTACCTTACCACTAGTTGCTCAAGCATTTACCGTGGCGATGTTTTTAACCCTTACAACAGCCTTTAAACAATTTGATACCGTTGTCAGTTTAACCCAAGGTGGGCCAGCGACATTAACCCCGCAATGGTTAATTGATTTACTAAACTTAAGTGGTCCGCGATCTGTACAATCGACCAAACTGATTACGCTTGACATTTATGAAACTGGGTTTACCGAAAAGAGTTTTGCCTTAGGTCAAGCTAAAGCCATTGTCTTTTTCTTGGTTTTAGGTATTATTGCCTTAGGGCAAGTCTATTATAGTAAGAAACGTGAGGTGGAGCTATAATGAAACCTGTTGCTGCGCTTAAAAAGAAAAGTCAAAATGTTATTAACAAGGTTAAAGCATTCAGTTTTAAACGTTTTATTAAACAATTTCACCCACGTTATTTTACCACAAAAACAATATTAGAGATAATTGCCTTTGTCTTACTTATCTTATTCTTAATCCCGTTTTATTTAGTACTCATTAATAGTAGTAAATCAGTCAATGCCTTAACAGCCAACCCGTTATCTTGGCCGTCATCATGGGGAACGTTATTTGACAATATTGCCCATATACTAGGAAATGAAACACTCGGATATGGACGCGCATTTATTAGTTCAATAATTATAACTTCGTCATCACTAGTGCTTGTTGGGATTGGTAGTGCGATGGCTGCTTGGGTACTTGTTAGAACCAAAACAAAACTATCGTTTATAATCTTTATGGTGATTATTAGTGGACTGGTGATTCCTTTCCAAGTTGTTATGTTGCCACTTGTCCGACTATTGACAACAATCACAGATTTTACTGGCATACAGATGCGTGATACTTACCATGCAATGATTCTTGCTTATATGGGATTTGGCGCGCCGTTAAGTGTGTTCTTATTCCATGGATTCATCAAATCTATTCCAATGGATATTGAAGAAGCTGCAATCATTGATGGATGTAGCAAACCACAAGTATTCTTCCGTGTGGTATTGCCTATTTTAAAACCAATTTTTGTGACCCTGTTAATCTTAAATGGTATGTGGATTTGGAATGACTATCTGCTCCCGCTCTTAATTATTGGGAGCAACGGTGAATCACAAACCATTCCACTTGCGATTTCTTCATTCCAAGGGACCTATTCTGTTGCTTGGGATCTCATGCTTACCTCGGTCTTACTCGCTGCTGCACCGGTAGTTATTTTATTCTTATTTGCGCAAAAATATATTATTAAAGGTATGACATCTGGTGCCATCAAATAAAATACAGTTAGTAATTTTTGATTTAGATGGTGTTTTAACCGAGACCAGTACCTATCACTTTCAAGCATGGAAAGCGCTGGCTAAAGATTTTGGTGTTGATTTAGATGATGCGTTTGAGACACAACTAAAAGGCGTATCAAGAGCGGAATCACTAGAACGAATACTAAAAGCGCATCATTTGGAAAATGTGTTTAGTGAAGATGAAAAACAGACGCTACTTGATAAAAAAAATACCCATTATCAATCATTGATTAGTCATATGACTAAAGACCACCTATTTGATGGTGTCATAGATTGTTTTCATTACTTAAAAGACCAAAATGTTAACATTGCTTTAGGCAGTGCAAGTAAAAATGCACCAGCATTAATAAATGCCTTAGAAATTCAACCCTATATCGATTACGTCGTTGACCCGCGTGGATTGGCCAGTAAACCAGCACCAGATATCTTTTTAGATGCCATGCATCACTTTGGCGTAACAAGCAATGCTTGTATTGGCATCGAAGATGCTTATGCTGGTATCACTGCAATCAATCAAGCAGGCATGATTAGCATTGGCATCGGTGATAAAAAAGAATTACCCCATGCCGATTATTGTTACCCATCAATAAAAGCGATTCCACTAACCGTCATAGACGCATTGCTTAAAGGAGTGACACCATGAAAATAGAACGACACAATCGCTTAAATCCACAAGAAATATTTATTGATGAAACCATTTTTACAACCCAAAATCGTTATTTAGGTGTTCGCGGGTGTTTTGAAGAAGATTTGACCGATAGCCACAATACAATGCGCGGGGCATATATTAACGGACTCTATGATACCCATACCATTTTATATGAAGAAAAAGCGTATGGGTTTGCAGAACGCGCTGAAAGCATGGTTAATATTACCGATGCCCAAGGAATCTACATCACCGTTGACCACGTTACATTATCACCACAACATTGTGAAATTATCGACTTAAAAAGAACATATCATTTAGATAAAGGGTATACTGAAAGAGAGATTTGTTATCAAACGCCATCAGGCGATAGGTTCACCCTAAGTTATAAGCGATTGGTTCATCTAAATCATAAAGAATTATTTATGATTGATGCAAAGATTACTTCAGAAACCTACGAAGGACCAATCACAATTACCTCAACACTCAATGGAAACGTCGAAAACTATCAAGATCCTAATGATCCTAGACTTGCCACAGCACATGCGAAAAAACTCAATATAAGCGCCATTGAAACCGCCGATAAATATGGAGTACTTGTTGCTGAAACCAAACATACTAAGTTTAATGTATACACATTAATGACGCACAATAAAGCATTTACCTATCAAAAAGATATTCACCGTGTCATTGCCCAAAAAACCATCACATTAAAAAAAGATAAACCGTACACATTCAGAAAATATGCCCTATATTTTAATACATTAGACCACGAACAACCAAAAGCAGAGGCATTAGAACTGTACAAGCAATTAAAAGACATTGATGTCTATAAAACCCAGTGTGATATTATAAACGGATTTTGGGCGTTCTCTAAAGTCACTATTGAAGATAAGAACCGTCCCTTCTTAAATCCAACCATTCACTATAACTTGTTTCAACTATACACCTCAGGTGGGGCTAACAAACGCACCAATATACCCGCCAAAGGGTTGAGTGGTGAAGGGTATGAAGGCCATGCATTTTGGGACACAGAAATCTATATGATTCCATATTTTATGCAAGTTAATCCCTCAATAGCCGCAACCCTTCTAAATAACCGGTACAGTCAAATGACTGAAGCAAAAGAAGAAGCACGGCGCATAGGGGTTAATAAAGGGATAAAATTTGCTTGGCGAACAATTAGCGGTAGAGAAACAGGTGCGTATTTTCCAGCAGGTCAGGCACAATTTCATATTAACAGCGATATCGCTTATGCATTTATTAAAAATTATCAACTTCATAAAGATACATCGTATTTTATCACCTATGGCTTGCCAGTTTTAATTGAAACAGCACGGTTTTATGGTGAGGTTGTGACAAAAAAAGACAAGTATTATCATATCCATAATGTCACGGGACCTGATGAGTATACCACTTTAGTTAATGATAATTATTACACAAACAGCATGCTTAAATTCCAACTAGAATTTATGCTAACCTTTCTCGAAGAAAATGCAGAAGCCTGCCGCTCATTAACAAGGTCTTATAATCTTACAAAAGACGAAATTGATTGGTATCAAGACATTGCAAAACATATGTATTTACCATATGACGATACGCTTGGAATTGATGCTCAAGATGATAGTTTCTTACAAAAAGCCAAGTGGCATTTTGAAACGACTAAAGCTTCTGATTACCCCTTACTGATGCATTACCATCCAATAACCATATACCGGCATCAAGTGTTAAAACAACCGGACACAGTCCTTGCCCATTACTTGCTTAACAACCGTCCGTTTGAGGTTATGGACCGAAGTTTCGGCTATTATGAACCGCTCACAACCCATGATTCGAGCTTATCACGCTGTATCCATGCAGCCCAGGCTGCACGGTTAGGTAAAATTGAAAAAGCCTATCGTTATTTCTTAGAAACCGTGAGTTTAGATTTAGATAATGTTCAAGGCAATACTGAGTACGGACTTCATGTGGCCAATCTAGGTGGAATGTATATTGCCTTACTTAATGGTTTCTTAGGATTCACTGTCACAGACGGCATTAGTATAAAACCGACAATTCCTGAAGATATAACATCATTGTCAATGAATGTTCGTGTTGAAAAAGACTGTATCATCGCAGTAAACATTACGCATGACACCATTAGCCTTAAAACCAATAAAGCTGTGACACTTACAGTGTATGACAAAACAGTAACCATAGAAGATTCACTAGAACTACCTTATCAACGGTAATAAAATAGATTTTCAATCTATTTCATTATAAAAAAAATAGGAGGATATATTATGAAAAAGTTAGTTTTACTCTTACTTGCATTAACCGTAACAATCACACTTGCAGCGTGTGGGGGAGATGATGATGATTCAGAAGAGTTAATCATTTTCCAAAACAAAATTGAGATTCATGATGCCTTAACCGCATATGCTGAAGATTGGGCAGTTAGAACAGACAATGAAGTCGATGTTCAATCATGCGGTGGATCTGGTTGTGCTTATGGCGATAACTTACTTGCTGAGTTACAAGGAAACAACCAACCAGACATCTTTGTTATCGAAGGATTAACAGGATTCTTAGAATATCAAGATATGCTTGTTCAATTCGAAGATGACGAATGGATTGCTGACACAGATTTAGCATTTATTCATGAAGGTGACGTTTACGGATTCCCAGTCAGTGTTGAAGGTTGGGGACTTGCCTATAACGTTGATTTACTTGATGATTTTGGTATTGATCCAGATGATATCACATCACAAGCAGACTTACTTGACGCATTCAATACGATCGAAGCTGATAAAGCAGACCATAACGTGGAAGCTGCAGTATCAATGGCAGCTGGCTCAGGAATGACTTGGGTTACTGGACTTCATAACTTCAATGGTTATTTATCAGCAGGCTTAGAGTATGATGATAGTTCAGTTATCGACGATTTAAACAATGGTATTGTCGATGAAGATCGTCTAGAAGAATATGCCAATTGGGTAGACATGTTATTTGAACATTCTAAACAAGACGTATTAACTGCTGGCGATAACTATGATGCTCAAATGGCCGCATTCTTAAACGAAGAAACGGTATTCTTACATCAAGGAAACTGGACTGACCCAGATATCGTTAACTTCTTTGAAGAAGAAGACGAAGAACCATTCGACATGGCTTACTTACCGCACATGTCAGTTGAAGGTGAACTGGATTCATTATTCATTGGGGCACCATCATGGTACGTTATCAATGAAAATGGAAACAACACTGAACTTGCTAAAGAATTCTTAAATGATTTAGCAACAACATCTGAAGGCCATGAATACATGGTTAATGAAGCAAACATGGTTCCAGCGTTTAACTCTGTAACGTTAGTCCCTTCTACACCGCTTAGTGCAGAATTAATGGAATGGATGCAAGAAGGAAAATCTTATGCATGGTGGCAAAATGATATGCCAGCTGGATTCGGTATGAATACGCTTGGTCCAATCTATCAATTATTCGCAAATGGTGACATTAGTAAACAAGAATTTATTGATCAAGTAACTGGAGAAATTGAAGACATCGAGTAATACGTTGTCTTAGTAATACTCTCTTAGTAAAAGGCGACCCCTAAATAGGGATCGCCTTTTCATTTATTTTTTATAAATTCTTGCTTCATAAGGACCCAATTGTTTATCTTCTAAAATATCACAGTTATGCATGATTAAAGTATAATTTGTTAAGTCAATATGATTAATATCTAGTGTTTTTTGTTTAAAATTGGCAAGAACCAAATATGTTGCATCATCTGTTTCGTTGGTATACATAAAACTATCTGGATGATCAATATCGATAAAAGTGATACTTCCAAACGCGATATTTGCTTGTTTTCTCAATGATAAAAGGTGTTTATATGTATGTAAAATTGAGTTGGGTTGTTTGGCTTCATCATTAACATTGATATGTGTGTAATTGCCTGTCACAGGCATCCATGGCGTGACAGATGAAAACCCTGCTTGTGCATCATGGTTCCACTGCATTGGGGCACGGGCATTGTCTCTTGAGCGATCTCTCAAGGCTTGCATGGCAGTATCATGTGATGCGCCATTGCGTATAAAATTTTTATATTCGGTATAGACTTCAACATCTCTAAACTGACCAAGTTCTTGATAATCAACATTGGTCATACCGATTTCTTCGCCTTGATAAACAATAGGCGTACCTGGCATCATGTACAAAGTGTACGCCAGCATTTTAGCGCTACGCGCATGCCATCTTGGACTATCATCACCATAGTGTGAGACAATTCTTGGCATATCATGATTATGCCAGTAAATGACATTCCAGCCTTTGTCTTTAAATACATCAAACCAGTGATTAAAACTGGCTTTCACTTCATCTAATCTCAATGGGCCCTTAGCCCACTTACCAGGCGTTAAGGTGTTCGTATCATCTGTATCTTTCCAACAATGTTCAAATTGTATTAAAAGATCAAATTCATTGGAATCAAAGCCAGCATATTGCAGGGCTTCTTTTCTACTTGCGCCACCAGATTCGCCAATGGTCATGATGTTGTTGGGTTTAAATAGTTCAGTCCCTAGCATGGTTAAATAGTCATGATGTTTCGGCAAACTTGAAAAGTGTTCATAACCGGGTTTTGCGTTAGGGAAGTCCCAATTTTTTTCTAGATGGTTTGAGGCATCGACACGGAACCCATCAATACCTAAATCAATCCACCACTTTATAATCGCTTTCAAATCGTTTTGCATGTGTTTGTTGTGCCAATTTAAATCGGGCATTTTTTCTGAGAAAATATGCAGGTAGTATTCACTTGTTGCCTCATTGTATTTCCATACAGGACCACCAAACCATGATACCCAGTCTGTTGGTAAGGTGGTCGTACCATCGTCTTTAATACGACCTTTATGCCAAATATAATAATCATGATAGTGTTCATGTTTAGGATGCGTAGGATCTTTAGCTGCTTCAAACCACGGATGTTCATCTGAGGTATGATTTAACACAAGATCTGTAAGAATCTTTATGCCTTTTTGATGGGCCATATTGATCAGCTCTTTAAAATCTTCCAGTGTACCATAATCTGGACTGACTTTTTTGAAATGTCTTATATCATAGCCATTGTCATCCATTGGAGAATCATAATGCGGGCTAATCCAAATCGCATCAACGCCTAAGTCTTTTAAATAATCAAGTTTGGCGATAACCCCTTGAATATCTCCAATACCATCGTGATTGGCATCATAAAAACTACGTAAATATACTTGATAAATAACGGCATCTTGCCACCATGCTTTTTTCATATTATGTTAGCTCCTTTACTAAGTTAATCACCTATTATTATACATGATTGCCATAACTTTTAAAGAAGATTGACAGTTTTTTTAGTGATTATTGTTTGCTATGCTATAATATAATAAGAGGTGATTGTGATGCACATTCTTTATATCCATCAAACCCCCCTCATGCCAAATTTAGAAGAAATATTTTCTTTAATGGGTGAGGCGTTCTCAACAACCCAAATAGACCCATCTATAATGAAGGTTACCTTTAATCATGAAGATTATGAAACCCCTTTTGATTATCATATGTTACATGGGTCGATAATGAGCGACTTTGAAGTTAACACTAACCTTTTATCTATCGATCAAACGGTATTAGATTACGTTTCAGAATCACTCATTATTGATGTCTTACCAACCTATAAAAATAAAGCATTTGACGCAGCCTCTTTTTTACTGACACTTGCCAATAACCCTAAAATAAAAAGAGATTTAAAACAAAATCTACTGTCTATTTTATCACAAGAATATATCGATACCGCCTTAACTATTGCCGATGCCAACATGAATTTTTCAATTGCCGCTAAAAAAGCATACATTCATAGGAATACGTTACAGTACCGGATCGATAAAATATATGAAAAAACCCATTTAGACATAAAGACTTTTAAAGGCTTAGCAGTCTTTACAATGATATTTGATTGGTAGTTTTGTGCACTTTGCCCATAGGATATTATGGGTTTTTTTTATATAATGAATGTAATTATAAATTGAGGAGTGAAACGATGGCTACATTAACATTTAAAGACATTAAAAAAGTATATACAGAAGGTGCAGATCCAGCAGTTGATGAATTTAATCTAGAAATAAAAGATAAAGAGTTCGTTGTCTTTGTTGGTCCCTCAGGTTGCGGAAAATCAACAACCTTAAGAATGGTTGCTGGATTAGAAGACATTACAGCAGGTGAACTTTATATTGACGATCATTTAGTGAATGATGTCGCCCCAAAAAACCGTGATATTGCAATGGTATTCCAATCATATGCATTATATCCACATATGACTGTATATAATAATATGGCATTTGGTTTAAAACTTCGTAAAGAACCACGCGATCAAATCGATGAAAAAGTTCAAAGAGCCGCGAATATTTTAGGGCTAACTGAATATTTAGATCGTAAACCAAAAGCATTGTCAGGTGGGCAAAGACAACGGGTTGCTTTAGGACGCGCGATTGTTCGTAACGCAAAAGTATTCTTAATGGATGAACCATTATCAAACTTAGATGCAAAACTTCGTGTACAAATGCGCGGAGAAATCATAAAACTCCATAAGAAAATTGAAACCACAACAATTTATGTAACCCATGACCAAATTGAAGCGATGACGATGGCCGATCGCATTGTCGTTATGAAAGATGGGTTTATCCAACAAGTAGGTGCACCAAAAGAAATCTATGACAACCCTAATAATATCTTTGTAGGAGGATTTATCGGAACACCACCAATGAACTTCTTCAAAGGAAATATTACTGAAGAAGGCATGTTCTCTTGTGAAGGTATGAGCGTACAAACACCGAAAAAACAAATGGATCTTTTGAAAAAAAGAGGATATTTAGGAAAAGAAGTTATTATGGGAATCCGTCCAGAAGATATTCATGACAATGACGCCATGCGTAAAAAACATGCGGAATCTGTCGTTAAATTTAAAGTTGATGTTGCTGAATTATTAGGATCAGAAACGAGTGTCTTTGCTAAAGTTGGTGACAATGATGTTACTGCAATGATTGATGCCCGTGCTGATATTGAAATTGGTGATGAGTTAGAAATGGCTCTTGATATGAGCAAATCCCATTTCTTTGATATTGAAACAACAAACCGAATTAAATAAATAGCATAAAGACGCAATAATTTGCGTCTTTTTTTATTATTGACATATGACAATAATAATGAGATAATACGCATGAGGTGATGAGAATGCCAAGACCAAGAAAAAGAAGACGTGTTTGTGCGTTGCCGGATGTTACCCGATTTGGACCATTAGGCAGACCAAAAAATGATTGTGATATAATCGTGATGTCGATTGATGAATATGAATGTATCCGTTTGATAGATCATCAAAACATGACGCAAGCTGAATGTGCTGAGGCGATGAATGTGGCTAGAACGACGGTTCAAGGGATGTATGATGCTGCACGTAAAAAACTCGCAAAAGTCCTAACTGAAGCCAGTATACTTGTTATCGAAGGTGGCGACTATGAAATATCAGCGTCGCACTGTGATAATAGACACCACCGAAGACAGCACCAACATTGTGAAGAATAAGTAAGTATCATATAAAGCGTATGACGACCTACGACAACATGATGTAATTAACGCGTGTTGACATTGTGTTATTCAATCATTACGCTATTCATGTTGTGATTGAGCAAAAGACGCTAGAAGTGAATGGTCCTGTTTTTTTCATCTTGGACATAAACTTCAAATACAGTAAATTCGTAATTATCACTAAGCCTATATTTTAGGCTTTTTTTATGAAAAGATGATTTTACCTAAAAAAATGGGTCATCTTTAGTGTATAATAGCACTAAGAATTATTAAGGAGGTTAGCATGTTAAACGTACTTAAATATATTATCTTAGGAATCGTCCAGGGTATTACTGAGCCCTTGCCTATATCATCAAGTGGTCATATGATTATAACCCGGCATTTTATTGATATTCCTTCAACAGATTACTTTTTGGAAATTATGTTAAATTTTGCATCCCTTATTGCGATTGTAATCATTTATCATAAACGGATTTGGGTGCTGATTACAGGAAATTTTAACTTTGTAATAAAACGTAATAACATGTACCGTGTCCAGTTTGATTATTTATTGTTAATTATTATTGGCGTGATTCCAGCTGGAATTGCCGGATTTTTATTAAAAACCTTTATTGAAGGCACGTTCTTAACACTGATCAGCGTTGGGATTAGTTTACTTGTAACAGGGATATTTTTACTCGTTGTGCAACGTCAAAGTATTGAGAATACAAAGGACATGTTAACCAAAAAAGACGCACTATTCATCGGCGTGTTTCAAGTTTTCGCCTTACTCCCTGGAATTTCTAGAAGTGGCAGTACTTTTATCGGAGGATTATTTAGAAAACTGTCATTTGAAAAAGTTTTAGAATTTTCATTTATGTTATATATTCCAATATCAGTTGCAAGTATGGCGCTTGAGATTCCTAATATTGGAACTATAACCCATCCAATAGGACCGCTTTTAGCCGCGTTTCTGATGAGTACAGTATTTACATATTTGGCTTTTAAATTGTTTGTTCATGTTGTTAAACAAGGCAATCTAAAATACTTTGCATATTATTGTTTTGTGGTCGGGATTGCAAGTATTGTCATTTATGTTATTTAGAAAACTCGTGTCATAGCGTTTGCATGAAAAACCATTTACGTTATTTATGATTAGTATTGAGGTGAAACAAATGTCACAAGCTGATGTAGTAAAAAACACAGTAAAACCCCTAACAAAAACAGTTATAAAAAATATGTTTTTAGACCTGGGTATTAATGCACGTTCAAAGTTAGAAATTCATACCAAACTATCAGCATTTGGATACATTGTCAATAAGGAGTACGACATCATCGATGCATTAATTGAAATCATCACTGAAGGCGTTATAATAACTCCAGCACATACAAGTGAATGGAGTGATCCACAGGCATGGGAAAACCCACCTGTACCAAAATCATGGATTACTATTATAAACACACATCGTAAACCTTTTGATAAGTCTGTGATTCTTCCAGAAAGAATCGGCCGACTTCCTATGGCATTTTTAAATTATAAAGGTGTAAAAAGAACCAATCATCCAACGCTATCTTTAGCGGTATATAATAAAACAGAAGATACCGCATGGCTAGATCATGACTTAGATGATAGAAAACTGATTAACCCACTTAAAAAACTAGCAGATGAAGATGGTCAGATTCTCTTTTTAGGAACAGATTTTCAAACGTGTACATCCATTCATTTAACGGAAATTTATAGTGATGCATCCTATGTAGAACCGTTTAAAACAACACGCTTAAACAATCAACAAGACGTTGAGGAGGTTACGGTTTGTACAGTAGAATATGCGGATGATGCAGAAGATAATTTTAAAGCCATTGAAATGTTGTATAAAGATAAATATATAGGTACAAAATACTATAAAGACATAAAAATTGGCAATGCAACTTGTACTCTAATTAGTGCTAAAAAGCTTTATCATTTGGCGGAATCCTATCATAAATCTATTGTGTATGAGACGGACCAAGATTAAGGTAAGCCATATAAAAAGCGTTCAAATTTTGAACGCTTTTTGTTTACCAGATTGCAATGGTGCCATCGGCCCGTTTTTCGGTACCACCAATATAGGTTTTTTTATCATGGTCGCGAATAATAATTTGACCACGGCCAAACGAACTATAATTGCTTAATATAGAAACATGATGGCCTTTGTAAACTAAATCTGTAATGATTTTTTTATCCATGGTATCTTCGATGTGGATGGTCTTATCTTTGATCCATTGCCATCTTGGCGCATCTAGTGCAGCTTGAGGATTCATCTTGAAGTCTATCATGTTCATGATAACTTGTACATGACCTTGTGGTTGCATAAAGCCGCCCATAACACCAAATGGCCCGATGGCTTTACGCGCTTTTGTGATAAAGCCAGGAATAATGGTATGGTAGGTTTTTTTGTTTGGGGCAAGATGGTTTGCATGATTGGGATCAAGTGAAAAGGTGTGTCCACGGTTTTGCATGGCAATACCTGTATTTGGAATCACAATACCTGAGCCAAAGCCCATATAATTGCTTTGAATCATTGAGACCATATTGCCGTCTTTATCTGCCGTAGCTAAATAGACGGTACCACTTTGAGCTGGGTTAAGCGCTGTTGGCTTAATTGCATGGTTTTTAATGCGTGATAATTGTATTTTTGCATAAGCGTTTGATAAATAGTGCGAGGGGTCATAGGCGATATGTTTTGGGTCTGTGATATAATCTAACCCATTCGCAAACGCGAGTTTTGTTGCTTCGATTTGTTTGTGCATCGATTCACTGGTATTTGTCTCAGTAAAGTCAAGGTGTTTTAAAACATTAAGCGCTTCAAGAGCAATTAACCCTTGATTATTGGGTGGAAGTTCCCATATATCATATCCTCGGTAATTAACAGAGATAGGGATAACGAAATCTACGCTGTAATTGGCTAAATCTGTTGCACGTATGAATCCATTATTGGCGCTTGAAAAAGCATCGATTTTATCAGCAATTTCACCTTTATAAAACGCATCAGCATGTGTATTTGCGATGAGTTCTAAAGTTTTTGCATGGTCTTTTAAGGTTATTATATCACCAGGTTCTGGTGCTTTGTCTTCTTTTATGAAGGTATCGAACCACGATTGAAAGACATCATCTTTTAAGTGTTTTTTATAAATAGTATAGGCATTTTTCCATGATTGTGCAACTGTTTCAGAAATAGCAAAGCCTTCTTTGGCTAGTGTAATGGCTGGGGCGATTACGTCTTCAAATGGGAGTGCGCCAAAGCGTTTAGACAGTTCTGCCCAGCCCTTTGGTGCTCCCGGTACCATGACTGGGGTTAAACCAAAGCGAGGCATTACATCATGACCTAGTGCTTTAACGCGTTCAATGGAAATTGACGCTGGACTGTGACCACTAGCGTTTAATCCGTAGAGAGATTCTTTCATCCATACAATCGCAAAACAATCACCGCCGATGCCATTGGATGTAGGTTCAACAACCGTTAGACAGGCTGCCGTACAGATTGCAGCGTCTACAGCGTTGCCGCCTTTTTTTAATATATCTAAACCAGCTTGTGCAGCGTGGGGCTCACTGGTTGCGACCATACCGTTTTTAGCATAAAGCACGTTGCGTTTAGAGGTAAAGGGATAAGAAGCATTTGTAAACATTATGTGTCCTCCTAATATCGTTATATACTTATTATAAATGAAGATGATACAAATTGCGACAGGTTGAGTAAATAAAAAAATCTTGCAATAAGACTAAGCTTGCGACTATAATAAAGGTAGGGGAGTTCCGGGGGGAAATCTATGGACTTGATTCATCTTTTAATAGGGCTTGAACTGCTAGGGGTTAATTTATATGTGAGCTATCTATGTTTAACACCTAAATATAATACGCGTACAAGTTTACGCGTATTTGTTGTGTTTACAATTGGTATAGTGCTTATATCACTTGGTCTCCGAAATCTCATCAATGATGCAGAGATTGGTAGAGGCTATTATATTGTAATTGGCTTATTTTATATCTATCCAATATATAGTATCTTTAAAGAATCATTAAAGAAAACTTTGTTAGTGATTGGGCTTGCGTATTTATACAGTTTAATTATTTTTGGACTGGCCTATAGTTTTACGTTAATGATTAATTATGAGCATACGGAACGGATGATTCTCGCGTTTCAAACACTACTAATTCTTGTTACTATCTATTGGTACCGGTTTATCATTAAAGAGCGCGTCCTTTATATCGTTACCAATCTCGAAAAAAGTGTGCTGAATAGAATTTTATGGTTAACCATTTTTTGGTTGGTCACACTGGTGATTTTCCAATTGCAAATTAAGTATTTTGATGCATTATGGCTGGCGTTTACATTGTATATTTTGATTGCCACGTGTATTGTCATTTCTTACTTGATGTTCTATAGTTTGGTAGAGATTAACGACAAAGCAAAAAGTTTAGATAAAAAAACAAAACAAGACGCTTTAACAGGCCTGAAAAACCGTGATATGTTATTACTTGAAGGTAATGATATGATCAATAAACAGCAACCATTTACCCTTATTTTTATTGATTTAGACTATTTTAAACTTGTTAATGATACGTATGGTCATACCGTTGGTGATCATTATTTACAATTGTTTGTCGAGGCTGTTATTGCGCTAACAGGTTCAGATAGCACCTTTTATCGATTAAGTGGCGATGAGTTTGTCTATATTTCATTAGATAATGATACAATATGTAAGTATTGTGAAAAATTCAATGACTTGGCTTTTCCTTCTGAATATATTGAACCTGCGTTTTTAGGATTAAGTTTAGGCTGTGCAACGTATCCGAAAGACGGTGAAACATTAAGCGATATTTTACATACTGCAGATACGAAAATGTACCAAATTAAAAAAGAAAAACATCGATTTGCGCCAAAAAAACTAGATAATTAAAAAGTGTTGCTTAAGCAACACTTTTTAATTTACACTACAGGTTTCAAATGAATCAAAGTCGTTGGTAGTTGTGCCCATGTTGGTATATGTGATGAAATACTCAATAGATTCACCGTCTCTAAAAATTTCTATATATAACTCAAACGCATCATCTAACTCAGTAATACGATAATGATTAAACTCGCCTGTCATATCTGATGCATCGTAAATATCTTGGTAATGCTCACGTTTCAATGTGTACGCATTGCCGTCTTTAGTAAACCATTCAAGATTGAATGAATGTGGCAACATGGCCCGTGTTGAATGGGTGTAGACACTGTGATTGTAGATATCTTCAGTAATTTCTGTGTACATCCAGCAAGCATCATCAGGATTGAGTTGATACCCAGTAAAGGTGTCATTATCTTGAATCATATATAAGTCCACTCGGTGGTCGTCTTCTGTTAGTTGAAACATCGAATAAAGGTCTGTGTTTGTAAGTTTATAAAGTTTATCTTGTGTTTTTTTACCATTTGCATAGACCATCGTTTCTTCGGTAATATTGCTTTCATATTTTCCGTGATAGACAAGTTCATGTAAGGATGTTTCAAAGGTGATTGGTTCATAGATCGGTTTAATAACAGTATCTTCATCAATAGCATCTAAATCGTGATCCCAGCTTTTAAATGTATGACCAAATTTAAACGGTGTACTTGGAGCATTGGCACGTTCACCATCTTCAATAGTAATTTCTTTTAATACGGTATCATCATAATTAACAAAGGTTACGGTATAAGGACCGGTGTTACAAGCATGTAATAGTGTTATTAAAGACATAAAGAGTAGTAATACGATTGTTTTTTTCATTAAGACACACCTTTCAGTAATGCTTTAATGTATTTTATCATAGCAGGTCTTGCTTGGCAAGGCGTTGATTGTCTAAGATAAAAGGTAAGCTGTCTAAATTTTAGACAGCTTATGGTAATACCGTAACATACCGAGTAATTGTTTTTGTATAGCCATCGTCATCGGTTGCGGTATAGGTGATAATGTAGGTGCCTTCGGTTTGCGTGTCAACAGGGTTTGATACAGTGGTGTTAAATGATGTGTCTTGAGCACTTGTAACTGTAACACCAGGGTCATTGTAGGTATCACCAACGTGTATCGTATCAGTGCCTGGGTTTAATGTGAGATCTAATGATGACGGCTCAACTACATCAATGGTTTTGGTTATTTCCCTAACAACATCTTGATATTCAGTTCTATAGGTGATGTGATAGCGTCCAACTTGGGTAATATCTAATGTGTTTTCAATAATGTCATATGGATATGAGGCGTTGCCTAAGGTCACGGTAACATGAGGGTTGATATATGCGGTGCCTACATCAATGGTGTCGACACTTGGGTTTAACGTCATCGTAAGTGAGTCCGGATCTCTATTATCACAACTTGTAAGCAGTAACAGTGTAAGGCCAAGGAGGTATATGAATGGTTTTTTCATCGCACGCCCTCCTTTTTACGAGTATAAATAAATGGTGGCAAGGATGCAACGGCATCCTCTGAAGCCATCACATGAACATACCGTGTTTTAATACGTGTTTGTTGGTCATCGCGCAAAGTGTAGGTGACTGTGTAAGTGCCTGGAACGGCAGTGTTTACGGTGCTATCCACAGTGAGCGTTCCACGATTATAGTCTACGCCTGGGTCAACAAATGTATCGCCTGTAAAGAGTGAGGTTATGCCTTTTTTAAGCGTTAACTCAAGTGCGGGTTGAACGTCTCTTATGGTAACATATCGGGTTAGTGTCTCATAATTTGTCTCACCATCATAAACACGGTAATTGACGACATAGGTTCCTGGTCCTGACATATCAGGAATAGTGGTTTCAACATTGAGCACATCCTCATCATAAGTGACACCAGAATCTGTCCACGCATCAGGGTGATCGACGGTATCAATATTTGGGTTCAATGAGACACTATTTGTAATAAATAGTTTATCGAATATTGGATAAATGGCCATGGTCGATGTGACAGTATCTGTCTCACTTTCCCAACCGTTGAAGGTATAGGTAAAATGGGTGGTTGCAGGTTTGGTTGGCTCTGATATAGTTGGTATTGGGTCGTTATAAGAAACTAACATTTCTTTAAAAACGGTCTCACGATCATAAGCGTAAAAAGTGACAACATAGTGTTCTTTTGCAAATTTTGCGTAAAGTGTAATGTCTTTAGTGTAAATAGCGTCTGTGAATTCGGTTGTGAAATCACTATCTGTATACCATCCAACAAAAACATGACCTATCTTTTTTGGACTTGGTAAGGCAACTGTGGCGTCTTCTAAAACATGGCGTGTTTCAGTGTCATCATCAATATGAAGCGTTATTTCGTGAACATCACTTGTTAAATAAGCATAGAGGGTTATGTCGTCTTTGAGCACTTCAGGTTTTTGATATCGAGATTCAAATTGCGGGTCAAGGTACCAACCCATAAAATACAGCGTATCATCATCAATCTCAAGCAACGTAAAATCATCATCATAGGTTACAGATTGTTCACTATAGACAGTGTCATCTTGAACATAGGTGATGGTATAGGTATTGGGGATGAACTTAGCATATAGGGTAATGTCTTCAGTTATTTCAGTCGCTTCATCAAAAGGATCTGTCAACGCTTGATCTTTATAATAGCCCTCAAAAGCATGGTGTGGTTTGATTTCATCACCATCATCTATAGGGGTGTCATCTAAAATCTCGTAGGTCGTTAATGGGTGATCATCATCCATAATTGTAACATTGTGATAAATCAAAGCGTCAAAACCTGCATAAAGCGTAATGTCTTCTGTAATTGGTTTTGGTGTGTAAGGATCTGTCATCTCGATATCAAGATACCATCCGTTAAAGGCATACCCATCTTTTGTTGGCTCATCTAGTGAGGGGATATCTTGATAGGAATAAACGGTTTCATCAAGTATATTTGATTCATCATACAAAGTCAAAGTATAGGTTTCATCAACCCATTTTGCATAAAATACTGTATCAGTTTCCAATACAGTTTCCATCTCAAAAGGAATGGTGAGATCACTGTCTAAATACCAACCTAAGAAAAGTTTATCATCTTCATTAAGAAACGGCAATTCTGTGATTGCCTCAGCTTTAGGGTGATAAAGGGGATCTACACCATCATAAGGGGTATCAAATGACAGTTGAATGTAATCGGAATTGACAGACTGATAGGTGTTAACGAGCCCTGCACCATAAAATAATGGATCATTTAAATCGGTGATTCCGCCATAAAGGTTGTTTAAGATTTCTATATTGGTTTTTGTTGTATCAAGACTTTTAATTAGTGCCAAAACACCAGTTATTTGTGGGGCTGCAAAAGAGGTTCCTGAAAAGATGTAATAGGTGTCATCAACACCAGTGGTAATGATATCACCGCCGGGGGCAGCAATATCAATATAGTCACCGTAATTAGAAAACGCGGATAAAAATCCGTCTTCATCAACTGAGGAGACACCAATAACATGTTCGTAAGCTGCAGGATATTGTGGTTCCTCAATACCATCATTGCCTGCAGCAGCGACAACAATAACATCGTGATCAAAAGCATAAGTAATTGCGTCTTGAACTGTTTGATTGGCATGGGCACCTCCAAGAGACATGTTAATAATATCAGCTCCGTTATCTACGGCGTAGTAGATGGCTTCTGCTAAGACGCTATCATAAAACGCATCTTCGCCTGTTTCATTGGCTTTAATGATTAACAGTTCAGTTGCCTGAGCAATTCCAGCAATCCCTTCGTTATTATCTTTATTGGCTGCAATCACACCAGTAACAGCAGTTCCATGGCCTTGATCATCGATGACATGATCTAACCCAATTTGTTCAGTTGTTGCATTATAAGAAATTGGTGATAACCGTCCTTGAAATTCTAGATGATTAATGTCAATGCCGGTATCGATAATTGCGACCATCACTGATGCATCACCAGTTACGATATCCCATGCATCATAGGTTTCCATCATCTCAAGCGCGTATTGTTCATTGATATAAGTATCCGTTGTAATGTTATAGGGTGGTGCTTGAACTGTAGATGTTTGATTGATTCCAAATCCGTATTTCAGTAAGTAATCAACATCATCATCAGATTTAAATGTGGCAATACCAGATGGACTGACATGCTGCAATGTTAGTTGATGGGTTTTGCTTAGAAAAACAGCCTCGTCATAAGATTCAACTTTATAAGAAAGGTAGGTTGGATCGTGTGGTGTTTTATATACAAAAATGCTCACAGAAAAAACGGTGAGCATAAACAATATAATTATTAGGGGTTTGGCGTATAGAGTTTTCATCAGTGGCCTCCAAAACATCTTTATATTATAGTAACATGTAATGAAGGATTTTTATTGGCATAATATTTAGAAAGTAAAATCTGGTAGTTCTCGTGGAATAGGAATAAGAAAATCATTAACCCATTCAGGCAAAGCTTGTTGAAGGGCAGGAATGCCATTGAAATGATATGCTTGGGCAATAATAAGTATTGTCGTAAACAGTAATATCGTACTTAAAGAAATGAGCACCCCTGCTAATGGATATATTGCATCTTTAGGGCGATCGTCTTTATAAAGAATATGGATACAAAGTCCAATGACGGGTATGAATACGGCAATGATAAAACTCCCTAATCTAAAGATAATTTGGTACCAAAGATTAGGTTTCTTTGGATATGCTAGGCGATGTTTCTTATCATCATGTAATGTTTTAAAGAATGTCGTACTTTGATTATTAATCATCGTAATCACCCTTTTAATTAGTATGATGACGCTAATTATAGTATACGCTATATTTGACTGAATGCAATTCTCTACGCGATAAAAGTCGCTAGTTAGTAGTCTTTTTGGTAAATTTACGGTATAATTTTTATGAAAAGTCAATATATTGAAAGGATGATTTTATGACTGCACTACGGGTATACTTAGAAGATGTATTTGAAAATTTAAATGTTCATGATGCCTTGGCTCGCTTAATTGTTACGGGAATTGTTGTGGTTTTATGGCTTGTAGCCGCAACGATTTTAGTTGCGCTTATGAGAAAATATGTTACAAGCGCTTTTAAACGAAGAAAAGGTGATATTAGAGGCACAACCTTATCTAATTTAACGGTTAGCACATTAAAAGTATTGATTTGGTTTGTGACGATTTTAGCGATTATTTCTGAACTGGGCTTTGAAATTACCCCGATTTTAGCTGCGGCGGGTATTTTGGGATTGGCGGTTGGTTTTGGCGCACAACATTTAGTATCTGACATTGTTTCAGGATTCTTTATTATTGTTGATAATGCTTATAATATCGGAGAAAATGTTGATATTGATGGGTTTAGAGGGGATGTTGTTTATATGAACTTGCGTGTAACGCATGTTAAAGACTGGTTAGGGTCTTTGTTGATTATTAACAACGGACAGATTAATAAGTTAATTAACTGGTCACGTAATAATGCAACTGCTGTGGTTGATTTTGGTGTTGCGTATGAAACGGATCTAGAGAAATTTAATACGATTATTCCTAAGTTTGTTGATGAGTTAGCATCACGTTATGAGATTATTACTGAACCAGCCAGCTTCTTAGGCGTGACTGAACTGGCAGATTCTAGTATTAATATGCGAATTATTGCTAAAACAAAGCCTGGCGATCAGTTTGGATTAGAACGTAAAATTCGTCATGATTTGGTTGTCTATTTAGCAAAACATGGTATTGAGATTCCATTTCCACAAGTTGTTGTTTCGCAAAAAGAAACATCTGAATAATAAGTGATTGCCTTTTAATTTTTTAGATTATAACCGTTTCTAAACAACGGGGGATAATTGTTGACCACTGAGCTATTTCAGTTAGAAAATCAGTGTTTTGATTTTATTGGTGTATCCTTTACGCTAAAATTTAGCTATAGGAGGCGTTATTATGAAAAAAATTATGATGTTAGTTGTATTAGTCTTATTTACGATAGCGTTAAGTGCATGTGGATTAGGCGAGGGTGATGCTGATGACATTGTTGATGACGATCCAATTGTCGATGATGATAACAATGATGACAATGATGATAACGACAATGGAGACAACGATGATAACGACAATGGAGACAATGGTGATAACGACAATGATGACAATGGTGATAACGACAATGGCGACGATGATGATAACGACAA
>CAYNAA010000002.1:0-17976 GCA_964395055.1 uncultured Candidatus Izemoplasmatales bacterium | reverse complement strand
TGATAACGACAATGGCGACGATGATGATAACGACAACGGAGACAATGGCGACGATGATGATGAGCCAAACATCAGTGAAGAAGAAGCTGCTGCGTTAGCACTAACAGAACTTTATGAAGGCGATTTAACATTTTTAGCTGATCGCATGGAAACGATGGATTTGGCGACAATGCATGAGATCGAAACCGTACTTAGTGTTGAATATGATGATGAATTTTCTGAAGAAACAGAAACGGTCGTAATTGATTTGACTGAACGGTATATTGAATATGCAGAAGGCGTCTTAATTCAACAAGAACAAGTATTCACTGAAAACGGTGAAACGATAGCTACACTATCGATGATTACTGATTATGAAGGCGATTCAATGACGATATATGTTGATATAACTGATGTCTATGACCAACTTGTAGACATGGTTGATACTGAGTTTTTAGATGCCTTTGACATTGAATCGGGATGGGTTAAGTTTACTTTTAGTGATTCAATGACGAATATGTTAGAAGTTGAGCTTTTTGGTGATTTCTTGCATGCAGTTGTGGTTGCTCAAGACCCAACGTTAGAAGATTTAGAATCAATTGAAGATGACTTTGTAGCGATGCTTGGTGTTGACAAAGCATCCGCAAACATTGAGCTTCAACTGTTGTTTGATACACTCTTTACATTTGATTTAAATGCCATCATGGCCCATATCTTTGATATTAACGTTGACTTATTAATCGACGGCGGCATTGAAAATGTCATTGAACCTGATTTATTATCGATGATGGAGACGTATGAAACTGAATTGAAAGACGCTGGCATTCCATATGATACCTACTACGATACTTTATCTAATGATGGTCTATTTGAACTATTAGAAACGATGACTGCTTCAGATGCGGTAATCGTTGGTGGCTATCTTGGAATCCCATATTTAGATGTATTAGTCGAAGAATACGATTCATCAATGACACTTGCCGAAAATGCCCAAGCTGTTATTGTGGCTATTTTACCATCTATGCAAGAAGATATTGAGACGATGGATGGGATTGATTATGATGCTTTATATGCAGTAATTGACACTTTAGATGTTGAACTATTTTTAACACAAGCAGAAACATTCGATTATAATGCCATGGTAATGTCACTTGTTGATGGGACTTATATGAACTTTTATAATAATATGACAGAAACAGAAATTAAAATGATATTAAGTGTATTCAATGAGATGCTAATCGATGAATTTGGTCCAATTACTGCAGTATTGAGTTATGATGTTTTACTTAATGATTTGGACCGATTTACTACATATACTGACATTTCAACCTATTTAACTGACCCGGATATGGTCTCTAGTGAACCAACGATTGATGATGATTATATTGTTGAAACTGAAGGGTACATCACTTATGAAATGTTAGAAAATATATCACTATCATTTTTACAAGATGCTTATGCATGGTTAGATCAATTAGCCTATATTGAACTACCAGAAGTCGATCCAATCAATTGTGATGGCGCTTCATGTGAAGAGACATTTGATCCATATATTCAATTAATGGATATGTTAAGTACCATGGATGATATGCCGGTAACATTTACCGTAGATCCGATGGATGATGAAACCATGTGGTTGAATGCTGATATAAGCAACCTTATTAATACTTTAAGTGATCCTACAGGAGATACAGAACCGTATACAGCAACGCTTGATATCACTATTCGTGATACAACAACCATAGAAGATATAGACGAATTTACAGACTTAAATGAAACATTAGAAGAGTTTGCGAAGTTTATCTTTATCGATGAAATCCGGTTGTTAATGGAAGATATTAGTATGAATGCGGAATTAGAAGAAGGCGAGACTGTCACCTTAGAATCTGTAATTGATGATGTGCCTCAAACTCTTGGAATCTTTGATGCATCACTAACCACATTTACATTAGATGATGGCGATTTAGAAGCTGACTTTGTTTATGTTGATGGCGTTGATGTATTTGATGATGAGGTAACCCTTAGTCAGTTAGATAGTATTTATTCAGATAATACGGTTACACGATCTGAGGTATTAGACCAAATCGGTTTATTAGATGATACCACATTCTCTATGACTCGGTTATTATTACTCTTTATGAGTGATATGTATTATGAAACCCCTGAATACCCTGAATACCCTGAAGATCCTATGTATTAGCTAATTGTAAAGGCACAATTTAACGCGTACCTAATACTGGTACGCGTTTTTATTGCAACTTAAATAGTCATCTGTGATTTTTACCTTTGCTACTTTACATTAGCCTTGATATTGGGTATAATTGATTTATAAATTAAAAGGAGGATATTTGAATGAAAAAAGTATTTGCATTACTTGCTACATTGGTACTTGCTTTTACACTTGTCGCATGTGGCGATGATGATGACGATGATACTGGCGAATATGATATTGCCATGATTACAGATGCTGGTGATATTGATGATGAATCGTTTAACCAAGGTACGTGGGAAGGTATTGTTGCGTATGCAGAATTAAATGATATTTCGCATCGTTATTATCGTCCTGCAGAAGTTTCTGACCAAGCATATATTGACGCGATTAACTTAGCAGTAAGAAATGGGGCAGAAATTGTTATTACACCAGGTTTCTTATTTGAAGTTGCCATCCACACAGCACAAGAAGACCATCCTGATGTAACGTTTGTCATTATTGATGGAGCACCACATCCAGGCGATTATAATATTAATATTGGTGAGAATACCGTTTCAGTTATGTTTGCTGAACAAGAATCAGGTTTCTTAGCTGGATATGCAGCAGTCGTTGACGGATACCGAGATTTAGGATTCATGGGTGGTATGGCTGTACCTGCTGTACAAAAATTTGGTATCGGATTCATAGCTGGCGCTTATTATGCTGCAGATGAATTAGATGTTGAAATTTCATTCCCTGATAACCGTTATGATTATTTAGGAAACTTTGATGCAACAGCTGAAAACAAAGATGCTGCGCTTGCATGGTATAACAGTGGAACAGAAATTATCTTTGCTGCTGCAGGTGGCGCTGGATCAAGCGTTATGGCCGCTGCAGATGACGAAGGCAAAATGATGATTGGTGTTGACGTTGATCAAGCGTCATTAAGTACAACTGTTTTAACTAGTGCGAAAAAAGAATTAGCTATTTCAATTCAAGATATCTTAAGCCAATATTATGATAACGACTTCCCAGGTGGGGAACAAGTTATTTATGATGCATCAAACGATGGTATTGGACTACCAATGAATACCTCACGTTTTGAAGACTTTGGCCGCCTTGATTATTATCCGATTTATCTAGATATCGCACTTGGTGAGTTAGAAGTACCAACTCTTAACCCAGGTGATGACGATATTAGTCTAGAAGATTTCTTTACAGAACATGGTTTAGATGATTTAGATATTGAAATTGATACAATTATTCCACCTTCATCATAATACATTATTACACGTAAGATAAAAAAGGAAAGTATCCCTTTCCTTTTTTACAATACGTGGTAAAGAAAGAGGTGCACATATGAGTGACTATGTTGTTGAGATGCTGAATATCACGAAAGAATTTCCTGGTATTAAAGCAAATGACGATGTTACATTACAACTAAAAAAAGGTGAGATTCACGCATTGCTTGGGGAGAATGGTGCTGGTAAATCGACTTTAATGAGTATACTATTTGGGCTCTATCAGCCTGATGAAGGAACGATTAAAGTAAATGGAGATCCAGTAAAAATAGATAATCCAAATGATGCAAACTACCATAAAATTGGAATGGTGCATCAGCATTTTAAGTTGGTGCATAACTTTACAGTTGCCGAAAACATTGTTTTAGGACATGAAGATACTGATTATGGATTTTTAAAATATAAAGATGCGGTTGACAAAATTACATCTTTAAGTAATCAATTTAAATTAAAAGTTGACGTAAATGCTAAGATTGAAGATATATCCGTTGGCCAGCAACAACGCGTTGAAATATTGAAAATGTTATACCGCGATGCTGATATCTTAATCTTTGACGAACCAACGGCCGTTTTAACCCCTCAAGAAATTGAAGAGTTAATGAAAATTTTAAAAGATTTAGCGAAAAAAGGAAAATCAATTGTTTTAATTACACATAAACTTAATGAAATTAAACAAGTGGCTGATCGCTGTACTATTTTACGCAAGGGTAAACATATTGATACTGTAGATGTAGAAACAACATCTGTCGAAGAACTTGCAGAAAAAATGGTTGGACGAAAAATCACCTTTGGCGTTGATAAAAAGAAAGCGAAACCACAAGATGTTGTGCTAGATGTAAAAGGATTAACGATACACAACCATACAACAGGTAAAAATATTGTAAAGGACTTGTCTTTTACAGTAAGAAAAGGTGAAATTGTTGTCATCGGTGGAATTGAAGGGAATGGGCAAACAGAGCTAATTCATGGTATTGTTGGGTTGTTGCCGTTATCAAAAGGGTCAATTCAAGTTAACAATGAAGATGTTTCCCAAGCGAGTATCCGTGAACGCAGTTTAAGCGGATTGTCACATATACCTGAAGACCGTCATCGTCATGGGTTGGTATTAGATTATTCATTAGAAGAGAATTTTATTTTACAAAACTATTTTACAGAAAAGTTTAATCGTAAGGGTTTTTTGAAGTTCGATGCGATTAGAGAAAATGCTGAACGCTTAATAAAAATGTATGATGTCCGAAGCGGTCAAGGACCACTCACACTTGCTAGAAGTATGAGTGGCGGAAACCAACAAAAAGCCATAGTGGCTAGAGAAATCGATCGTAATAACGATTTGTTAATTGCTGTACAGCCGACAAGAGGCTTAGATGTTGGTGCGATTGAATACATACATAAACAGATAGTAAAAGAACGTGATGCAGGTAAAGCAGTACTTGTTGTCTCGCTTGAGTTAGATGAAGTTATGAATCTGTCAGACCGCATCATTGTTATGTACGAAGGTGAAAATGTTGGAGAGTTCGATCCTAATACAGTGACTGAAAATGAATTAGGATTATACATGTCGGGATCAAAAAGGCAGGATAGATCATGAATAAAAAAGATAAAGTTGAACCAAACGATAACATGTTTATACGAGCATTAAAACGTTTAGAAAATCCTACTGCCATTAATGCACTGTCAAGTGTTTTAGCCATTATCGGCGGGTTACTTGTTGGTCTATTGATTATGTTGATTGTCAGTCCTTCAAGTGCCTTTGAAGGTCTTATTACCATTACCTTTGGTGGATTAAATGACGGATTGACCAGTATCGGAAGCATGTTATATTATGGAACACCACTCATTCTAACTGGGCTTTCTGTAGCCTTTGCATTCCGTACTGGACTATTTAATATTGGAGCGACTGGTCAACTTACTGTTGGTGCATTTACCGCGGTTTTTATTGGCTATAATTGGACATTTTTAGGTCCGTTTCAATGGCTTGTTGCTTTATTAGGTGCGATGATTGTTGGCGGGCTATGGGGGGCTATCCCTGGTATATTAAAAGCATTTAGAAATGTTCATGAAGTTGTGTCATCAATCATGTTAAACTATGTGGCAATGTATTTAGTGACTGAGCTAATCACAAAATACATTTATAATACGACGTATGGCCGTGCTTATGGACCTGTTGAGAATGGTCAAATTCCAAGTGCTGGAATACGAGATTTATTTTCTGGGTCTAATGTTCACTGGGGATTTTTTATCGCGATTTTATTTGTATTAATTGCGCATATCATATTAAATAAAACAACTTTTGGTTATGAACTCAAAGCGGTTGGATTTAATAAAGATGCAGCGAAATATGCCGGGATGAATGAAAAACGCAATATCATCCTATCTATGACGATTGCTGGTATATTTGCTGGTGCAGCGGGTGCGATGATGTATTTGGTTGGCGGCCGCACGATGGCGCCATCGAATAATTTATTACCAGAAGGATTCACAGGAATTGCTGTTAGTTTATTAGGACTTAATGCACCAATTGGTGTATTAATCGTTGGTATTTTTTATGGTTCATTGCAACAAGGTGGGTATTATCTACAAGAAGTATCTGCTGATTTCATGAGTGAAATGACTGACATTATTATCTCTGTGGTTATTTACTTTAGTGCCTTAGCCTTATTCTTACGGCGCTATGTCACATTGACCTTAAAAAGACGGAAAGAACAAATTGACGAGAAACTCATCGAGGATTCAGCGTCCGATGATATCTCAGAGGATAAACATAAAGAAGGTGAGAGTCAATGATTTTAGGACTTGATTTCTATTTTATTATTCCGCTTATTATTGCCTCGTTTATCCTACTTAGTTTAGTCGCTATGGGCGCTTTATATAGTGAACGTAGTGGGGTTGTTAATATCGCCTTAGAAGGTATTATGGTAATGGGTGGTTTTGTTGGTGTGCTTGTGATGCGCAATTTAGAATCAACGGATATGTCTGTCCAAATGATTGCCGTTGTTGGTTTATTTGTTGGTGGAATTATTGGTATTGCGTTCTCATTTTTCCACGCATATGCCGCAATCAATGTGAAAGCGAATCAAATTATTAGTGCGACGGCATTAAATTTATTTGCTCCGGCACTTGCCATATTTACTGCGAAAATTATTAACGATGATAACAGTAGACGCATTGTTTTAGAAGAAAATTATCGTATTGATAGTGTGCCACTCTTAGGAGAGATTCCGATTATTGGAGATTTATTCTTTAAAGGGGCTTATTTATCGACATATATCGGTATTGCATTATTTGCGTTGGCAACACTTATCTTATTTAAAACGCGGTTGGGGTTACGCATTCGTAGTTGCGGAGAAAACCCTCATGCTGCAGACTCTTTAGGTATTAATATTTATAAAATACGTTATGTCGGCGTGTTAACATCTGGATTCTTTGCTGGTATGGGTGGCGTTATTTATGTTTTAAGTTTTGCAAATCGCTACGAAGCCAGTGTGGTTGGATTCGGATTCTTAGCCTTAGCCGTGTTAATTTTTGGACAATGGCATCCGAAAAAAATCTTATATGCAGCACTATTCTTTGCGACAATGCGTGTTATTGGTAGTGTGTATACAAGTATCGATATCTTAGATCGATTGCCACTATCATCAGACATGTACCGTATGGTACCTTATATCGCAACACTGATTGTTCTTGCACTTGCGAGCAAATCATCTCGTGCGCCACGTGCAGTAGGCGAACCATATGATCCAGGACAACGATAAAATATAGGCTTCTCATTAATGTGAGAAGCCTTTTTACCATGATGGAGTGATAGTATGAAACGACACGTTTTATTTGTATTAGTGATCGCATTAGCTTTTGTTTTTGTAGGCTGTACTGAAGATGACCAAGAAGATAACATACCGACATCTACCAGTGTATTATTAGATCAAACATTTCGGATAATGTCTGAACTATTGAAAGAACCATACCGAGGCACGACATTGCCAAGATCACTGGATGATGTCGAATTATCTTATGAGGTAGCTACAGCATATAAAAATGATGTATACTTAGAAGACAACACAGTCATCCTAACCCACAAAGAATACGGTCCCCAAGATATCACTTTGGATATTACGCTTAGTAAAGATGGTTATCATAAAGTGTATCCTGCATCCATTCGTGTTTTACCGCAGTATGAGGTTGATGATTTTCAAAACCGACAGATTACTTATGACAATGTAAGCCCGTATTTTGATGTAGAATCTAAGACGTTTACTATTTATCATATTGATGAAGGCATTCCATATGCTGATGTTGATGCCTTTTTGGCATTGGTATCGGATGTAACTCACAGTAATCAATTGGTAAAAACACTAGATGAAGACATGCTAAAGTATACATGGAATCAACAATATGACATAACCTATGAATTTAAGACGACGACGTTATCGTTTAATCATAGTGATTTTTTTAGTGCCATTGGGGTTTATAAATCGGCGTTTTCAATGATTGAAGACTGCGGGGCATTGTGCCGTGTATCGTATTTAGACGGCAATACGACAACCAGCAGTGATGCATCGTTTGATTTAGGGTACTACGGTATGCAGTTCATTCGTGATGATGATACAGTGTACGCCCCTCTTGCGCTTTTAAATGAACTGTTTTCTGGTCCTTATTATGATGTAACCTATACAGGACATGAACTTATTGGATATGATTCGCTTGCTTTACACGATGATGCGTTTTTAGAAACAGTTTACCCGTCTACGCCACAGACAATGATGCAAGCGAGTTATAAAGCACAAACATATCATTATTTGGCACTTGTGCTCGATATGTTTTATGGTTTAGATAGCTTTTTTGAAATCGATGATTTTTACGATATGTTAGACCCATTTGAATCGGCATTGTTGGCTGATGATAGTGAAAGTCATTATGACGGGATTGTTGAGATTATGCTTGCCTTTGATGAACGCCATACCGGAACTCGCTATCATGGGTTTTATAATGAGGACCAAACCATTGATCGCGCAACGTATGATTTAGGACCAAGAGTAAGTGACTTAAAAGACAATGAACGATGGTTAAAAGATAATTATTGTGACAATGATTCATTGGTCGAAATCTCTTTAGATGGTACCTTAGCACGGGTGCGCTTTAATCAATTTATGGAAGATGAATATTTGGCGTTTTTAGAGGCAATAGATACGCTAGATAGCTATCCTGATTTAGAAGAAGTTATCATTGATTTATCTTGTAATTCTGGTGGCTTATTAAGTATTTTACTAAGTGCCACAGGGTTATTTACTGATGATCCATTTGCATTTTCTTATATCAATACATTACATCAAGATCAGTCTACTTATAATATTGTTTCCCCGCTTGAACAATTACCATATAAGTTATATATTCAAACCTCAGATTATTCATATAGCGCCGCACATATATTCACCACCTACATAGATGCGTATGATTTAGCAACAGTGATTGGCCAACCAACCGGTGGTGGTGCTGCCGCAATAAGAGATATGGTTTTACCAAATGGGTCGCATATAGTAATAAGTAGTCCCTTAGTGTTTATTAATCAGGAGGATGCAATTATCGAATACGCACATACCCCAGATATTGTCATCCCTTATGAAGATTTTAATGATTTAGAAACCGTTAAAACCTATTTAGAGTGATGTCTATCATAATTATACGTGGCGTGCTATACTAAATATATAAAGATTATAGGAGGCAATGTATGAAACAATTTTATATGAAGGAAAAGATTTTCTCATTTCGTGATAGTTATAAAATTTATAACGCCGATGACAATGTTGCGTATTATGCAAAAGCCAGATTCTCATTCAAAGGCAGTGTTGACTTTTATAACGGTGAGACAGATGAAAAAATCTTCACCTTAAAAAAGAAAATCTTCTCGATTATGCCAAAATACTATTTATATGACACAAATGACCAGCTTATTGCGACGATCAAAAAACATTTTGCTTTTTTTAAACACAATGTCACGATTAATAGCAAAATGGGGGACTTTGATTTAACAGGAAATTATATGGCCTACGATTTCTTTATTACCAAAGAAGATAAAGAAATTGTCGATGTTCATAAAAAAATCTTCTCCTTTGGGGATGCCTACGAAATTCTCATAGACGAAGAAGAACACGAAGCCTTTTTACTCGCTATGGTACTTATGATTGATCGGATGTTCCATGATAATAAACACCGTGCATCACGCAGCAATAATCGATAACTTGGAGGTCTAGATATGACCCTTAATGATCAAACATACACGTACTATCTAGCGGTATTAAAAAAAGAACTTATAAGCGCTACAGGGTGTACTGAACCTATAGCAATAGCACTCGCGTCTGCCAAAGCAAAAGAAATATTAGGGCAAATGCCAACCAAAGTGGTTGTTGAAGTTAGTGAAAATATAATTAAAAACGCCAAAAGCGTGGTTGTCCCAAATACAGATCAATTAAAAGGCATTGATGTGGCCGCAAGTGCAGGGATTGTGGTTGGAAAATCCATCAAACAACTTGATGTGATTAGTGAAGTCACAGCTGCTCAAAAAGTAGAAATTAAAACGTATGCTGCCAATACAGACATTACCATTAAACGCTTGCATACAGAATATATTTTTGACGTTCAAATCACAGTATATGCAAAAAGCGATGTCGCACAAGTTAGAATGATTAACCACCACACCAATATTGTCTATATCCGCAAAAATGATGACGTTTTACTAGCTAAAGACTATGTTCATGATGACCCAGTTAATGATTCACATAAAGATGACTTAACTGTCGATGCCATTTATGATTTTGCTCAAATGGTGAAGATTCGTGATGTTAAAGCTTTACTTGATGCGCAAATAAAAAACAACATGGCGATTGCTCAAGAAGGCCTTGATTATAATTACGGTGCCAATATAGGTTCGGTTATTAAAAAGCATTATGGTGAGGATATAAAACACATCGCTAAAGCTTACGCAGCAGCCGCATCCGATGCGCGGATGAGCGGCAGTAAACTACCAGTTACAATTGTTTCTGGAAGTGGAAACCAAGGCATTACGTCAAGTGTCCCAGTTATTAAATATGCAGCCTATTTGGATGTATCTGATGACACATTATACCGTGCCCTAGTTTTATCCAATTTATTAACCATTCATCAAAAAGCAGGCATTGGCAAACTTTCAGCATACTGTGGTGCCGTGTTTGCGGGGGCTTCAAGTGGCGCTGCCATTACGTATTTGCACGGCGGCAGTTTAAATATGATAAAACACACCATTGTCAACACCTTGGCGATTGTTTCTGGAATTATTTGCGATGGCGCAAAACCATCTTGCGCTGCAAAAATTGCCTCATCTGTAGAAGCAGGTATACTTGCGCATCACATGGTTTTAGAAGGTGAAGAATTTTTGGGTGGTGATGGTATTATCGCCAAAGGCATTGAAAACACCTTGAAAAATATTACCAGACTTGCCAAAGATGGCATGCGAGAAACCGACCAAGAAATCGTTAGTATCATGACAGGAAAGGCTCGCTAAGATGTCGCGAATAATAAAGAAAAAATTAACGATTTTTCTTATAGGTATTTTTACTTTATATCTAATAATAACCGTACTTCCTAAACCAAACAATTACCAAGAAGCTAATCCTTTTATCCAACAAGACTTACCACTTATTATCGCGCATGGTGGTGGCAATCACGAGTTTCCTGACAATACTTTAGAGGCATATTATCATGCCTACAGCATTGATCCTAATGTCATGTTAGAAACCGATGTGAATATTACCAACGATGAGGTTATTATTTTATCGCATGATACCACACTCGACCGTAAAACATCACTACAAAACGCAGATATTCATGCCATAAATTACAGTGATTTAATTGCGGACAAAATTAATTTTAGCTATCACAATGAGGTTGTCCCTGAGTCAAATGGCTACAATGAAACCGGCATCCTTATGCCTTACGAAACCTATCTTAAAAAAACAGTCACCCCACTTGATGTAGCTTACCCTGAAGGCGTAAGTCCAAGAGATGATACAGTCTTTTTAGCCACGACACTAGAAGAACTGATTAAAGCATTCCCTAATAATAAGATCAATGTCGAAATAAAACAATCAGGCGATGTTGGACTCCGTGCCCTAGACCATGTCATCGAGCTTATGAAAACCTTAAATGATGACTACGATACGTTTGAACGAATGGTTCTTGCATCATTTCATGATGAGGTATATGATGCCTTACTTGAATATAAAACTACCCATCCCACACTTAAACTATCGCCATCAAGAGACGGGGTTCAATCATTCTTTATTTTTCAACGATTGCGATTATCATTCTTTTTCCGTGATCCGATAGCTGTATTGCAAGTACCGCCACAAGAAGGTAGGTACAACTTACGTACAAGAAACTTTATTAAAACGGCCCATAAACATAATATTGCCTTACACTACTGGACGATTAATGATGAAGAGATGATGCGCACCTTAATTGACATGGGTGTCGATGGGATTATGACAGATAGACCAACAGTGTTAAAGGCAGTACTGGATGAATATGACCAATAAAAACAGGTAGTAGTATCTCATTACCTGTTTTGTTTTGCTTTAGGCAGTCTGTGCAACATAGATTTGACGATAACCGCCCCTAGATACTTACCAGTGCACCATGTATAAATGATAAGTCGCGAAGGGTTTGATTAGAAAACACGCGTGTAAAAACACTGCCTAATGCCATGCCTAATAATCTAGCTGCGGTAGTTGCGATACACCCGATACGGGTCACTCGCACAAGTTAGAATGCTGGCAATAAAGCCTATAATCATTGCTAGTAGTACATAGCCGAGAATAACTATCCAATCACATCCTTTACACTGCTACGATACTATCTATGGTTATGAAGGTATGAAAATCGTTTGAATACGGTGATTTTTAATGAATCAACTGACAAGATATGATACACTATATATAGTAATTGGATAGGATGTGAGTCGATGATTATATTATCAACCATGCAAAATACAGTTGTAACCATCGTTTTTGTGATAACTATAATTGGAATATTTTTCTTAGACCGAAAATATATTGAAAATCATAAAGCGTCCATTACAAGTAAAGTTATTATTTATATTTATACCGCTTTGTTTGTCTTAATTGTCGCTGGCGCACTCATCGTTTCAATGTTATGGGGATTTGACTTAATTGCCTTTATTGGCAGTCAGTGGCATACCATTTTAGCGGCAATTTCTTCGAGCATCCCAAGCTTAATTGGGACTGGGCTTACGTTATTTATTATCGTAATGGTTTATAAAATTATCCGAATTTCATTATATAAATATAGTAAAGGAAGAAACAAACAAGACCGCCGTAAACAAACCATCACAAAAATTATCCTTAGTATTACGAAATACGTCATCGCGGTGATAGCTGTACTGGTTATTCTTGCCATATGGGGAGTAAATGTCGTCCCAGCCCTTGCAGGTTTAGGCATTGCCGGTCTGATCATAGGTCTTGGTGCCCAAAGTTTTATTAATGATGTTATTAGTGGATTCTTTATTGTATTTGAACACCACTTTGACGTTGGTGATTGGGTATCCATCAATGGCTTTGAAGGTGAAGTGATTGATATTGGGTTAAAAACCACACAAGTAAAAAGTTTTCGAGGCGAAGTACGGATATTTAATAATGGAAGTGTTGATCCGGTTTCAAACTTTTCAAAAAGTACAGCACTTGCAGTTGTTGACTTTGGTATTGCTTATGATGAAGATGTTGCCAAAACGATCAAGATTTTAGAAAATGCGTTTCCTAAATTACGTGATGAGATGGATGCATTATTAGAAACCCCGCGCATTTTAGGTGTCAATGATTTGGCCGATAGTAGCGTGAATATTCGCGTTGTTGCTGAAGTTAAAAGCATTAATGATCATTGGGCAGTTCAACGTAAAATTCTTCAACATATCAAAGAGATATTAAATGAAAACGATATAGAAATTCCATTCCCACAACTCGTCATTCATCAAGCACCAACACACACTAAAAAAGAACGCCAAAATCAAGACAAACAAGAAACGAATCAAAATCAAAATAATAATTAAAAATTTACATATAATCGGAGGAAATGACATAGTCATAAACAATCATGGATTTATTGGAAGTTAAAAAAATACGTTTTGGATATCAAGACGAACAACTTTATTTTAATGCATCAATGCGTCTTTTTAATAATGAACATGCAGTCTTAGTTGGACCAAACGGTTCAGGAAAATCGACACTTTTGAAACTCTTAAACCACGACATGAAACCTGATGCAGGCAGTGTTGAGTGGTTGCCGACAAAAACTGTTGGCTATTTAGATCAATACGCAAAAATTAAAGGCAGTATGAAAGTTAAAACATACCTTTACGATGTTTTTTCTACGCTTTTTGATAAAGAAAAAACAATGGAAACATGTTACGAACAATGTGCAGTTACTACTGGGAAGGAACAAGAAAAATTAATGCACCGTGCAGCCCGTTTACAAGAAGAGCTCTTAGATAGTGATTTTTATGCTATTAAATCTAAGATTGGTGACATTATGAGTGGGTTAGGCTTATCAATTGCGCTGCTTGATGAACCAATTAAGCATTTATCAGGTGGCATGCGCGCAAAAATAATCTTAGGGAAATTATTAATGGAAGAAGCCGATGTGTTACTTCTTGATGAACCGACAAACTTTTTAGATGCAAAACACATAGGGTGGCTAATAAAGTTTTTAAACCAATACCCAAAAGCATTTATTGTCGTCAGTCATGATGAGGCGTTTTTACGTCAGATTGCGCAAACTGTATTTGCGATTGAAAATAAAACAATAAATCGCTATAAAGGAAATTTTGAGTTTTATTTAGCCATGCGCGAGTTAGAAAAAGAGCAACACAAAAAAGCCTACAAGTCACAACAAAAATTCATTAAGAAAACCGAAGAATTTATTCAAAAAAATATCAGTCGTGCAAAAACTACAAAACGTGCTCAAAGCCGACGAAAGATGTTAAAGAAACTACCTAAAATCGATAGACCACAACAAAATAAAACCTATAAATTTTGGTTTCCTATGAGCACCACAACAGGTCAAGAAGTTTTGAAAACTAAACAATTAGAAATAGGCTATAAGGAGAGTTTGATTGAACCACTCACAATGGTCATTCGTAAAGAAGAAAAAGTTGTTATTACGGGGAAAAACGGTATTGGAAAGTCAACATTTGTTAAAACCATATTAAATCAACTCCCGCCCATTGATGGTTCGTATCAATGGATAGATACCGCACATATTGCCTATTTTGAACAAGATTCAAACTTGGATAAAACCCTAACACCATTTGAAATTATCCATTATCACTACCCTGATTTTACAAAACATGATATTATGAGTTTACTAGGGAATCACGGCATAACCTATGATATGGCAACACGGTTAATTGATTCTTTAAGTGGTGGCGAGAAAACGAAAGTACGACTCGCCTTGTTAAGACATCAAAAAGGCAATGTCTTAATTATGGATGAGCCAACCAATCATCTTGACGCTGCCGCAAAAGACGCATTAAAAGATGCGCTTATTGCATATCCTGGGACACTTATCTTGGTGTCTCATGAACAATCATTTTATGAAGATATTTGCGATTATGAAATCGCCTTTAGTGGCGAATAAAAAGGAGGGTTTTTATGGCTTCTGGCGCAGGAAACAGATTCATTCAAGAAACCATGAAAGGATCTATCGGTAAAACAGACACACCAAAAACCGAGGGTCCATCACTCAGTCTACCATTTCGGGGAAAACCATTGAGATTGCCTAAACCTAACAGTTTTAAAGGAAAAAAACTCACCATCAAACAAGCGGTCACAAAGCGTAAAAGTTACCGAAAATACAGCGATGAACCAATGACGTTACTTGAATTATCTTATGCCCTTTGGGCCATGCAAGGAATCCATAAGCAATTGAAAAAAGTTACCCTTAGAACCGTCCCATCGGCAGGGGCACGACATGCGTTTCATATCATTGTCTTAGTAAATAATGTCAAACGCTTAACCAACGGCTTATATCTTTATGATGCCTTGCATCATAAACTTCAAAAACTCGATTTAGCAAACGACATGCCTAATAAACTTGAAGACGCTTGTTTAGGTCAAAAGATGATTACCAGTTCAGCCGTGACCTTTTTCTATGTTGCTGATGTTTATAGAATGACAAGCAAATATAAAGAACGAGGATACCGCTATTTATTTTTAGATGCAGGACACGCCGTTCAAAACCTGTATTTAGTTGCGGAAGATATGGATGCGGGAACGGTTGCTATAGGTGCTTATGATGATCAAAAACTTAACGATTTATTTAACTTCAACACAGAAAATTATTTTGTAATTTACATAGCCCCACTAGGAAAAAAGACTAAATCAAAATAAGGAATGATAGTATGGACAATGAACACACTGTGTATATGCCAAAGCCAAAAGATGATGACGCAAAAAAACACTCTGTGTATCATGATTTATATCGGCGCAAAGAAACGCGTGATCTTTGGGAAGAAAAACCAAATAGATTACATAAATTACCTCTTAACGTGTTTATTTTATTTGTATCATTTGCGATACCAATGATTGGCTTTATTATTTGGATACTGCAAAGAGAAGACCACCCAAAAGATGCTAGATATTCTGGTATTGGTACCTTAATAGGATTCATTGTTTTGGTTTTATTCAATGGGTTTAGATTGTATATGGCTTTTAATTAAACCAATAAAAAACGGCGCAATGCGCCGTTTTCTATTATGCAAATACAGTAACTTTTTTGTAAAGAATGACAGTAATGATATCAATAATCCATAAGATAGCCCAACCAACAAGAAGCCAAACGATACCGGCAATAATCATTATGCCATCGTTTGTTGATATCCCTTTAGCAATACGGTAAATTCCCCACGCAATGCCATCAATACCTGGTAACGCCAAAATAAATTTCACAATCCATGGTAAATTATCAAAAGCTTTTACTAAATCTTTCAAATAAGTCACCTCCTAATCTAATTATACAAGAAATCTTAAGAAAAAAGAAACCATTTTCATTATTGCTAAAAAAATGCTATAATTTAATGTTAAAAATAATAAAGGACGTGACCAGATGAAAAAACTATTAATCATGTTGACTTTACTGACCACAATTATTGTACTTAGTGCATGTAATGACACAACCCCTGCGTTTACAACAACACTGAGTGTTAATCCATATGAGAGGGTTGATTGGAATACGACCACCCATAATTTAGCAAACCTCCATACACATACAACCAATTCAGATGGGGCAAGTATGCCACACGAGGTGGTAGAATATTACCGTGCTTTAGGTTATGATATTTTAGCACTTACCGATCATGATCAATATACTTATGACTGGAATTTCTCAACGATTGATGCTTCTTATGAAGATGTCGACCCTGGAGATATGCTTGCCATTCCAGGCAATGAGTTTAGTGAACATGAACATGATGTCGTTGCTTTATTTACTGATTATATGTATGAAGAAGGTACCACAATAACTACCTCAATGGACCGCATTATTGAAGATGAGGGGATGATGTTTATGGCACATCCAGGACGGTACTGGAAAATTTATAGTACCTATGAATCAGGCGATGAATTTTCACCCTCTTGGTATATGAACTTTTTTAATACTTACCCACTTGAATCCCTCTTAGGTATTGAAGTATTTAATCGCCAAGACAATTATGAAAACGACCGTGCATTATGGGATAGGTTATTAAGTGAAAGTATGCCTGAACGACCGATTTGGGGATTTGGCAATGATGATTTTCATGGCGCGGATGGTGATTCACGGATTAATTGGTCGTTTAATCACTTTTTAGTCGATACGTTGAGTATTGATACATTTAAAGAGTCAATGATTCAAGGCGCGTTTTATGCTTCTCATACCAATCAAGTTGATGATGATGCACCGATGATTCTTGAGATTATCGTCAATGAAGATGAACGATATATTGAGATAGTTGCAGATGAATATGAGTCGATACGTTGGTTTAGTGGGACCGATGAGACATTAAATACGAGCATTGAAGTTGATGAGGGTAAACGATTTTATTATGGGAATTTTGAAGGAACCTATGTTCGCGCAGAAATTTGGAAAGATGAACTCAATAAAAATGTTACTGTAACACAACCATTTGGATTTACCCATGAAGATTAAATATATTGTTTTAAGGATATGTCTTTTGATCGGCGTGATTGGTTTCTTAAGTGCGTGCACAAACGAACCCAATGCAACGATTAGAGATGTTGAAAAAACAAATACGCAAGTCACCATTTCGATTTTTCTTGAAGATCCTAATAATTCCGTTGAACGTGTTGATATTATGCTTATGGATGACAAAGTAGAACTCATATCAGCGACGAACAAAAAAGAAACAGATTCGCTTGAAGGCCTTTGGGATGTTACTTTACCAATGTGTGATGTTGAAGACGGTACCTA
>CAYNAA010000001.1:46300-223545 GCA_964395055.1 uncultured Candidatus Izemoplasmatales bacterium | reverse complement strand
AAAAAAAGCCCTACTATTATAGAAGGGCTTTCCTTAGATTATGATAGTTTTTCTAACAATGTAACGGTTTCAATATGACTAGTTTGAGGAAACATATCAAACGGTGTCGTTTCGATAATTTTATACTGGTTTGCTTGTAAAAAGTTCAAATCTCTAGCAAGGGTTGATACGTTACATGAAACATATACTATACGGCCAATGCCTTGTTTAATAATGCTTTCTAAAAATTTTTTATCGCACCCTTTACGTGGTGGATCAATAAATAATACATCGATGGATTCCTTTATGTGTGGTAGTACATCTTCTGATGCACCAACGACAAACTTTGCATTCAAAATGTTGTTATTTTTAGCGTTTTGTTGAGCATTTTTAATAGAATCCTTAATGATATCAAATCCTATTACTTGCTTAACATCTTTTGCAGCAGTTAATCCAATGGTTCCAATACCACAATAGGCATCAACCACTGTATAGTTTTTCTTAAGCGATGCATATTCAATTGCCTTTTTATATAATTCCTCAGTTTGTACAGGATTGATTTGGTAGAAAGATCGATGTGAAATTTCGTAATCTAATCCTAGCAAAGTATCATGAATCTTGTCTTCCCCGAGTAAAACGCGAGATTTTGGTCCGAGTAGAACATTTGTTTTTTTGGAATTAATGTTTTGAACAATAGAAGTAACTTGCGGATAACGCTCTGTTAAACGATTAATTATTTCATCTTTATAGGGTAATTTACCATGTTTTGTAATAAAAGTTACACTCATTTCTTCTAAAGACATACTATAACGAAACATGATTGCTTTTAATAATCCTTCATCTAAAACTTCGTCATAGATACTGAAATCAAGTTCTGTAAATAAACCTCTAAAGTACCTAACCATATCTGAGATGACTTTGGGAAATACATGGCATCGTTTGATGTTAACGATGTCGTGTGAGCGCGCTTTATATAACCCTGCGACAATTTTACCTTTTTCTTTAGAGAAAGGTATAATTACCTTATTACGGTAATAGTACGGATTATTCATGCCTACAGTTTCTAGTACTTTGGTATCTACTTTACCGAGTTTTTTTAATGTTTGATCGGTACGATATCGCTTAAAGTCTAATTGCGTTTGATAGTTCATGTGCATGGTATTACATCCACCACACGACTGGTAGTGTTCACAAATGGGAATCTTTCTAAATGGAGACTCCTTCTTAATCTCCACCAATCTACCAAACCCAAAATTTTTATTTGTTTTAATAACTTTAATTAATGCGCTCTCACCCTTTAATGCATCTTTGACAAATACAGGGTATCCATCTATTTTGCATACCCCCATTGCATCGTGGGTTAAGTCAGTAAAATCAACTTCATAGTATTCATTTTTCTCTACCAAAGTGCTCACCTTCATTACTCAAATTTGTATTTTTTTGCTAGTCCACCACAACTTGTTTCGCGATAATTTGCAGGCATATCTTTACCTGTTTCAAACATCGTTTCAACAACCGTATCAAATGATATCTTTCTTGAATCACTTAAAAAATAAGCCAATCCGCATGCGTCGATAGCACGTAGTGCTGCAACAGCATTTCGTTCAATACACGGTATTTGAACATAACCTAGAACTGGATCACATGTTAATCCTAAATGATGTTCGAGGGCAATTTCAGCAGCGTATTCAATTTGATTCAATGATAAATTAAAAAGTCTTGCATGTGCTGCAGCTGCCATACTACAAGCACTGCCTACTTCTGCTTGACATCCTGCTTCAGCACCACTTATAGACGCGTTGTGTTTAATTACATTGCCAATGATACCTGCAGTCAATAGTGCCTTAACGATTTTTTCATCGCTAAAGCGATGCCGTTCTTGCATATACTTTAGTACCGCCGGCATTGTACCGCTAGCACCACATGTTGGTGCTGTAACAACATAACCAGCACTTGCATTAGTTTCATTAACCGCGAAGGCATATGCACTAACCATGCGGTTTTCATATATTTCTGATGGTTCATTTTTCATCTGTGTCACAAATAAATGTCTAGCTTTTCTTTCAACCTTTAATGTGCCTGGTAATACACCCTGTCTAGATAAGCCATCTTCAATAGATCGTTTCATAAACGTCCATATATCAAGAATAAATGCTTTAATGGATTCACCTTCAAAACGAACCGCGTATTCATCAAGCGTAATATTTTCGCTTAAACAATATTTTTTAATCTCTAAAAACGATTGATGAGGATAAATATGGGGTGTTTCATCGATGTCTTCCCCTTCAAAACGAATGGTGCCTCCGCCGATACTATAAACACGACTGCGGGCAACTTCTTCATTATTTTTATATGCGATTAAGTCCATGGTATTCGGATGAACATCAATAAAATCGCTACTAAAAACAACGTCTACGTTACTTAATGTATCCTTAATAACCGCATCCGTTAAGTGTCCCTTGCCTGTGAGACTTAGAGATCCATATAAAATGACCCGGTATGAATCGGCATCATGACGTCTCTTAAAAATCTCGCAAGCTTTTGCCGGACCCATTGTATGAGAACTAGAAGGACCACGACCAATTTTATATAGTTCACGTATTGATTTCATAATGCCTCCACAAAAAAAATAAAGATACCTATATTATAACATAAATCCGAAAATAATGTTGAAATCATTGATATGGCTTACATGCCTCTATAAAAAGAAAAAAAGGACTTTTGTCCTTTTTATTCTACATAAATTTTTACTTTGTCTCCTTCGGCACTTTCAATGTTAACCAATTCACCGACAATACCTGACTCTACCATCTCTAAAACTTCAATTGGATTAATATCATACGCTTCTAAACTCGTATTTTTTATAAATTGCGATGATCCTTTTAAAATGAATTTTGCAAACTGTAGCGGAACCTGAACATTGACTTTGTCACCATCATTACTATCAATTTTAATCTTGATAAATCGTGCTTTTCTCTTAATCGTTGGTCCTTCTTCTTGAACCTCGTGTTTTGGTTGATTTAGTTCTCTTAACGCTTTCAATCTTGATTGTGCCTCTGCCGCTGTAATTTTGTCATTATCTAGATCGTTTAAAATTTCTAATTTGCTGTCCATTATTCATTCTCCTTTTTATTTTTTTTCACACATATTACTACTTCGTTCTACAAGTGTCACACACTTTACTAATTCGTTCTACAAGGTTAAAGAGAGTCAATAGTTTTATATAACGTCTTAGAAAAAGGTTTATAAAATTGATTTTTTAGTTTCTTGTTCTTTTGTTAGTTGTTGTTTACATTTCTCATTTTCATATGCAATTAACATTTCATACATGAGAGATTCCTCCTTATTATACTTATTTGGTTATCGAATTGATTCTTTTGATTCTTGTTCTTTAGCTTGATATTGTTTGCACTTCTCGTTTTCATATGCGATTAACATTTCATACATGGATAAATCCTCCTTAATTTAAAGTGAGAAACAGCGTCTTTTTAAAAATTGATATAATAGAGTGAGTAGAGATTGTAATCAACAAAGATAATCTTTACTACATTTTTGCTTTTCTTGATCTTTTACATACGCTTGTTTACATTTTTCGTTTTCATAAGCAATTAACATTTCATACATGAATAAGTCCTCCTTTTTTAATTAAACATTGATTTTATAAATCGTTAAGTTAATTTTTTTAATTGTTTGATTAACTTTGTTGATTACAACTTCATAATATATGATTTTTTTATGGTTGTCAATAATATAATTGATTTTTTTAATATTTTAATTGATATAATTAAAAAAGAGCTTAATTTTATTAAGCTCTTTTGTGTTTTATTGTAAGTCTATGATGAAACTTTATTCTCGAAAACCTTATAACTAAGGCATATAAGTAATATCATGTAAAGTGCGCCAATAATCATATAAAGTAAAACTGGTAAATTTGCGTCATTGGTCAATAGGTTGGCGTCAACCATTAATCCCTTAACTGGCCAAAACAAGGGAATGATGCCTAGTATATATTGCCTTGCGTCTTGCATCGCGTTTAAAACACTTAATACCGGAATCATTATAAACAGGCCACTTCCTTTTAAATAAGCAAACCCTTCAACCTTATTTCTTGCGAATGCTGATACAAATAGACCAAACACTGGTGTAAACAAACTTACGATAACACTATAGAACAAGGTGTTTGAAATAGTAAAAGCATCAAATAAGTTTTTCCCCATAACAGTATAGCTATCGCCACTTAATAACTTTGTACCATAGATAACCCAAAATGTTGCATTAACACTTAAAATGTACGCATATATAGATTTGAACATAATATACCCTTTTAAAGAAATCGGTGTTACACGTATCGTTACTAGCGTATTTTCATCTCGATTATCAAGTAATGTAAATCCAAGTAATGCACTTGTAATAAATGGGGCCAGCACAGCAAAGACTATGATAATAATTAAAATTGCAACTTCCTCACCCGATCCACTAGCATTAGTTCTTTCCAGTATTGCAGGTATTAAGTACGCTCCAAGCAACATAATAAGAAATGGGTAAATAAGTAGAATCAATGTCATCTTATCCCGTAAGATGTTTTTAAACTCAAATTTTAAAAGATTCAAATATTTTTTCATATCATCATTCCTTTACAGCGGTTTCTGCATATTTTGGAAATACGATATACTTAAATAGGATATATGACAATCCAACAAGATAAATGGAACCAGTAAATAATACCCATAACGGTTGATTAAGCATAAATGCATGATTCATTAATAATAGTGATACGTGTGTTGGTGATATCATTAAGATATACTCCCAAGACGCTCCGAGTAAATCGAGTTCAAATAAAATTGATGGTACTGCAAAGCCAATCATATACACCATAATACCAGCAAGAAGTCCATTAAAATCTCTCGTATATATTGTAAACGTAAATCCTATAGCCGTATGAACTACAGCAATTAATATAATAAATAAGAATAACGTTAGAAATGCTATCTCAACGTTAAATAAAAACACAGATACAACAGAAATAATAATCGCGGACTGCATTGCTAAGTAGATAGCACTAACCATTTTTGCTAGCATTAAAGCAAGATAACTTGACGGGGTAATGAGTAATGTTTTAAGCGTGTTTTCCTGTTTTTCAAAAAACAAATTCGCACCAACAAGGAGAACAGTCATCATGGATGCATCCATAAATAACACTAGTGGCACAAATGTTTTTGCATCGGATGGACCAATTAAATAAAGAATTAAAAGCCATAGCGCAGTAACTGCGAAACTAACTTGAATAATATTATATTTAAGTAATCTTGTCATTTCCCCTTTTAATAATGGTACAAAATTATGCATGCTCATCATCTCCTGTAACACGGATAAAGATGTCATCAAGAGATGTTTCTCCACTATGAATGGTTTCAATCGTTTGATTTTTCAATACATTTAAAAATGCTTCGTTTTTACCAATATTGTCTAATGGATACGTTTCAACTTTTGTTCCACCGTTCACATAATACTCAACATTTACTTCTCGTTGACCGTATTTAATTTTTAGTTCTTTTGGTGTTGAAATCTCGACTATTTTTCCTTGTCTAATAAAGGCAACCCTGTCACAAAGTTCCTCAACATCATTCATTAAATGTGTTGTTAAAAAGACCGTTCCACCTTGCTTTTTAAACGCATGAATAAGGTCTTTAATAATATGTGCGTTTTTGGGATCTAGACCATTGGTTACTTCATCTAAAAACAACATTTTTGGATTATTAAGTAAAGCACGCACAAAATTCAAACGCATTTTCATTCCTTTACTGTAAGACGCAACTAAAACATCTTTATCTTCATAAAGTCCAACAGACTTTAATAACGCATCAATGTCTGCTTTAGCTTCATACAGTTGACTAAAAAACTCCATGTTTTCTTTCCCCGTTAGTTTAGAAAAATGTACAGGAAGTTCAAATCCAACCCCAATAGATTCGTAAAAGTTATGGTTGTAGTCTTTTAAGTCTTTTCCTTTAAAGACAATACTCCCCTCATACGTTTTAAATAACTTAGTAAGAATCTTTTGCGTTGTGCTTTTTCCTGCACCACTTGGCCCAAGCAATCCAAATATTTCTCCTTCGAAAACATCAAAACTAATACCACTAACCGCTTCTTTCTTGCTTTTTTGATACGTAAATCGTAAATCGTTTACTTCAAATACTTTTTTATTCATGACTGTCCTCCTTTTTTATACCATTCTGAATAATATCTACGTAGTGCTGAATATTCTCTTTAATTGTTTCTATCGGTGTATTTAACTCGAAATCTTGAATTAACTCAATGCCTTGTGCGTGTATTAAAATTTTTGCCACGGTTTTTAAATCGACATTTGTCTTTGTATATCCAGCCACCTGATCCTTTTTTAATAACTCGACAATATATGCAATTCCAGCTTCTTCAAAGGTTTTCCACAAGGCATGCATTCTCGCATCCTGTGAATGATAAAACGCCAGCCACATCGTTACAAGTCTTGGATAATCTTTTGCAAACTCAATCCCCGCTTGAACCATATCAAAATATAAGTCAAAAAACGGTACTTTACCAACATCATTAAGAAGGTCTTCTAAATACGTCATCTTAACGGTTTGATACGTATGAACAAGCACTTGAAAAGCATCAAATTTATTATCAAAATATTGATAAAAACTACCTCTTGGAATATTGCATGCTTTAATAATATCAGATACAGTTACTCGGTCATATCCTAGTTCATAAAAAACTTCAAGCAGACCATCAATGATTCTAGTTTTTTTATCTTCTTTCAAATTAACAAATGTTTCTTTTGGCATAACATCACCTCACTGTTATAATATGACACATGTGTCACTTTTTGTCAAGCATTATATGACACATGTGTCATATAATTAAAAAAGGGCCAATTATTTGGCCCTACATTGATGCGCGAATTTCAAGTATTAAATCGCGATATTCAGCTGCTTGCTCAAAGTCTAAGTCTCTTGCTGCTTTTCGCATATCTTTATCTAACTCTTTAATAAGTTTATCTTTTTCTTTAACTGATAATTTAGAAATATCTTTTACTTCGGTATCTTGTATTGCTTCTAGTTTTACACGAATGGAATCTCTAACATTTTTCTTAATGGTTTTAGGGACAATGCCAAATTTATCGTTGTGCGCTTTTTGAATAGCACGGCGTCGATTGGTTTCGTCGATGGCAAACTGCATTGAGTTAGTGATTTTATCAGCATATAACACAACTTTACCTTCACTATTTCGTGCAGCCCGACCAATGGTTTGTATTAAACTGCGTTCAGAACGTAAGAACCCTTCTTTATCAGCATCAAGTATGGCGATAAACGATACTTCAGGTAAATCCAGTCCTTCTCTTAATAGATTAATGCCTACAAGCACATCATATACACCTAAGCGTAAATCGCGAATAATTTCAATTCGATCTAAAGATTTAATTTCTGAGTGTAGGTATGCCACTTTTATTCCAAGTTCCTTAAGATAACTGGTCAAATCTTCGCTCATTTTGATGGTTAGCGTAGTGATTAATGTTCTTTGATTTTTTTTGATCCTTGCAAATATTTCTTCAACAAGATTATCAATTTGGTGTTCTTTTGGACGCACCTCAACAACGGGATCTAATAGTCCTGTTGGTCGAATGATTTGTTCGATGACGGCGTCAGAAGTGTCAAGTTCATACTCGCCTGGCGTGGCACTAACGTAGACTACTTGATGAATTTTCTCTTTAAACTCATCAAAATTTAATGGTCTATTATCTAGTGCGCTTGGTAAGCGAAATCCGTAATCTACAAGCGTTTGTTTACGTGCTCTATCACCGTTAAACATCCCGCGGACTTGTGGCAATGTTACATGAGACTCATCAACGATTAATAAATAATCATCACCAAAGAAATCCATTAGTGTTGATGGTGTTTCACCCGCATTTCTTAATGATAAATGGCGCGAATAATTTTCGACACCTTTACATGAGCCAATTTCTTTTAAAAGTTCAACATCATATTGCGTCCGTTGTTTTAAGCGCTCAGCCTCAACAATTTTTCCTTCATCTTTGAACACAGCAAGTTGTTCTTCTAGTTCTTTTTCAATTCGCTTTATCCCTTCATCGAGCTTATCTTTATTCGTTACGAACTGTGTTGCAGGAAACAAAGTTAAAACAGAATAATCTTCAATGACTTCCCCAGTTACAATGTCGAACTTTCGAATTCGTTCAACTTCATCATCAAAAAATTCTATCCTATAAGCCAAATCTTTATGATAGGTCGGTAATATTTCTACTGTATCACCTTTGACACGAAATGATCCCCGTTCAAAATCAACTTGATTGCGAACAAATAGCATGTCGACAAGCTTATTTAAAAGCACATCGCGTTCCATAATATCCCCTTGACGGATCGTTAAAGTAGCGTTTTTGTAATCCTCTGGATCTCCAATACCATAAATACAGGACACACTCGCGACTACAATGACATCATCACGTTCTAAAAGGGATGCAGTCGCACTATGACGCATCTCATCGATTTCATCATTGATTTGTGAGTCTTTTTCAATATACAAATCACGACTAGGAACATACGCTTCTGGTTGGTAATAATCATAGTATGAAATAAAGTACTCTACCCGGTTTTCAGGGAAAAACTCTTTAAATTCGCTATACAACTGTCCAGCAAGCGTTTTATTATGGGCTAGTATTAGTACAGGTTTATTAATGTGCTTAATGACATTACTCATCGTAAATGTTTTTCCAGTACCTGTCGCCCCAAGCAACGTTTGTTCCTTACTGCCTTGTTCGATATTAGCTACTAACTTCTCTATCGCCTTTTCTTGGTCGCCCTTTGGTTCGTATTCAGTTACAAGTTTAAATTTTGCCATATTATCACCACTATCATTCTATCATAAGTTTAGAATCTATGGTAAAATATACGTTAAAAGAAGGTGAACCTATGGATGCATTATTCGTTGCTATAAATGCTAAATATATTCATACAAACAATGCGGTTAGACTACTTGATGCAAATAGTCAATATGATACGGATTACATTGAGTTTACTATTAAGGATACGCAAGCTGCAATCATTAAAACACTACTAGATATCCACCCAAAAATAATCGGTTTTTCAACATATATATGGAATATTGATTTTATTAAAGCCCTTATACACGAACTAAGACTTACTTACGATGGGGTGATCATCCTCGGAGGTCCTGAAGTTAGTTACGACGCAGAACCCTTCTTAAACACACTACCCGTCGATTTAATTGTTAAAGGGGAGGGAGAAGCGGTAATCGATGCTGTTATAAAACATTATCTAAATGGGGATAAATTACCCTTACATAACATTGCCTATAAATCGAAGAACACAATCATCAATCAGCCAATCGAAGAAATACATGATCTATCAAAACTAAAAACCCCCTATTACAACGATAAAGATATCGGTGATTTCTCCAAAAAAATAGCTTATATAGAATCTAGCCGAGGATGTCCTTATCGTTGTAGTTATTGTTTATCTTCTTTAGAAAAAAGCGTCCGTTTTTTCCCAAAAGAAACCGTCAAAAAGGATTTGCTTTACTTAATGAATCATGGTGTGAAGACATTCAAATTTCTCGATCGAACCTTTAACGCTAGTAAACATATGCTAGATATACTCGACTTTATCATTACCCATCATAAAGAATCTATGGTATTCCAATTTGAAATAACTGGTGATATTTTAGACGAAAGCATTGTTGATTATATCCACAACAATGCCCCTAAGCATTTGTTTAGATTTGAAATCGGTATTCAATCAACTCATGGTGTCACCAATATGTTAGTAGACCGTAAACAAAATAATGAAAGATTATTTTATATTATCAACAAAATACGTGAAGCCGGAATCATTGATATGCATCTTGATTTAATTGCCGGATTACCAAAAGAAACTCTTCCATTATTTAAACATACATTCAATAAGGTGTATTTGCTTGGCGCAAAGGAACTTCAATTGGGCTTCTTAAAGTTTTTAAGAGGGACAAAAATCAGAAATGAACATCGCAAGTTCGGCTATGTGTTTAACGCACTAGCGCCTTACGAAATTCAAAAAAATAATGATTTAAGTGCGCGTGATATTAATACAATTAAGGCTGTTGAGCATATGTTGAATATCTTTCATAATAAAGGCCATTTTAATGGATTTGTTTATGAGATGATTACGCAGTATTTTACTCCGTTTGATTTCTTTCATCAGCTTCATACATTTATCCACGACAACAACGAGAAATTACTTCACTATCAATTAGACGAACTCTATACTTACTTATATAAATTCTTAGCCTTAAACCAGGTATCCGATAAAGACCTTTTCACCTTAAAAATAACCTATCTAAAACATTTTAAAGTAAAACCTAAACTCTTTTTTAATAAAGTCAATGATAAAAATATAAAACAAGTTATATTTACGCACTTAACTGCAACAACCCTACATCCGCTTCATGATTTCTACAAACATAGCATTATGGTTGCCCACAATGATACATACGCAGTTGTACTATATAAAAATAATACTGCGCACCTTTATACAGTAAAAAATCCAGCTTAATTGCTGGATTTTTTGTTGTTATAAAGTGAACAAACACTGACATATAAATCATCAATAATCATCTCGTATGTCCAATTATTAATTGGATTGTTTGCTGCGACAAACGTTCCGAACGTTAAGGCTTCAATACTTCGCATGCGCTCAGGTGTAACTGGTGGAACTAAAACGCCTTCATCAATGCCTTTTTGGTACACAGACTGCATTTGTTTCCGAGCTTTTTTATATAACGAAAGCACATGATTCATTATTCTCATTTTAGCCTCGTTACTAATACTTGCATATTCTACGTTTTGTGTTAAGTGTTGTGCCATTTGGTTTTGTGATGTCATCGCAAATCCTTGTTTAATATGTTTATAAAATGCTTCTTTAAATGTAAGTGCCTCAAAATCATGAATGTTTAATAACAGTGTCTCATTACGATTAATCATAAGCATAATCGCTTCTTCAATCATTTGTTCTTTATGTGTGAAATATTCGTAAACGGTGCTTTTTCCTATGTCCAATGTTTTAGCTATATTTGATATTGTAAGTTTTTTCTTTGTATCTGGATTCGAAAGTATATCTAAAACAGAATCTAAAATAGCCTCTTTTTTTGTTTGCATATTACTTCAACGCCTTTTTAATATAAGCATCTAAAGGATCATACTCATCAGGTGTCGTATTTTGTTCAAACTCAATCTTGGCTTTTGGCATAAACAACATCATAAGAATAAATATCAAGGCACCAACTAATGCTATAATTCCATATATCAATACTCCGTCGATAATAAAGAATGCGCCAGTAACTATTGCAATTAGCGTGAATAAAGCACCAATAATATAGCGTCCTTTTAAGGTTATACTATAATACATTAGTGGAACTACAAAAATGGTTAAGAATGTTGCATATACCAATCCTCCAATTGCGGTTAATGCCATTGGTTGCATAAGTTCTGCACCCTCTCCAATTCCAATTGCTAGACCGAGTAGAGCTAATATGGTTGTGAGTGCTGTCATGAAGATTGGTCTCATACGTACTTTTCCAGCTTCGGTAATAGCATCTTCTAAGTCATACCCGGATTGTCTTAATTGATTAATATAATCTACAAGCACTATGCCATTATTGACAACGACACCAGCCAAGACTATCAACCCAATGATTGCAACAACACTCACCGGTTCATCGAATATGTATAGAATAAAGAATCCACCAGTGAATGCAAGCGGAATGGTAATCATGATGATGAAAGGATATATTAATGATTGGAATTGACTTGCCATAATCATATAAACCAGTGCGATGGCTAAAACCCCAACAAGAACCAGCGTATTAACAGCATTCATTATCTCTTCATTTTCCCCAAGGAAATCGACGCCATATCCAGTTGGTGCTTCATATGATTCCATGGCATCTTCTACATCTGTTGCAACAAGACTCGGATTGTACCCTTCTTCATAATTTGCACTAATCGTTAAGGTCCTTGTCCCATCAATTCTAGTAATAGATGAAAACCCTGGTTCAACACTAATGGTTGCGACTTGATTTAATGTTACTGGAGTTTGTGTTAAAGGATCAAAACCAACAACTGTTTGTTCAAGGTCTTCGACGGTATCTAAAGTGACCTCAGATTCATCAGTTTCATTGTAAACATACATATCGTAGTTATTCCCATCAAATCGAATACTACCTATAGTTTCTGGTGTTTGTAAAGAACCACCTATCATCATCCAGACACCTTCTACTGTTAAAGGCTCCTCATCAACAAGGCTAATATACTTGACAGCCTCATCTTTATTAACTTCTACTTTAATCTCTTTGCTTTCACGACCAAATCCAGGGTCAATATCTCGTAAGCCTTCAACCCCTTCTAATAATTCAGTAATTTCTAACGCTTCTTCACGCATCCTATCAAGTTCAATACCTGTAAGCCTAATTTGTAACCCTTCGCCAACAAGCATTGACACATCACCTTGTGAACCACTAACTTCAAATATATAGTCACTATAATTCGTCTCTAGTAATGTAATAATTTCAGCTTGCATATCGGTTGTTGACATGGTCCTATCGTCTTTTAAAACGACATTAACCGAAGCGCTGTCTGTACTATTTATGCCAAATCCCATGTTATTTCCTCCTAAGGAGATACCAATGGTATCAATAGAGTCATAACTAGATAAATCAGCATAAAGTTCATCCAAATCATTAGAGAATGTATCAAAATTAATAGGGTCTTCAGGATTGGTTTCTATTGAAATTTGCAAACTACCTTCATCTGTTGCTGGGAAAAATTCGAGTCCTTTACTGGTTGCTAAAAATATTGACACAACAAATAATATCATCACAGCGATGAGGATAAATCCACGAAATTTAAACATTTTCTTAATTGTTTTTTCATATCCAACTTTTAAACCATCAAAAATTGATTTTTTCTCTTTTTTAGGTGATTTTTCATCTTTTAGTATTTTAGAAGCAATTGCTGGTACAAGTGTTAGTGCAATAAATAGTGATGCGACTAAACTGAATGACACAGTAAGGGCTAATTGATAGAAAATTTCTCGAATAAAATCTTCTGCAAACATGATTGGTAAAAAGACACCTATTGTTGTCAGTGTACTAGCGGTAATTGCACCAGCAACTTGATGCGTTGCATGAAGCGCTGCTTCCTTATTAGAAGCACCCTCTTTTTTCATCCTGAAAATGTTCTCCATAACTACAATACTGTTATCGACAAGCATTCCTATACCAAGTGCTAATCCACCCAAAGATACAATGTTTAAGGTGATGCCTGATAAATAAATTAAAATAATGGCAAATAATAAACTAATAGGGATGGCCACCCCAACAATGAATGTTACCCGTAAGTTACGTAAGAAAAGGAACAAAACTGCAAGTGCAAGAATTCCGCCGATTAACAGATTATCTGTTACACCTGATGTTGAAGCATTGATATACTCTCCTTGGTCTAATAACATAGTGGTTTCTGCATCACTATCATTCGTTATATTAGCCAATACTTTATTTACTTCTTCAGTAACATCTGTCGTTGCATATCCACTACCTTTTTGAATAGTTAATGTTAAAGCGTCTTCACCATTGACTTTTGAGTATACTTTGTTTTCAGCTGGGACAAACTCGATATCAGCAATTTCATCCAGTGTTAAACTTAACGAACCAAAATCAACAATTTTTAATGATTCTAGTGTTTCTAAATCGTCGATTTTATCTCCAACACGAACAAGATAATCAATCCCATCAACTGTTACAAAACCAGATGGGAACGAAAAATTTTGTTCTTTTAATACATCACCAACATAAGTTTTATCAAGTTCAAAATCAATTCCACTTGGTATACTGTCATTAAAATCATCTATTGCATCTTGATCGAGCATAACACGCATCTCTGAATTGTACTCACCACTTATCGCCAGACTCGCGACACCAGGAACACGCTCCACCTGTGGAGAAAGGTCTTCTTCTACCCACTGTGTTAACTCCTCTAAAGTTTTCCCTTCATAAGTAACGCTAAATGTCATAATTGGTAATAAATCTGGATTAATTCTAATAATCACAGGGTTTCCAGCATCATCTGGAAGACTATCTAAAACAAGATTTAAGTCCTCACGCATTTCTAAAACAACAGAATCCATGTCTGCTCCTGATTCAAACTCAAGTGAAATCATTGACATATTTTCACTCGATGTAGATGATACCTCTATAACACCTGATGTTGTTTGAAATGTGTTTTCAAGTGGTACCGATAATTCTCGTTCAACTTCATCCGGACTAGCTCCAGGATATGACGTCACAACAACTGCAAATGGGATGTTAATATCAGGAAATAAATCCGTTGTTAAACGTGTGAATGATACAACACCAAATACACCTATTGCGATAACAACCATAAACACGGTTACCGCTTTTTGTACAGAAAATTGAATTAAATTTTTCATATGAACACCTCGAAATAAAAATCCGACCGAACGGTCGGTCGGAAATATTATATCATACGTTAATCATTTGTAAACACAAAACACACTTAGTTTTTTGGAATATTCACATCAACATCCCCATTAGACGTATTTGTATCTACAGAATCAAAAACGAATGTTAAATCGCTGTTTGTAAATGTAATGTCTCCATTACTAGTATTAAGTATAGCGTTCTTTACATAAACGTTTGTAACATCAATATCACCATTACTCGTAAAAACATTAAGGTCGAAACCATCTTTATCTTCAACATCGATATTCGATAAAGTGATGCTCCCGTTGCTTGAATCAAAATCATAGATATTTGCTATGAGCATATCACCAACAATTTGCCCATTACTTGTATCAAACTGCATTGTCTCTTCAACAGTTGCACTAGTAACAGTTATTTTCCCATTACTTGTACGTCCGTTTATGCTATTCGCAGATATATTTGATAAGGCAATTTTACCGTTCATTGTATCAATGGTTATATCGTCGTTAGTTGTAACATCTCTAATAAATATATCGCCGTTTGATCCATTGATTGTAACTGAATCAATGGTAAGATCGTTGGGAATTTCGACAATTACAGAAGGCTGATCACGAAATATTGATGTCAAAATACTTTGCACAAAACTCCATGAAAAAATATCTTGGTCAAATTCATTATCAAGCGTTAATAAAGTGTTTGTCTCGTCATAGTTTATTGTTACTGGTGCTTCTTCTAGTTCTTTAACAAAGATATTAATGTTGTCCGTGTTTGTTCTTATTATGTCAATATCACTATACGCTAATGATATGGCAATTTCCAATGCATCAGCTTCTGACAAAGAGGTTGTATTATAATTCTCAGTATATTCATTCATGTCATTCAGCGAATTCGTATAAATAGTCCCAAAATGCAAGATGCTAAACGTACCGCCAATTATTATTGCAAATAGGGCAAAGGTTCCAATGATATTTTTTAATTTTCCTTTTCCACTATGTCGCTGTAGATACGTTGATATTTTAAGTCGTTTTAATCTTCTTAATACTGAGCTAGGTTTTTTATATGATAACGCATTGAGGTGTAGACGGAGAATCCAAATAATAAAAGTAATCAACAAATCATAAAGCCAAAATACTATATAAAGCCAAAGAACTAATATACCGACACTCAGCAATATCGTATACCACTCAGCATTATTATAACCTAGTCTTATTATCTCATAAAGGAACCCAAACCACCCTGCACTCAATCCCATAAAAAGTCCGAAAATCATAGGAATAGCTGCAGATACTATGAAAATATCAAATAAAATTACTAAAACAATGTTCCATACACTCAATGGTGTTTCACCATTAGAAATGGATCGTTGTTCTTCGGGTGTACTTTGTTTCGAATGCTTTTGTTCTTTAGAAATATCGGTTTGCGAGTACCCATATTCATCCAAGACATTCATAGCGATTTGTCTAGGACTCTCTAATTCATCGATAATATCTTGTTCTGTTTTACCTTCATACACAATGCCTGTATGAAATCGCTCTTCGTAAAATCTTACAATTTCGGTACGTTCTTCTTCATTAAGTGGTGCTAAATATCGTCTCAATTCCAACAAAAATTTACTTTTCATATAATTACCTCCTACACCAATAGAGAGTCAACATCTTTAGTAAACTTTGTCCATTCCATAAGCAATGTATCAAGATGTTTTCTTCCTAATCGGGTTATTTTGAAGTACTTTCTAGCTGGTCCATCTGGTGACTCTCTTAAGTATGTCGTTAAATAGCCATCTTTAACAAGTTTTCTTAATATGGGGTAAATGGTACTTTCACTTATACCCAATGTTTGATCAAGGGTTTGATAAATATCATATCCATAAGAGTCTTGATAAGACAAACTACTAAGTACACACATATCTAATACCCCTTTTTTTAATTGTATACTCATAGGTCACCTCCCACTATTATATATTGTATAGTAGCATACAATGTATAGTTTGTAAAGAAAAAAAACACACCGCTTAAACGATGTGTTTCAAAATCATTCTATGTCGAGGATTCTAAAGCTGTTTGTTGGTGTTCCAATTGGGAATCCCCCAGTAATGATAACCCGTGCGCCTGGTTTAACAAAATCATGGGTTTTGACAAAATCAATACTTAATTGAACAAGTGCTTCAGTATCTGTAGGCAAGTCAAACACAACAGGATGAACACAACTATTAATAGCTAAACTCCGTGCCAATTTTTCCGTTGGAACAAGTGCCAATATTTTTGTGTTTGGTCTAAACTTAGATAAGAGACGCGCTGTGTTTCCACTAACGGTTGGTGCGATTACTAGATCGGCTTTTCCTTCAACCACAGAGTGGGCTACACTTACAGCAATATTTGAAGCTATATCGTTTGAAGCAATTGAACTAGCCCGTTCGATAAATAATCTACGATTAATTTCTCTTTCCATGCGTCTTGCAATATCTTGCATCACTTGAACACTTTCAACAGGGTATTTTCCAATTGCACTTTCGCCACTTAACATAATGGCATCTGTACCATCGAGAATTGCATTTGCAACATCACTAACCTCTGCTCGCGTTGGTTTAGGATGATCTTGCATACTTTCCAACATTTGGGTTGCAGTAATACTAAGTTTCCCTTTTTTATGGCACATCTCGATAATGCGTTTTTGTATAACTGGAACTTCTTCAGGTGGCACTTCAACACCCAAATCGCCGCGCGCTATCATAACACCATCAGACACATCTGTAATTTCATCTAAATTAGAAACCCCTTCTTGGTTTTCTATTTTTGCGATGATCTGAATCGATTCACACCCAGTCTCTTTTAGTATTTCACGAATTTGCATCACATCTTCTTTTTTTCTAACAAACGAAGCCGCAATAAAATCAACGTTATTTTCACAACCCCAAAGTAAATCTTCACGATCTTTTCTAGATATGTAATCTAGTTGTAGCTCTACACCTGGTACGTTAATACCGCGGCGGTCTTTTATAGTATGTGTATTGTAAGCTTTTGTGTGTATGATTTTCTTATCTTTATCAATAGAAATCACTTCTAATGTCAAGTATCCATCATCAACAACAATTGATCCGCCAACATCAACATCTTCATAAAGTTTAGGATAATTTACGCTAAACTTTTCATGGTTTCCCAGTACTTCTTCCATATAAATATCGACATTTGTCCCAAATGTAATGGTTGTTTTACCGCCTTCAAATTTATGGGTTCTGATTTCCGGACCTTTGGTATCTAATAATGACGCTACGTTAGTGTTCAGTTTTTTGTTTAAGTGCTTTAGAGTATCTAGGCGTTCTTTATGCTCATCATAAAATGAATGTGAAAAATTCAAACGCATCACATCCATACCTGCTAAAACAAGTTTTTCCATCATTTCTTCAGATTCCGTTGCAGGACCAATGGTACAGACAATTTTCGTTTGATTAAATGGTATCATAATATCCTCCTATTTGGTTAACTTTCCTACTAAACCATATCGTTTATTAGATACAGTTTTTTTCATGTTTAACGCTTCTTCAAAATTATAATCAACTATGTCCATGCCTTTTAAAGCAACGACTTTTCCGCTTTTTTCTTCAAATAATAATTTAACACTATACTCACCCATCTCTGCAGCTAACAATCTATCAAATGCAGTTGGTGTCCCTCCACGTTGTACGTGTCCTAAAATGGTAGTACGGGTTTCATAACCAACATATGATTCAATATCTTTTGCAAGTTTATCAACATCAATCATTTTTTCTGTTACAACGACAATCGCATGACGTTTATTACGCTTGTATGATTGTTTAACAGCTTCAAGCGTTTTTTCTTTATCAAATCCAGTTTCTGGGGTGATAATAAACTCACTACCAACAGAAATGCCAGCATACAATGCCAGATCGCCACAATGTCTTCCCATTACCTCAACAACACTACAACGTCGATGAGAAAACGAAGTATCCCGTAATTTATCAATAGACTCAACCGCTGTGTTTAATGCAGTAAAAAAACCAATTGTATAATCAGTTGATGGAATATCATTATCAATTGTACCGGGAATACCAATGCATTTAATCCCTTGTTTAACAAGCGCCAACGCGCCTTTAAACGTTCCATCTCCACCAATAACAACTAAGCCATCAATACCTAACTTTCGTAAATTATCCGCGGCAATTTTTTGATACTTTTCTTCAACGAACTCTGGAAAGCGCGCACTCCCTAATATGGTACCGCCACGATTTAAGATTCTTGACACTGATTCACGGTTTAATTTGTTGATGTCACCACCAACTAATCCTTTATATCCGTTGTAAACGCCGTATACATTAAATCCGTAATGAAATCCGCTACGAACAATAGCCCGTATAGCCATGTTCATACCTGGGGCATCACCACCAGATGTAAGTACTGCAATACTTTTCATACTTTCACCTTCTTCTTACCTATTATAGCATACATAGTGAGGTTATGATGTTAAATTTGTGTGAGTTTTTCCACAATAAACTGTCTGTTATTCTCTTTAACATTAACTTTTCCATTAATCCCATACACTGTATTTTCTGCTAATAGATGGGCGACATTTTTATACACTGAAGGAAACACAACTGCATCCAATGTTCTAACTTTATCTTCTAATGTCAAGAATGCCATCAAATCACCTTTTTTTGTGGTGATTTCTTTAATTTTACTTATATATGCAATCAATTTAATTGATTGATTAAATGGAATAGTGAGACAATCAGTTACTGTATGATACTGTTCCATCTTTAGATATTTAGCATAGGCTTTCAAAGGGTCAAAACTAAGATGTATACCGATAGCATCTTGTTCAAAGTTTTTCAACTCAGTAGCAGTGAACTCTTCTACTTTTGTGTATACATAGTCATCTAGGCCTATATCGCCTTGATAATCTAAGAAATGTATGATTGATTCAATATTACTAATCATTGTATGTTTATTGATGCCAAAGCCATCACATGCTCCTGCATAAATTAAATATTGATAGTGTCTTTTATTGAGATGTTTATACGTTTTTGCAACAAAGTCAACAAATGATGAAAATGAGTGTTCTTTCCGTGCTTCATGGATGACTTGATATACAGTCTTACCTATATTTTTAATGCCCGTTAGCGGATAATAAATAACACCGTGTTTCATCATAAAACGTGCTTCACTGAGTTCTATATGTGGTGGACTCACCGTCAAATCAAGTTGCATTGCTTCTTGAATATATTCGCGCATCAATGTTTCGTTCGATAACGCACTTTGCATCAAAACGCTAATAAAATATGCCGGATAATTGGCTTTTAAATATGCCATCCAATAGCTAATGAGTGCATATGCAACGGAATGTGATTTATTGAAACCGTAATTCGCAAATTTAACAATATAATCATATATTTTATGTGCTAAATCTGTATCGTGATAATTGGCCTTGGCTTTTTTGACAAAACGCTCACGCTCATCTTCTAATTCTTTGCTTACTTTTTTACTTACTGCGCGCCTTAATAAATCCGCTTCACTCATTGTATAGCCAGCAAACTTGCTGGCAATAGCCATGATTTGTTCTTGGTATAATAAGATTCCATTCGTACTTTCTAATATCGGTTCAAGTGATTCAGTTAAATATGTCACCTTTTCTTCTTTATTTCGTCGTCTTAAATAGGTTGGAATACTCTCCATAGGTCCTGGTCTATACAGTGCTAATATAACAACAATATCATCAAATGTTTTTATCTGCATCTTTTTGATTAGTTGTCTCATGCCACGAGATTCTAATTGAAATATACCACTTGTTGAGTGCTTTCTTAATAAGTCAAACGTTTTTTCATCATTAAGTGGAAGTTTATACATGTTAATCGTTGTACCTTCATGTGTCTTAATATCGTTTATAATGGTCTCAATCATACTAAGATTTCTCAATCCTAAAAAATCCATTTTAAGAAGTCCAATAGCTTCTAAATCAGATTGTTCAAATTGTGTTTGATAGCCCCCTTGAAGACCAGACTGAATAGGAGAATATTCAGTGATTGGGTCGTCGGATATGATAATCCCTGCCGCGTGAGTTCCGACATGTTTGGGAAGTCCTTCAATATTTTTTGCAATAGTTAACCAGTTGTGTACATCGGAATATTGAACCATACGGTTTTGCACATCACGATCCTTATCAATCATGTCTTTAATTGATTCATAATCAGAAGAATATTTAACAATTTCATTAACTAACTTAGTATCAATACTAAATTGTCTCGCAGTTTCTCTTAAGGCGCTTTTTATTAAAAACGTTCCAAACGTACAAATATAAGATACATTTTCCTGATGAAATGTTTCTTGTGTATAAGAAATAATTGCTTCACGAGCATAATCCGGAAAGTCAATATCGATATCTGGCATACTAACGCGGTCTTTATTTAAGAACCGTTCAAATAAAAGATCAAATTGAATTGGATCGATGTCGGTAATTCCTAATACGTAGGCTACCAAACTACCTGGGGCACTTCCTCGTCCCGGACCGACTAGATATCCTGATTTTTTAGCGTATTTAACAACATCCCACACAATTAAAAAATAGTCATCATATCCCAAATGATGAATGGTTTTCAACTCATAATTTAGCCGTTCTATATAGATTGAATACGTTACGTTTTGAATATCCTTTAAGCGTTTTTTTAAGCCTTTCATACTCAAAGATTTCAAATATGCTTCACTGCTTAACCCTTGTGTTTTGGGGTAGGCAGGAAGTTTTGGCTGTTTTATTATTAAATCAAATGTATGCTGATCAATAAATTCAGATAGCGCTGTTGCATCTTCTTTACTTAAATAATTAAAATATGACGGTGTTTTAAAAGATGCATTCACAGTATCAATATCGGTAAATGGTTTATCAGGATCAAAAATATGAAATAGTGTATTAAATACCGCTTTTTCTTCTTCATTATTGTAATAAACATAATCAACAGGCACAGTTTGAATAAGATTGGAAATCGGCATATCAAATGCAGGATGTTTGGCTAAAAAAAGTGGTTTTATGTGTTCTTTCAACTCATTGACAATAGTTATAAAACTTTGCTTGTTATTCAAGGCTTGAGCAAGTTCACCTTCGTGCATATGTAAAACAGTTGTGATGTGATCAGAGTATCTTTTAAATAATTCGATTTTAAGTGTATCATTGAAACTGCTAAGGGTTGCTAGCTTCAGCAACGTTTGATACCCCTTTTGATTTCGTGCATAACAAGTCGCTGAAATATAAGTTCCATTTAAAATAGGCTCTAAATAAATGTGTAATCCCAAAATTGGATTTATGTTATATTTTTTTGCGTAATGATAAAACTTATATGCAGCATGCATATTTTTATCGGTTAATGCAAGTGTATTATATCCTAAGGCAGAGGCCTTGTTAAAAAGCGCATCAAGACGAATATTCGATCCGCTAAAACTATAACTCGTTTCTAAAAACAAACTTGTATATGCCATTTTTATCACCAATCTTTTCTTTCTTTATTGTATCACGAAAAGCCATTCAATTTGAAGAATTAAAAAAAGCATATTCTCAAAATAGAATATGCTTTTTTGTTATGCTTTTAGTTTGTATTTAATTAGTAGAACTCCAGTACTAATTACAATAGTTGCAAGAAGACCTATTTCAACATATAGCAATGTATTGTTTGTGTCGTCTTCTTCAATAGAGCGTATTTCAAATTGAAGTGTCTCACGATAATCATTGTCACCTAAAATATCTAAGGTGTATATTCCTGGTTTGTTTACGGTATGACCTGTTTCAATATACGTGTTGTTTAAATACCCCACACCATTGAATGTTAATGTTCTTTTCGAATCATATATCTGATTATTATATACCCCCGAAACACTACTTAAAACTGTAAAATCGATGCGTTTTTCATAACCATTCGCACCTTCTATTACTAAGGTATAGTTGCCGGGATCTGAAATAGTTTCTCCTGAGGCAAGTACTTGTCCGTTTAGTACTAAGCGTCCTTGTAGTGTATCTAGTGATACTGGCGCATCATAGGTCATGTTATTCTCGATATCATCAATCTTTGGATGGACAGTGACGGTCAACTCACTTAATTCGGTTTTAATGTGATGGTGTCCTGGATATGTTATCTCATGATGGTGCGAAAATGTTTCCCCATCAATAGTTGCCTCATTTAATGTGAATACTGTAACGCTTTCCTCAAAGCTGTCTTTATCTGACGCGCCGTATATTTTCTCTGTTTCATAACGCGTTAAATCTACATCGAGTCCATATGCATAAGGTTCATTATATGCTTGTTTCATAACAAGTTTATCTTCGACAACATCGATGACTTTGATTTCGCTATCAATCGTTTCTGTTTGATAGGTTGCAAAATTATCTTCATAGCGAAAAAAATGATTTTTAACTTCTTTCGTACTGTACTCTTCTTCAATACTTTCTCTCATTCTAAAGATAAGTGAATTCTCAAATTGATAGTGCTCAATGAACTCAGCAAGTTTAATATCTTCAAATACATCGTGTCTAATGATTTCGCCGTCACTATTTAAAAATAGAATAAAAGCATGATGTTCTCGTAGCGGTTTGTCAATTGTAAATCCGTATACTATGGTCGTATCATTGTTTCTTAACGTTTGATTGACGTAGTACGTATAATCTCCTGTTGAAACGTGTGTTGTAAAGCGATTGTCACCCTCGTAAATGATGGTTATTTCTCCCTTTTCTACCTCTGTCTTGATACTGTCATGCGATTTTGATTGCATGGATACGGATTGTGGTGATACTAGTAAAACGCTAAATAAAACACTTAAAAAAGCAATAGTTTTCATATTATACCTCCTTACTTGTATAATACGAGCACTATTGCTTATTTCTTTTTTTTATTATTATTTTTTCATTAACCGTAATGTATCTCTAGCAATCATGACCTCTTCGTTAGTTGGAACGACAAGCAATGTCACCTTTGAATCTTCAGTTGAAATGATTTTTTCTTCTCCACGAACTTCATTGGCTTTGTGATCCATTTTAGCGCCAAGAGCACTTAAGCGCTCAACAATCATTTCCCTTGTATTCGGTGCGTTTTCACCAACACCCGCTGTAAAGACAATGGCATCGACACCACCCATAGTTACAAAGTATGCACCAATATAATCTGCAATCATTTTTGCTTGTTTTTTGATAGCTAACATGCTGTTTTCGTCACCTTTATATGCAGCATCCCATAAATCACGCGAGTCACTAGAAACACCACTAACACCTAAGTATCCAGAACTCTTATTCAAATCATTCATGACTTGTTGAACAGTTTTGTTTTCTTTTGTTGAGATAAACTCAACAATCGCTGGGTCAATATCACCACTTCGAGTCCCCATTGAAATTCCTGCAAGTGGTGTGAATCCCATTGAGGTATCAACGCTTTTACCGCCGTCAACCGCACATAGTGATGCGCCATTTCCTATATGTAAGACAATAGTTTTAAGTGATTTAATATCTCTTTTTAGGATATCTGCAACACGTTGTGATACATATTTATGACTGGTTCCATGAAACCCATATTTTCTCACGCCATATTTTTCATACCATTCATATGGCGTAGAATACATATAAGACTCTTCTTTCATCGTTTGATGAAAAGCAGTATCAAAAACTGCAGTCATTGGTGCATTGGGTAGTGCTTTTTGGAACGCTTTAATTCCGGTTAAATTCGCAGGATTGTGTAGCGGTGCTAAATCACTAACGTCGTTAATTGCATTAATAACATCTTCATCAATTAACACTGAATCACTGAACTTTTCTCCACCATGGACAACACGGTGACCAACGCCATCAATGTCTTCATATGAATCAACGATTTTTAATAATACGAGTTTTTTAAGAAGCATTTCAACTGCTACGGTATGATCTGGGATATCTAGTGTTTCTGAATACTTCTCTCCGTTTACTTTAATAGTAAAGACAGCATTTGGTAAGCCGATTCTTTCTACGACTCCACTGGTTATAACCGTTTCTTCCGGCATGTTTAATAATTGGAATTTCAATGATGAACTTCCTGCATTTACTGCCATAATATTTTTCATTGTACATCTACCTCTTTCTTTTTAAACCATGTCTCCATTTTTCCTAATGCTTGATTAAAAGCGGTTTGATCAGAGAACGGGGGTAAATCCACGAGCAAGAAATTGTCAAGGATATTATCGTCCTCCCCTTTCTTTTTCAAGATAAGGATACTTTTGGGGTGGTTTTTAAATAAACTTTCATCTAATTTTATTAGCCCAAACATGTGCGCTTTCTCTTTTAATAACTTTTTGAAAACGTTATTTTGTTTTTGATCAAAGAAATCATTTTCTATTACTGCGATGAAAAAATGTCCTTCTTTTAAATGATCTAGGTGGTGAATGATGGTTAGATAGGGTAAATATTCAAGTTTATCCCCTACTTTTTTAGGTGGAAAATCTGTTACGATTAAATCATACGCACCCGCTTGAAAGGTTAAAGTGTTTTGTAAATATATTTGTTGCTCAATATCAAGACTATCACACATATTTCTCGCTAAATCACACATTAATGGATCATCATCAATCCCGTGTACCATAAACGAAGATTTATAGTGATTTGATAATGTCGCTATTAAATTACCTGTTCCAACTAAAGGATCTAAAACCTGTTTTGGCGGATTCTCTGGGTAAAGCTTTTTAATCAGATAACTTATAAATATACCAATGGTATCTGGCGTCATTTGAGCATTAGTTATTTTTGCGTGCTTAAACCCTCTTAATAGAGCAAGTTGAATTGCTTTACGAATGGTTTCTGGGTCAAAGGATAGTTTTAAAATGCTTCGTTTTGCTTGTTTCATTTTGGTACTTGTTGATTCAAATACCTCTTTATTTATCTCATCATCAAGTAAAAATTCCAGTGCATATTTCACACCCTCAAGATAGAGCGTCTTATCTTGGTCGTATAAAGCCATTGCGACTGCATCTAGATAATCAAAAAATGTCTCAGTCGTTGCTTGTTTTTCCATAATATCACCATCTTGTATTTTACCACAAAATAGGCGATTTTGTCTAATTTTTTATATGTTTTACATGAACTTTAAATTATCTTCATTGAATAAAAATGAACGGTTTGATATTATTAGCATAAAGGGAGGGCTATATGAGAAAACTTGTTATTAAACTCATTAATTGGTATCAATCGATATCAAAACATAAAAATCCCACGTGTCGGTATAGACCCACATGTAGTGCTTATGCAAAAGAAGCCTACCAAACACGTAACTTTTTTGTTGCATCATGGCTGTCGTTTTATCGTATTCTACGCTGTAATCCATTTTCAAAAGGTGGGTATGATCCTGTCCCTAAAAAGAAAACGAAAACACCGGGTAAACACACCATTCATTATCTCCATGTTCCATTAAAAGATAATAACGATGCCAATGTCACATTGAATACATACTTAAAACGTCCCTTAATTGTTCACTTCTTAGTATCAAGTCCTACCAAAGATAATACAGAATCTAAAACCGAATTTATAGAACATATAAAACAAATCGAGTCTTCGGGGTATACATTGATCATAGTGTACGGCCATGCAATCAATGACCACCTAATTAACGAGCCTTTTTCCCCTGTGTATTGCCTCAAGGATGGCTCCCGAGATTTGGCTAAAACATTTGCAGTGTATGATGCGAATAATCAGTATGTAAAATTAAGTACTTTTGTGATCAATGAGCATGGGCAAATTAGTCAACAATTCCTTGATACTAGCGAAGAAAACCATGTTGATGTCGTAATGAAGACCATCATTAAATAAGAATTTTATTTGTTTATAATTACTAAACAATTTTTTTATATATATTGTGTTTATTTTACTTGCGTTTACATATTTTTTTGATACAATAATAATTGCGTTTTATTACGAAAGGAATGATTAATATGAAAAACAAAAAATTATTCACATCTGAATCTGTTACAGAAGGACATCCTGATAAGATTTGTGATCAGATTTCTGATGCTGTTTTAGATAAAATTTTAACTGACGACCCTAATGCACGCGTTGCATGCGAAACTGCTGTTACTACTGGTTTGGTTCTTGTTATGGGAGAAATAACCACAACCACTTATGTTGACATCCAACGTATTGTCCGAGATACTGTTAAAGAAATTGGTTATGATCGTGGTAAATATGGGTTTGATGCAGAAACAATGGGTGTATTAGTTGCAATTGATCCACAAAGTCCTGACATTGCGCAAGGTGTTGATGAAGGGAAAGGTGCCTACTTAGACCAAGGTGCTGGCGACCAAGGATTAATGTTTGGGTATGCAACCAATGAAACAGAGGAATATATGCCGCTAACAGCTGTGCTTGCACACAAATTATCAAGAAAACTAACAGAGGTAAGAAAAAATGGTACATGTGCCTATTTAAGACCTGATGGAAAAACACAAGTTACTGTTGAGTTTGATGAAAATGATAAACCGTTAAGAATTGATGCAATTGTTGTTTCAAGTCAACATGCCCCAAATGTTAGTCAAACACAAATTCATGATGATATTAGAAAACATGTAATTATACCAGTAATCCCTGAAACGATGATTGATGAGAAAACAAAATTCTTCATTAACCCAACAGGAAAATTTGTTGTTGGAGGACCTCATGGTGATGCAGGACTCACTGGTCGTAAGATTATTGTTGATACTTATGGCGGATATGCCCGTCATGGTGGTGGGGCTTTTAGTGGAAAAGACGCAACCAAAGTAGATCGTAGCGCAGCTTATGCGGCGCGTTGGGTTGCCAAAAATATTGTTGCTGCTGAACTTGCAGAACGCTGTGAAGTTCAATTATCATATGCTATTGGTGTTGCTGAACCAACCAGTATTCGTGTTGATACATTTGGTACTGGTGCGTATGATGATGAAACTATTATCAATGCAATTAAATCGGTATTTGATTTACGGCCACGTGCGATTATAGAAACGCTTGACTTAAGACGTCCTATTTATAAGCAAACCGCTGCCTACGGACATTTTGGTCGCAATGACTTAGACTTACCTTGGGAACAATTAAACCGTGTAGAGGACTTAAAAAAAGCCGTCTAGTTAGGAGGCACTATGGAACACAAACCACAAAAATTAGCATTATATGGGTTTAACAACTTAACCAAATCGTTATCTTTCAATATTTACGACATTTGCATCACTGAAACCAAAGAAGAACGTGAAGCGTATATCGAATACATTGACGAAGTCTATAATTCAAAACGCTTAACGGAAATACTAGAGACTGTCACACATAAAATTGGTGCCAGTGTTTTAAATATATCTAAACAAGACTACGAACCTCAAGGTGCGAGCGTAACGATTTTAATTAGTGAAGAGGAAGTTCCTCTTTATGCCCTTGATGACTCTTGTAACCGTGGGGTTTTAACACCAGTAAGTAAAACGGTTGTTGGTCATTTAGATAAATCCCATATTACCGTACACTCATATCCAGAATCGCACCCTGAAAAAGGGGTATCCACATTTCGCGTAGATATCGATGTTTCAACTTGTGGCGAAATATCCCCATTGAACGCACTAGATTATTTAATATCTAGCTTTGACTCTGACATTATCACTGTCGACTATAGAGTAAGAGGCTTCACACGTCTTGCGAATGGAAAAAAAGTATTTATTGACCATGATATTGATACCATCCAAGACTATATATCTGAAGATACGGTTGAACAGTACTCTCTCATTGATGTCAATGTATATCAAGAAAACATATTTCATACAAAAATGATGTTAAAAGAGCTAGATTTAAACCATTACTTATTTGGTAAAACCAAAGATGATTTTACAGAGAAACGACAAAAAAGTTTATTAAATTCTCTTAAGCAAGAAATGAAAGAAATATTTTATGGAATGAATATCTATGAAAAATAATCAGCATCAAACCCCTTTATACGATGCGTTAATCGCCTATGCAAAACGCAATGATATTGTACCTTTTGATGTGCCGGGTCATAAACTGGGAAAAGGCATTCCTAAGCGCTTTAAAGATGATGTTGGCGAAACCATTTTTAAGATGGATGTTAATAGTATGAAAGAGTTAGATTCGCTTTCTAATCCTATTAATGTCATCAAAGAAAGCGAAGCATTGGCTGCAGAATTTTTTCATGCTGATCATGCTTTTTTCTTAGTTAATGGATCAACAAGTGGTGTACAAAATATGATTTTAAGTTCTGTAAACGATGGCGAAAAAATCATCTTGCCAAGAAATATACACAAATCAGCATTTAATGGACTCATTTTAAATGGTGCACGGCCCGTTTATATGGAACCTTTCATCGATGAAGCCAGTGGCATTTCAATGGGTGTTCCATTAGAAACGGTAAAACAAACAATCGATGCCCACCCTGATGCTAAGGCAATTCTATTGCTCCACCCAACGTATTTTGGTTATACCTCAAGACTCGAAGATATTATTGCTTATGCACATGAACACGAAATGGCAGTATTGGTTGACCAATCGCACGGCAGTCACTTTTCATTACATGACACATTTCCTAAAAGTGCCATGGAATATGGAGCAGACATGGCAACCATCAGTATGCATAAAACAGGTGGTTCTTTAACGCAAAGTTCCATATTACTCCATAAAAATGGTATGATCCCTTATAGTAAAATAAGAACAACCATCAATTTACAACAAACCTCTAGTGCAAGTTATCTTCTCCTTAGTAGTTTAGATATCGCAAGACATTATCTTGCTGAAAACGGGTTCAAACTATTCACCGAGATGATTACAATTGCTGAATATGCAAAAGCCAACCTTAATGCACTTGAAGGCCTTACTGTTGTTGGGAGTGACCGCCTTGATGGTGACAGCATGAACACCCACGACATCACCAAACTTGTTATTGATGTTAGCGCATATGGTGTAACCGGGTTTCACGTATATGACTACTTTAAAACAACCTATAACATCCAATTAGAACTCGGAGAAACACATATTGTGCTTGCGGTCATAAGCTTAGGAGACACAATGCAGTCAATTCAAAAACTGATTGATGCTTTTACTGATTTTACGAAAACACACACAATTAAAGATAAAAAACATATTAAAACCATTCCTATTACGATACCAGAAATGATTTATACTCCACGCATTGCTTTTTTCAAACCAAGCATGCTCATGAAACTTGAACAAAGCATTGGGATGATTGCTGCAGATTCAATTATGGTATATCCACCAGGTATTCCCCTAGTTGTACCCGGCGAAAAAATATCTCAAGATACCATTAATAACTATAAATACTTAGATCAAGAAGATAATATACTTATCGGTGCGCATCAAAAACATGATGCCATCTATATCAAAGTTATCAAACCTTAAAGGAGGGTTTTTATGACTAAAAAACGATACACCGAATCTTGGGTAAATGATACCCATTTCTCCATCGACTATAATAAACACCTACATCATGAAGTCACTCCCTTTCAAACCATTGACTTTTACTCGTCTAATACCTTTGGAACATTTTTTGCCTTAGATGGGCTTATGATGGTTAATGAAAAAGATGAGTTCATTTACCATGATATGATTTCACATGTCCCGCTCGCTGTTAATCCAAACATTAAACGCGTACTGATTATCGGTGGTGGCGATGGTGGTACAGCCCGGGAAATCGCTAGATATAGACATATTGAAACTATTGATATGGTAGAAATTGATGAACGTGTCGTTCGCTTAAGCCAGCAATATTTACCGCTCACTGCAGGTCAACTTGATAAAGATAAACGTATCCATTTATATTTTGAAGACGGCTTGAAATTTGTCGAACATAGCGAATCAAAAGCCTATGATTTAATCTTAGTTGATTCGACAGACCCTATTGGTCCAGGCGAGGGATTATTTACAAAAGCGTTTTATGAACATTGTTTTAATGCTTTGAGTGATGATGGCATTTTAATAAATCAACACGAATCACCGTATTTTGATGGATACCGTGATGAAATGAAACGTGCGCATCATAAAATTAAAACATTATTCCCAATTACTGCAGTCTATCAATTTCACCAACCTACATACCCTTCTGGACACTGGTTATTTGGCTTTGCATCAAAACAATATCATCCATTAAAAGATCATAAAAAAGAAGTTTGGGAATCATTTGACTTAAAAACAAAATATTACAATAGTACATTACATAAAGCTGCATTTGCACTCCCAACCTATGTCTTTGAGGCTTTAAACGATGAAAGCTAATACATTGACATTTATCGGCTGCGATACCCAATATAAAGATGCCAAAATCACATTATTTGGTTCACCCTTTGATGGGACAACAAGTTATCGCCCCGGAACACGTTTTGCACCTCAATCAATCCGCATCGATTCTGAAGGACTAGAAACTTATTCTCCTTACCTAGATAAAGATTTAACCAACCAAAACGTTATTGATATTGGAGACATCGAAGTAACATTTGGTAATACCGAAGCTACATTAAATTCTATTAAAAAAATGTCCACAACAATTATCAAGGATGGTAAAAAGCCATTGATGATTGGTGGCGAACACTTAGTCACTTTGCCGCAATTTGAAAGCGTATTAAACGCCTATCCAAACGTACGTATTATTCAGTTTGATGCTCATACAGATTTACGAAATGACTATTGCGGAGAACCATTGTCACACGCCACTGTAATCAAAAGAATATATGATTTAATTGGTGATGGCAAAATCTATCAATTTGGTATTCGTTCTGGTACCAAAGCAGAGTTTGACTTTGCTGCAACTCATACCTATTTAGAGAAGTTCACCGCAAATACGATTTCACACATTGTAAGTGAACTTGAAAATGTTCCTATTTATATCACCATTGACCTAGATGTTCTTGATCCTAGTATCATGTCAGGGACTGGTACCCCAGAAGCAGGCGGATTATTATTTAATGAGTTGATGACTGCATTATATACATTAAAAGACTTAAACATTGTTGGTGCAGATGTTGTTGAACTAGCACCACATTATGATCAAAGTGGTGTATCCACCGCTACAGCTTCTAAAATTATAAGAGAGCTATTACTCATGTTATAAAAAAAATTCGGTTATAACCGAATTTTTTTTATTTAAATTGTTTTTTAGTTTTGATTATTTTCATCCGTGTAAATTCTTCACGTTCTTTTTCTTCTAATGTCTCAGTAATAAACTTTATGTTTTTCTCATAATTAGGAATTACAATATTTTTTAAGGCATTTTCACGTTTGGTTGCCTTACGTATAGCATTTGCAAGACGATATACACTATTATCCACTTCAGTAAGTAACACGGTTAAGTCACGTGCTTTGTGGAAATTATTAAATGCATAGTCAAATTTTGTATTTGTGCTTGCGATTCCGTATTTAAGTTTAATATCTGTCTTATGATGTGTAACTTTAGGAATTTCTATACCCATAACACTTCTATAGGTAATTTCTAAATTATCATCAATAGGAATCTCTTTAGCAATATCATTAACAATGCCTAAAGTGATATTGGCTTCTTGTAAAGCGTAATAGGCTTTTTGAAAGGTTTCTGACACTTCGCTTCTAAGTCTTTTAACATCGTCAATTAGTGTCATCATCTCTCGAATCAGGACATTTCTTTTACGGCGCATTAACTCATGTCCTGTTTTTGCGAGCATATGTGATTTTTTAATAGCTATTAAGTTCCCTTTGGTTGGAAATACTTGTTTGTTAGCCATACTTACTCACCTGCTTGTTGAGAATAATCCTGAACAACTTTTTCCTTTTTAATATTAAACCGTGCTTTCGCTTTGTTAGGGTCGTAAAATGTATCTAACCATTTAGGTTCAGTACGATCTAATTCATCTTTTGGTAGGAGGGATAACAATGACCATCCCAAATCAAGTGTATCTTCGATAGAACGATTATCTTCATAGGCTTGATCAATAAAGTTTTTCTCAAAATATTGTCCGAATTGAATGTATTGTTTATCTGTATCACTCAATTCATCCTCACCGATAACCGAAGCCAAACTACGCGCTTCTTGAACACGGGAGTATGAAGAAAATAATTGATCATTTAAGGTTTTATGGTCCTCTCTTGTATAACCCTCGCCAATACCATCTTTCATTAATCTAGATAACGATGGTAATGTCGAGATTGGCGGATAAATTCCTTTTTGATATAAATCACGGTCTAATACGATTTGTCCCTCTGTAATGTAGCCTGTTAAGTCCGGAATGGGGTGTGTGATATCATCATTGGGCATAGAAAGAATTGGTAATTGTGTTACAGAACCTTTTGCATTTTTAATAATACCAGCACGCTCAAACAATGAGGCTAAATCAGAATAGAGATATCCAGGAAATCCTTTTCTACCGGGAATTTCTCCTTTGCTTGCGGAAAACTCTCTTAAAGCTTCACAATAGAATGTGATATCTGTCATAATAACTAACACATGATAATCGTGTTCATACGCTAAATATTCAGCTGTTGTCAGTGCGGTTCTTGGTGTTAATATGCGTTCAATAACAGGATCATTAGAAAGGTTGAGATACATAACAACGCGGTCTAATACCCCGGCTTCTTTTAATTCTCTTTTAAAATAACTTGCAACATCATTTTTTACCCCCATAGCCGCAAAAACAATACAAAAATTGTCTTCATTGGCCTCAGCAATTTTCGCTTGGCGTATAATCTGCATAGCAAGTTCATCATGCGGCATTCCGGCACCTGAGAATATAGGGAGTTTTTGACCGCGAATTAACGTGGTTAATCCATCAATACTACTAATACCTGTATTAATATAGTTTCTAGGGTACACACGGCTGACAGGATTTAGCGGCAATCCGTTAATGTCTCTATACTCATCGACAAACAAAGGTCCTAAGTTATCAATTGGATCCCCAGTTCCACTGAATATCCGGCCTAATACTTCTTTAGATAATCCAATTTGCATTGAACGTCCTTGAAATGTCGATTTTGTATTGTTTAATGACATCCCCTTAGTGCCTTCAAAGACTTGGACAGCAACATTGTCACCGATTATTTCAACCACTTGCCCATGTCGTAACGATCCATCTTCCATCTCGATAGTGACAACTTCATCAAAGCTCACATTATCGACATTTTTTAAAAAGATAAGTGCGTCATTTATTGCTTCAAGTCCGATATACTTCGGCTTCATACTATTCCTCCTATTTGATGCTAGCTAGTGCAGAATCAATCATTTTGTAATAGTCATCAAATTCTTCTAAAGCGTCGTTTTCTACTTCGTATTTCATTTTTGTTATAGTAGAAAAAACATTAGTATTTATTATCAATCTGAATGCGATGCCTTTATCAACAAGTTTAAGTGCACTGTTATAAAGATATAAAATAACATCCATCATTTTCATTTGTTTATCTAAAGAAACAAAACTATCAATATCATGGAACGCATTTTGTTGTAAGAATCCTTGACGAATTAAACGTGCAATACCAATAATCAGTTTTTGATTATCTGGTAATAATGAACTACCAATTAACTTAACAATTTCTTGCAACTTGCTTTCCTCATTAAGAATACGAACAATTTCTTGCCGATGCTCAAAAAACTCTGGATCTACATTTTGTGTATACCATTTTCTTAATCCATTTACATATTCCGAATAGCTTTGAGTCCAATTTACAGCTGGATAATGACGTTCGTAAGCAAGAGATTTATCTAGTGCCCAAAACGCATGGATGAATCGTTTGGTGTTTTGTGTTACCGGTTCAGAAAAGTCAGCTCCTTGCGGTGAAACCGCCCCAACAATTGTAATAGACCCTTCTTGATGGTTGAGTGTTTCGAAATAACCAGCACGCTCATAAAACTGTGATAGACGTGTTGATAAATATGATGGAAATCCCTCTTCTGCAGGCATCTCTTCTAGTCGTCCACTAATTTCTCTTAATGCTTCAGCCCAACGTGATGTAGAATCAGCAAGTAACGCAACATGATATCCCATATCTCGGTAATATTCAGCAATGGTAACGCCGGTATAGATGCTTGCTTCACGTGCAGCAACTGGCATGTTTGATGTGTTGGCAATTAATACTGTACGATCGGTAAGTGGCTTTCCACTTTTTGGATCAATGAGCTCTGAAAATTCTTCTAATGCTTGAGTCATCTCATTACCTCGTTCACCACATCCAACAAAAACAATAATATCAGCATCACACCACTTAGCAAATTGGTGTTGTAACATTGTTTTTCCTGCGCCAAACCCACCAGGAACCGCAGCTGCGCCCCCTTTGATAATTGGGAATAAGGTATCAATAACACGTTGTCCAGTTATAAGAGGAACACTTGTATCTTTACGCATACTAACAGGACGTGATGTTTTAATTGGCCAACGTTGCATCAGTGTTAAATCATGGTTGACATCATTGACATCTTTAATTTGTACAACAACATCATCAACATGATGCATCCCATCATCAGAGACAGTTGTGACTTCACCAGAGATTCCGTTTGGAATCATAAGTCGATGTTCAATCAAATCTGTTTCTAAAATGACACCATAAATCATTCCAGGTTCAACATAATCACCTTTATGTACTTTGAACCTCACATCCCAAGTATTCAATTTATCATTAGCATACTCATGTGTTCCTGATGTAATAAACGCACCGTCATGTTCGGCAATTGTCTTTAGTGGTCTTCCGATACCATCAAAGATATTGCGTAAAAACCCTGGTCCTAGCGTTAAGGAAATTGGCTTTCCTGATCCTTTAACCGGTTCACCTGGTTTTAATCCTGATGTGGTTTCGTAAACTTGTATGGTTGTAGTGGTCTTGGTAATATTAACCACTTCGCCTAATAATTCTTTATGCCCAACACGAACCATTTCCATAAGCGAAAAGGCATCTGTGTTTTTTACAGTAATTACTGGACCATTAATTGAATAAATTGTATTATTATGCATAAATCCACCTCTTTATAAAGCGATAAAACTGATTAGCTACGAATATAAAGTTTTGAGTTTTTATAGAACCAGTCTTTGCGTGCTTCGAGTTTTTTGTCTAATGTTTGATTAATTTCGCGTCCTTTTTTCTGTGATGCCGCAATGAAACCACCAATCTCAATGGCGGCATCTTCCTTTAAAGAATATTGATTATTAAATAGCGACTTGAAAACAGTCAGACATGCGTCATCTTTTGAACGATATGATAGAACGATATCATCACTTTTCAAAATGGAAATCGCATCTTTAAGCTGTTTAATTAGCGTCTCTTTATACATTTTAGTTTTAGTAAATGCCTGCAATTTTTCTTTGACTTCAGTAAAAACTTCTTCCATAAACCCCTCACGTTTTTCTATGAGTTTACGGTTATTCTCAATATGAATCTTGTTAATTTCAGAACTGAAGTCAGTATTAATCTCTTTTAGTTCAATGTTTAAATACCGATTGATTTGTTTCTCTAAATCTTCTTTATATTCTTTAATCTCTTCATTTTTTTGTTCCATAATTTCTTTTCTTAATGCTTCTATTGTTTGACTACTTAAGCGATCCATTTCATGCGTAAAATAGTCATATAGTTGTTGGTCTGTTTTGTATTCCATTTTTTACACCTCACATGTTTACGCCAATCGCTTCACTGACATATTGGTTAATCGCTTCACCTATATTAGACTTTCCATGTCGATCGGGAATCTCTACAATAAGTGGACGTGTTAAGTTAAGCTTTAATTCAGATATGACATCAGGACATAACTCTACCAATTTAGTGGTTATTAAAATAACACCAATTCTTTCATTATCAATGGCGTCTTCTAAACTTTTAATAACCTCTTCGCGTTCGTGGATAATTTTTCCTTCAACCCCAACGAGTCTCATACCAACTTGGGTATCCGTGTTGTCACTTAAAAGATAAAATTGCATTGTCCATCAATCTCCTTTTTATGACGCTTGACTATAAACTGTTAATAATTAAAATTGAAATAAGTAATCCATAAATTGCAACACCTTCACCTAGTGCAACAAAGATTAGTGCTTTACCGAAGTTTTTCTCATTTTCTGAGAATGCCCCAATGGCAGCCGGTGCAGCAGCTGCTACCGCAATCCCAGCACCCAATGCTGACATTCCGGTTGCTAAAGCAGCACTAACAAATCCAAGTCCTTGGGCAAGTGTTCCTGTCATTAAGTCTTCTCCTGCAGGATCGGCTTCTGCTGCGAATAATGTTTGATTTCCCACAAGTGCAAATAAGAAAACAACAACGATAACACCAGCAAACATTGCTCCGTGGACTAAGAAACGACGTTTAGCTTGTTTCTTGTCTACTTTACTACGAAATACTTTGATTAATGGAAGCGATATAAATGCCACCATAATGATTGGTAAAATATAAGGTAATACTTGTAACATATTGGTTCCTCCTAATAGTTAATATTAATTTATTTTAATTTTTATTTTAAAGCTTTAAAGGGAATTCCACTACCATCGTAATAGCGTGAAAACATTTCATAAAATTCCAAACGCAATACTTGAATACCAACAATCATGCCTTCCAATGCCATAACGAATAAATTACCGAAGATAAAGATGATTGCTGTTCCAATAAAACCACCACTCATATTCATTAAAGTATAAACAACAAGCATCATCCCTGCATGGGATAAAACAAATCCAGCAACACGCATGAATGACATGGTATTGGTTGTAAATGATAAGACAACTTCAAAAATTTCAAAGAACCCTTCAGTGATGAACCCACCAAATCCGTCTAAGAACAGTTTGCCGCCTGATAATTTACGCTCTATTGGTTCTTTAAACAAAATCACAATCAATGGGAACACAGCAAATAAAACAATGGTTAATGGCATTATCACTGTAATCGCGAATAGTGTTTGCACAGCAAATCCGCCTAGAATGAAGATGTAAAATATCAATCCAGCTATCCCGTTATGACTTAAAGCCATTTCTGCATAATGTTTATTTTTAGCGTTGATGAGTGTGTTGATAGCAATCGATATAATGATAAATAATGAACCTAAGCCTACCGCAAGTAATAATAATGTCATTGTAAAATTAGAATCCATGACATGTATTGGGAAATTCTCTAACCCGAGAACTTCTCGGGAGAAGCTTGGCAATATTTCTTCATTTCCAAATATAGAGCCGTATACAAAACCGAAAAAGGTCGAGAAAAGACCAATACGAACGCCTATAGCACCTAATGCCATGCCTTTATATTTATACAAAAGATATCCTAATGCCGTAAATAGTAACCCTTGACCAACATCACCAAACATTATCCCAAATAAGAGAGCGTATGTATAGGCAAAAAATGGGGTAGGATCAATATCTTTAATACTAGGCATACCATACATTTCTACAAACATTTCAAACGGTCGACTAAACCACCCGTTTTTTATTTTTGTTGGTGGTTTAAGGCGTTTATCATGATCCGCTGGTAAGACTTCAACTTCAATCTCTTCTTTATCTGCAAACTTTTCTTCTACTTTATGCGAATCAGTAGCAACAACAAATCCTGTAATCGTAAACTTGTTTCCAAGACCAACAAGATATTCACGTGCTTTATCAATTTTATCAACAAATAATAACTCGCCTTTAAACTCTGCTAAATCATCATATGACTCTTCAAGTAATGTATTAATTTGTTTTTGTAAGTCAATTAAATCGTTTTCAGCAGCTGCAATCTCACGTTGTAAATTAACTCTAGCATGTTCAGGTGTTCCTTTAACAAAATCTGGTATATGAATACGTTCGAAGAATAGACTAGAGAAAATATTATCTACTTCTTGCTTGAATTTGCTTGTTGTAAAATACATACACCAACTATATTGACTATCTTCTGTAAACGATTTAAAGATAAACGGACGCGAGCGGTGAAATCTTAACTTTTCGATACTATCGTTAGGTAACCGTCCCACGCGGGCATACACATATTTACAATGAAATACTTCATCAAGGGCAATATCTAGTGACTCAATATTATGGACTTGAATAAGTGCATCGTTATACTTTTTAATAGATTCTTCAATCTTGCGCTTGCGCTCAACTAAGGCTTTTAGTTTTCCATGTACACTGCTGATAAAGTCACATACTTTATCAACTGAGTAATCGATTGTACGAACATCGACGGCTTCAATATGAATGTCAAACTCTTTTTCAATGTCTTCAAGTTCATTCAAACTTAGATTACATGGATTCTTAGTTGTAAAAGTTGTAGACCCATGTACCTGTCCAGCGATTTTCGTTGATTCTACAGGGTGTACACAATCAAGATCGACAAATCGCTCTAACGTCTCTTCCATATGGTCAATATGGGCGGTAATATGGATTAAATTTGTTTTTACTATAGCCATATGTCTTCTCCTTATGTGAACTTAATAAATTAAAATATCTTTTATATCATCTTCATTGAGTTCATACCTGATGCCCTCAATAAGGTTGTTTAAATTTGTTCTTTCAATTTCGCTTAAAATCAAGAATGCAGAATATACTTTCGCTGCACTGCTTGAAAAATACATGTACTGTTTTGCCATCTTGTACTTAATTTTTTCAGCAATGTTTTCAATATACAAATACTCTTTATTCTCTTCAATGTTTTCAAGGTGATCAGGTAAATCAACATGAAACTTCTTACCATATCGTTCTAAATAGTAGAGTACAAGATCTGCTTCAGGTAACCGGATAGCATCATCCCATGCTTTTTTGTTCATTTCACTGTGGTTAAGTATCAAAGCCTCTCTTATATCTTTTTCATCTGCATTATAGAATTTTTTAAAGCGATAAATCTTGATAATATTTTCTAAATCAATTTTTGTTTGGAAAATATTATTTATATCGCGTTTTTCTTTACCTTTATATATCTTCTCAATGCGTTCAAATACTTCCTCATAGTATAAGATATCAAACTGGTGTTCGACTTTGCCATATGATATGTCTTCTACGTTTCTTACATTGAATGGTCTAAGAACATCATAATATCTTGTGTCTTTAAGTGCCTCAAGCATTTCTTGAAACGTTTTTGAAACAGATAATTTGAACAAGTCAAAACTGGCATGTCTTGTAAAGAACTGAGGATATGTTGCGAACGTTGTTTCTTTATCCTTGGATATAATACTCCGTAAAACCGTTAGAATCACATCAATTTCTCTTCTAACCATATTTAGTTCATAAAACTTGGCATCCTTACTATCAACAAACTTGACTATTTTTACCGTATGTCCAAACCAAGCTTTTTTCAAAATTTCTTCTAATTGTCCACGATGAACATTGTGTTCTTCAATACCTTCTAAATAGTCTGCATAATTTTTCTTTGTTTTGAGATAAGAGACGATATCAGGTACATTTTGTGTTTTTAATAAGTATTCATAATCATTTTCTTTTAAGCGGTCACCATAGATTGATTTCGCTTTAGCGATAATAGCATTACCAGTTAGTGAGCCCATAATTATCTCTCCTACTCCTCATCATCAATACATGCTTCGTATAATGTTTGTATCCACGTTTCTTTGTGTTGGTTATAAATCGTATCTAGATGTTTTAAACCATTTTTAAACTCATTGTAGGCTTCTGCTTTTTTGGCTTCTAAACTGTCTTGTATTTCTTTTTTTCTTTGCTTAATTTGATTTTTTGCTTCTTGCCATTTTTCTTTTTTAAGACGTGATTTCTCCACTTCAATATCTTGAAGTATTCTTTCCCGTTCGGCTTTGGCTTCTTCTACTTTTTCTCTTGTTTCTTTGTCATAACGTATAACATCATGAATGAGTTTATCCATAGTCAACACTCCTTTAATTAATACACTTTTTGTTTGGCACACGAACTACTTTAACACGTAAAAAAACGTGTTCCTTTAATAACAGGGCACGCAAAGTGTCGGGTTATTTTTAAATTGTAAAAGATCTTTTTTATTTACTTGTACGAAAAGATGCTCAAAAAACCGTAGTAGTCAACAGATGTATTACACATTTCACATAAAACATAATAAACCTTTATCTTGCATGTGTCAACACCTAATTGGAATCTATAGTGACTATATCATATAAATAATAAAAAAGACACCGAACATCGGTATCTACATTATTATAAATGGTGCGGGTGACAGGAATCGAACCTGCACTCCGAAGAACTAGATCCTAAGTCTAGCGCGTCTGCCAGTTCCGCCACACCCGCACAAGGTAAATAATGGCTGGGCTAGGTGGATTCGAACCACCGTTGTCGGAGTCAAAGTCCGATGCCTTAACCACTTGGCTATAGCCCAATTTATGGGGCGACTGAAGGGGATTGAACCCTCGAATGCCGGAGCCACAATCCGGTGCGTTAGCCACTTCGCCACAGCCGCCATAAATTGTCTTATTTAAAGACTATTAACATTTTAAGCATTTAGGGTACAAATGTCAAGCAGAAACGCCGGTTTTTTTGTAATATAGACTTTATTTATGTATTTTGTATTAGTTCACTTTCTTTATAATTTATAGTATAATATAATGTAATCTAGAAGATTGGAGTGTGATACGATGAAAACATTAAAACCATCGTTAATTCTTCTGGGGATCTTCATGGGCATTATTATATTTTTAGAAGTCACTTTTAGAACTCGATTACTATATTTTGAGTTTAATTTGTACGACTTCTTCACCATGGACATGATTAGAAACCTATTATTTACCTTTGCATATGCTTTGTTTGTTGTTACTTTCATGAAATTTTTTAAACCAAAAATCGCTAAATACTTGTTTATAGTATTTACACTTTTCTTCGTGGGTTTGTACTTTTCACAAGACTTATATTATCTAGTCTCTGGTGGAAATTTTTACTCTATTTCCATTAGTGGGGACGTATCTAAAGGGCTTACTTTTGTTTATCGTATTTATCAAAGTTTAACATTTGCACATTTAATATATTTTATCCCCGTAACTTTAATAGTGTATCTTATTACTTTAGATAAAAAAGAAAAAATAAACCTTTTCAATATTCGATATAAATCAATTAAGCAACCACTTCTATTCATTGTTTTAACTGTTGTGACACTTTTTATAACAATTCAAACGATAAATACCGAAAAAGATGACGAGGATATATTCGGATTCAGTGATTATGATTTATACGTTGAGCCAATTGTTCCTCATACAGCTATGCGGAAATTTGGAGTTATTACTTACGCGCGTATCGATTTAAGAAACGCCATTAGTCCTCAAGAAGATGAAGATACGTTTGGTGATGAGGATATCGAACAATTTTTTAATGACCGCGATCCACATTTAACTAATCCTATGACTGGATCATTAGAGGACAAAAATTTAATTATGATTATGGCTGAATCATTAGATACGTATGCTATTCATCCAGATTTTACCCCAAACCTTTATAGAATTATGAACTCGGGATGGAATTTTACTAACTTTTATGCACCGCTTTATTACCGAAACACAGCAGATACTGAATTCATGGTACAAACAGGGTTTTATCCAAATAGAAATGTTCAATTAAGCATGGATACCTATAGTCAAAATTATTTCCCTAATACATTACCTCGTTTATTTGCACAAGAAGACTATTCAAGTGCCTCTTTCCACAACTTCTCTGATCACTTTTATCCCCGTGGTGTATTTCATCCATCTGTACTTGGTTATGAGGAATTTTATGGACCAGACCAATTAGAATTGATTACCCCCGATGACGAAGACCGCGATGGAATTACAGGTCATTATTGGCATAGCGATCTTGCCATGTTTGAAAAAGGCTTAGATAACATCATTCACGAAGATCAATTCTTAGCTTATTTTCTAACTGTCTCAGGCCATTTACCATACGAAGAGGGAAGACATGATTTAGCAAAAGAATACCTACCTATAATAGAAACAATCATTGATAATAACGACATGACAGATGTTCCTGAAGAAATCAAGTATTATCATGCAGCACAATGGGATCTTGATAGGGCCGTTGGTTATTTATTGCAAACCCTTGAAGATGAAGGCATATTAGATGACACAGTTATTATGATTTTTGGTGATCATTACGCGTATGGATTAGATCAAGATGTAATTTGGGAATATGATAATGTTAAAGATGACTCTAATGCTTTAAACATCCATAATGTGCCATTTATCATGTATAACCCATCATTTGAATCACTAACATTTGATCAATACTTTTCATCAATAGATATTATCCCTACCATTGCAAATTTATTCGACCTTGATTTAGAATATAATAAAGTTATGGGATTAGATGCCTTTGATAGTCATTTGAACACAGTAATTTTTTCAAGTGTTAGTTTCATGACATCAGCTTACTACTATGACGTAGAACAAGACATATTCTATTTAGAAGAGGATATTGTATCAGAGGCTGATGAACGTGCACTTATTGGACAAGTGTTATATTATAACCGTGTCAATAATTATATATTAGATCACGATTACTTTAATTCTGATGGACCTAGTTATTTAGAAATCCTCGGCTCTAGACATCGATATAAATAACTTAAAAAGGGCTACTACTCAACTGTAGTAGCCCTTTTATTATGCCTGCTTCACAACCTCATTATGACGCTCAACTACCATAAACATGGTTACTAACATCGCAACAAATGGTAATGGTGCAAAATAACCAACATTTACCATTGAGTAAGCTGAAAATCCAATAAGTGATAAAAATACAAATAAATTAAACGCATGTTTTACTCTTATTAACTGATGAAGACGCATGACCTCTTGGTAAACATAAGCAGCAACGCCAATAATCCCTAAACTCCCAATAATTTGGAAAAATGTTGAATGATACCAATACATGCTCATTGTTGCAGGGGTATAATAAGGACTTGTATCAAACCCAATACCCGTACCAAACATCGGGTATTTTAAAAAGTTCTTTATGGCAAGTTTATATAACTCAGCACGTGCTTCAGTATTGCTTACAGTAAGAAGCGTTCTAACTTCTTCATAAAGTGGTGTAAATGAGCCAACAATTGTTAATATCGCAAAATAGAATATCCCACCAAAAATAACCATAATAGTAAGAAATTTTAATCGCTGGTGTTTTGCTATATAAAAGGTTGAAATCAAGACAAGTGGAATCATCATCATTCCAAATATTACGCCACCTCTTGATGTTGAAAATAGCAGTGCTAAAATTTGTAGTAATCCAACACAAATAAAGCCCGCTGTATATTTTCCTTTGCTTGCCAAATAGAACGCAAAGGGCATTGTTAACAATAAGTTGTTTGAAAGGTTATTTCCCCACTGCATACGTGTACGGCTTTCAAACATGGCGATATCATAATATTTCTCATAATACGCCAGTCCAAGCATAAAAACACCCATGATACCCAAACCAACCATCATCCATGAAAAATAATCGCCAATCCCTTTGTAGGTTACTAAGTAGCGTTCTAATACAAAGTATATGAATACCATGCCTACACCTAAAAAGAACATATGATATAAAGTTCGCAATTCTATATATGCTTCAATTGGCATAACAAATATGCCGCCTATCGTTACGGCAATAGCCACTGCAAGGGTAGGATAAAAGAAAAATCCACGTTTAAATGTAAAGGGATGTATAACCATTTTAATAATAAACGCAGGAAGTACAAAAAAAGGTGTTGAGTATAATAGACTAATATCTACTAAAGCTTCTCTTCCTTCAGTACGCGGAATTCGTAAAGCTATTAAGGCAATCGCGCTTATTAATAAAAAACTTGGTAATATATCTTTGGTTGTTAACCAACTAAATGACATAATAATGGCTAATATAAATATTGTTAAAACTTCTTCGTGAAAGTATAAACCTATTATGCCTATCATTGTTATTAAAACAACATAAAACGGCGAATGAAAGAACATATCTAATCTATTCAATAAAGATGATTTTTTTAAGGGTCTTCTCATCATGATACCTCCATAAAAACTCGTTATAATCATAGCACCAATACAGCGCTTTGTAAAGATATAAGACCCTTAATGACACAAATAAAAAAAGCGCAATACGCGCTTTTATGCAAAGAACCATGCCAATCCAAACCCTTTGTCCCCAATATGGATAGAGAATACTGGTCCAATATAATCGGTGATAGTGATGACTGCATTATCAAACGTTTCTTCAATACGTTGTTTTAATATTTCGGCATGTTCTGGTGCTTGTCTTTCAATAATTCTTACATGCAGTGTGCCTTCATCATTATGTGGATCTTCTTTAATTTGATCTAATAAATAACTATATATTTTTTTATGTGTCCGTTCTTTATGATTTAATTTTAGTTTGCCTTCCACAACCTTAATAACAGGTTTTACGCGTAATACAGTTCCTACAAATGCCTGCGTTTTTGAGAGTCTTCCACCTTTTTGTAGGTGATAAAGGTTTTCAACGGTAAAATATAACGATGTCTTCGCAATAATTGTTTTCATTATTTGTGTTATATCTTTAACTGTCTTCCCTTCATTTATTAGTTCAACCAATTTGAATGTCAACAGCTCATTCCCGTAAGCAGCATTTTCTGTATCAAAAATAGTAATCTTATCTTTGGTATCAATCATGTTTTTTGCGAGTAAAGCGCTTTGATAGGTACCGCTTAAACCTTTGGACAGAGTTAACACCATTACGTGCTCATATCCTTGTTCTAAACAGGCTTCATACGCATTTTTAAATAAGGTTGGTGAAGGTTGAGATGTTGTCAGTTTGTGTTTTTGATTCATCTTATCAAATACAAAATCATTATCAATTTCAAGTTCTTTGTAGGTATCCTCACCATCAATAACGTTTAAACTAGCAACTTTAATATCATTTTCTTCAATGAAGACGCTTGGTAGATACACTGTACTATCTACAACAACTGCAATGGACTTTTTCATATTATCTCCTCTTTCATAATAAACTATAAATTGACATAAAATGGAACAATGACCCACTTAAAACAAATAGATGCCATATGAAATGGGCATATGTAAATCGTTGGATGTAAAATATTACACCAACCGTATAACTTAATCCGCCGATCCATAAAAAGCGTAGTGCATTTGGTGAAATAGCTTGAGACATATCAGGCCAAACAAAGACAACGCTCCATCCCATGAATAAATACATAAGTAAATGTACAGTTTTGAACTTGTGAATCCAAATGGATTTAAAAACGACGCCAGTAATTGCAATCGTCCATAAAACTCCCAATAAAATATACCCTTTTAAATTAGGCACTAATAGTAAAATTAATGGTGTATATGTTCCTGCAATTAAAATGTATATTCCGGCGTGATCCAACCGCTGAAATACATTAAACACGCGTTTCATAGAATTTGGAAATGCATGAAATAGGGTGCTTGCAGTGTATAATAGAATCAGTGATAGGCTAAAAAGTAATACAGCACTTATCATTATCGGTTGATCGGCTCTTTGTAATAAAATAATGAATGCTGTAACTCCAAAGACAATTCCAACACCATGACTAATTGCATTTGCAATTAGTTCACCCAAACGTTCCTTTTTCATATTATCTCCTCTTCAATAATTTCGTCAATTTTACTGTACCAAATATTACTCTATCTGTCAAGGTAATTACAATAAAAGAGCACTAGTTATCTAGCGCTCAAACAAGTGTTTTATATGTGGTAGGTGTGGTCTTGTAAAGTGATATTGTTCGTCTTCATAAAGTTGATTGATAAATGCGTGCAATTTAGCTAGTGATAGGTGCTTTTTTAATAATGTTGGGTGTTCTCCAATCATCGCTTCGTAAACGGCATACCATAAACGATAATCTTCATTTTTAGCAAAATGTTTTATGGAACGATGATTTCGCTTCCACGGCTTAAGGCCTGCATAGTGAATGCCTTTCAGAACATCAATCATTGGATAGCCATTAAAGCTTGTATACTTCAGGTCTATATTATACCATTTACCACTTAATTTTTGAGTAATATATTGCATCTCCGGCCAAGGGAAAGTCGCAATCATCTCTTTAACATTATCGTCTTCAATATCGGTCATAATGTCATAAAATAATCCTATGCTTGGATCTAATAAATAAAGTGCAGCATTTATCCCCATATTGCTTGGGTCTTTAATGACTCTATCGGTGATAGTTTTAGGTAATTTAGTCCCATGAGGTGTGTCTTGATAATGTTTATGCCAAATCCATGTTTCATCTTCATATACGGAATTTGGTATCACATACTGACCTTTTTCTGATTGGACACAATATGCCTTCTTTTCATTAATAACCCCAGCAGGTGTAGGTAGTGAAAATAACTGATCGTATCCATCAAGAGGCAACAAATCTGCATCAGCGACAATAATTTTTTTGTATGACTTGCCTAAATCACCACCAATACCAAGTCTTAGCGCATGAAATCGTGTAAATAAAAATGGTCTATCTTGACGCGTATGTCTATCTTTATGAGGTACATATATTTCTTCTACAGTAATGACATCATCATATAATTCAAATAAGGTATTTTTAGCCTCATCTGAAACGTCATCAGTAACAATTGCAATAAGATCGGCAATAGTATGTTGTTTTCTTAACGCAAAAGCAAAAACCAATGCCCCGGGGATAAAAGAATCATTGCGCATTACAAAGGTAACATATGCATACTCGTTATGATTATCCTTCATCTAATACATCATGAATAGCGCGCATACAGCCGTTTTTAATATCCATTCCCTCATTCAACAAAGACTGAACCTTGTCTTTATACGTCTGTTTTTGTGCTGAATCACTTAACCCTGAGAGATTAATTTTGATGTTTAAGCATGCACCCTCTAATCCTGCATAAAGCATCAATGCGCTGACGCCAACATCAGAAATAGCATTTTTATTTCCGTATTTTCTAATGAAGTCAACTTTTTCTAATGCGCTTAGTGCTATATCAGCGATTTTTTCTGGTATCTCAATGGCTTTAATGGTTGCTTGTTCAATCGTTTTTTTACGATACTTTTTTTCTTTGTCTGTCGTTTTAGGTAACTTAAAGGCATCCATAATGTTGTTAAATGCATCCGTATCGCGATCAATGAGATCAAGTAGTTGTTTTTGATCTTTTTTAAATGATTCGTGGATTGTGATGTATTCAGATTGTACTGCATCATCAAGACCTTTAAATTTTTTCTTAGGAATCGTTAAATGTCCCATCATTCGTAAAAGTCCTGTTCCCAATGTCGCAGCCATTGCACTAACACTGCCACCACCTGGGGCAGGAGATGCTGACTCAACTTTATACACAAATTCTCGTACTGATAAATCAATGAGTTTCATCGTATCACTCCCATATTTTATTTCTATTTTTTATGACGTGCACGCCATCTTTAAAAACATCAGTCACGTGGTTGATTGCATAGTGATATAACACATACGGCCAGTTTGGGGCATCAAAGAGAATAAAATCAGCTTTATAATTTGGTTCTATCTTACCAACTTTATCTTGAATATCTAATGCATAAGCTGTATTAATAGTTGCTGCATTTAATATCTCGTATGGACTCATTTTAAGATGAATCGCAGCTAAATTCAAGGTAAATAGGAAGTTTTCACTAGGTGAACTGCCTGGATTATAATCACTTGATAAAGCAATTGCAATATTATGATTAATCATCTTTCTAACAGGCGCATAGGCACTGTTGAGGTAAAACGATGTATTTGGTAAAATCGTTCCTATCGTGTTGCTATTACGTAACGCGTTCATGCCTTTTTCATTAATGGCCATTAAATGATCTGCGCTAGTTGCACCCAAATCAACTGCCATTTGAACGCCACCTAAACTTTTAATTTCATCCGCGTGAATTTTTAGTTTAAAGCCTAAAGCTTTTGCTTTTGATAATATATATTCACTTTCTTTTACCGTAAAAGCACCGTCTTCACAAAACACATCGACAAAATCTGCGAGATTTTCTTCTTTAATTTTAGGAAGCATACCAACAATCAAATCTAAAAATTCTTGCCTGTTGGTTTCATAGGCTTTAGGTAAAGCATGTGCGCCCATAAACGTACTAATAATATCGATTGGATGAGTTTCATGTAGATGTTTTTGAACACGTAACTGTTTGAGTTCATTCACCTCATCTAAGCCATAGCCACTTTTACCTTCAACTGTGGTAACTCCAAAAGAAAGCATATGGTTTAAGCTTTTTTGTGCCTGCTTATATAATTTTTCCTTACTGAAAGCGCGCGTATGTTCTACGGTGTTATGTATACCACCACCTTGTTCTAATATCTCTAAATATGGCACGCCACGCATTTTTTGTTCGAACTCGTGTTCTCTACTACCTCCATGCACAACATGCGTGTGCGCGTCAATTAAACCTGGTGTGCAGATTTTTTGTTGGGCATCGATGGTTATTGTTTCATCATTCGTTATATGTTCATAATCACCGCATCCAACATCAATTATAGTCCCTGCATTTACAGCAATATAGGCATCATGTATAACATGCATGTCATCTAAGTCTTTTCCCCGAAGTGGTAAAGGGTTACTTGATGGTGTTAATAGTGTTTTAATATTGTGAACAACTAGTGTCGCTATCATATAATCACGACACATTCGCTTCGATAATTTTCTTCTCATCGAAGTCTCTAAATCCTAAGTAGTCTTGCGCTAATGAAACCAGTTCATTAAAATCAATAGAATCATCCCATGTTTTTTGTTCGACATGGAAATAATATTTTAATGATCGCACAATCGTATCTTTTGGGATAAGCCCAACAACTTCAGAACTTCGAACTTTAACATGATCGCGTTTGGCTTCCATTTTTACAGTTTCTAAAATACGGTAAATCGGATTTTGCTTATAATTTAAAATATTCATTGTGACTTGAACGTGACCGCGCTCTTCTAAATAGACCGGGCCTGCTTGAATATGTTTAAACCCACCACTAGATCCCCTTATAACACGAGCTAATCGTTTTGCAATCGCTATGTCGTCCGTATCAATATCGATATTGTAAGCAATCAAAGGCAATCTTGCGCTTACACCAGTTACACCCGCTGTAGGATGGATAGATGGTTTCCCGTAATCAGGATGCCATTTTTCCTCTTTGACTTTTTCCTTCATGCCTTCAAACTCACCTTTACGTATCGTCGGCAACTTTTTCCGGCCTTTTTTTGCGGCTGCCTCAGCATACATAAACACTGGAATATCTAATTTTTCACCAAGATGTTTACCTACCTCGTGAGCAATGTCAACACATGCGTCCATCGTTATATTTTCAATTGGTATAAACGGGATAACATCAACGGCACCCATGCGTGGATGTTCTCCTTTTTGATGATTCATATCAATCAAGTCTCTCGCCTTTTCAACAAAAGCATATAAGGGTGCCAACATCGCATGTGGGTCTCCTAATAAAGTAATTACGGTTCGGTTATAATCGCTATCCGGTTCATAACTAACTAGTTTAAACCCTTTTTGATTTTTTAATGGTTCGACTATCTTTTCAATTTTTTCGATATTTTTCCCTTCAGAAATATTAGGGACACATTGAACTATTTTTTGCATCTTAATATCCACCTTTCTTATATTTCTTTCGCACGAGTTCACTTAAATCATCATCGTTTGCGACATAAGGTAATGTGACATGACCAAGCCCCACTTCATTAAAGTGTGCACTCGTTTCCATTGCATGTGGGTTTCGTGCCCACGCCCGTCTTGCAACACCGCCCATCACATCATACATCATCGCTTTTTTTATGATTTCATCAACCCGTTTACTGCCGTCTAACACTAGTCCATACCCGCCATTTACTGCTTTAGAGATACCAACCCCGCCACCATTATGAAGCGCAACTAAACTCATGCCCCGTGCTGCATTACCAGCAAAAATATGTGTTGCCATTTCACTCATCATGTTTGACCCATCTTTTATGTTTGAGGTTTCTCTAAATGGGCTATCCGTTCCGCCAGTATCATGATGATCTCGGCCCAACATAATTGGCCCTACTTCTTTTGCTCGAACCATCGCATTAAACTTCAATGCAATATCACGTCTACCTATTGCATCTTGATATAAAATCCGCGCTTTTGTTCCAACAACGAGTTTATTCTTCTTAGCATCTTTAATCCAATTATAATTATCTAAATCCTGGAATCGCCGATTGGGGTCGATTACATCCATTGCGGCTTTATCGGTTTTATCTAAATCGCTGGCTTTACCTGATAAACAGACCCATCTAAATGGTCCGTAGCCATAATCAAATAAGACAGGACCCATGATGTCTTCAACATAACTAGGCCATATAAATCCATCTAAATCATTTTCTTTGTTTTTACAAATCGCTGTCACGCCAGCATCATACACAGCTTTCATAAAACTGTTTCCATAATCAAAGAAGTACGTCCCTTTATTGTACAATGCTTCAATGGCTTGATAATGTACCTTTAATCCCTCGTTTACACGATTAACAAAGGTCTTTTGATCTTCTTTTAATAAACGTGTCCGCTCTTCGTAATCTATCCCATATGGTGTATAGCCACCATCATACGCATTGTGACAGCTTGTTTGATCGCTAAGTAAATCAATATGAATATCATGGGAAATCGCGTATTTTAGCACATCAACAACATTACCTTGATATGCCAAACTTATCGCTTCGTGGTCATTTTTAGCTGATAATGCACGGTTAAACAACGCATCTAAATCAGTATATACACCATCGACCCAGCCTTGGTCATGTCTTGTTTTAATGCGCGACGCGTCAACTTCAGCAACAATGCCCACACCACCTGCTATTTTACATGCTTTTCCTTGTGCACCGCTCATGCCACCAAGACCACTCGATACAAATAATACCCCAGCTAAATTTTGATCTTGAGGGATGCCCAGTTTCATACGGCCTGCATTTAATAACGTTGAATATGTTCCATGCACAATGCCCTGCGGACCAATATACATCCAACCACCTGCCGTCATTTGGCCATAATTGGCAACTCCTAATGACGCTGCACGGTTAAAGTGTTCTAAATTATTATAAATACCAACCATTAACCCATTGGTTAGCATCACTCGTGGTGCATGTTCAAATGACTTAAACACACCCAGCGGATGACCACTCATAAGGACAAGCGTTTCATCGTTCTTAAGACTTGATAAGTATTTTTTTGTTAGTTGGTATTGCATCCAGTTTTGGAATACTTGACCAGTTTCACCATAGGTAACAAGTTCATAAGGATAAAGTGCGATATCAAAATCTAAATTATTGTCAATCATCACTTGGAACGCCTTGCCTTCTATAATGTTTCCTGGATACGTATCAATAGGGTTTCCTGTAAGTTTTCCCGATGGACGAAACCGGTATCCATAGATTCTTCCATACGTAAGTAACTCATCAAGAAATTCTTCCTTAATTGCATCGTGCCACTTTGTGGGAATATATCGCAATGCATTTTTAAGCGCTAAAACCGTATCTTTTTCTGATAAATCAAACTGTCTTTTTGGTGCCCGTCTTATCCCATCAATAAACGATGGTTTATCTGGCAATGTTGAATAAATATCTTCGAGTGTAAACCGTTGTTCTAACATAACCATCCCTCCTATATTTTCTCGTTTATAATCAATTGTTCACATTGTGACATATACTGGTGCATCATGACATCTTCACGAATAAATGGTACAACACGTCTCACAGTATCATATACCTCTTTATTGAGTGGACTCAATAAATCTTTACCTCTAAAATCAAGCGCTTGTGCAGCCGTGAACAACTCTAATCCAACGACTTGTCTTGTGTGTTCAATTATTTTTGCTGCTTTTCTAGCACTAATGGTTCCCATCGAAACATGATCTTCTTGATTAGCGCTCGAAGGAATCGAATCAACACTCGCAGGATGGGCTAAAACTTTATTTTCACTAACCAATGACGCAGCCGCATATTGAACAATCATAAATCCAGAATTTAATCCGCACTTGTTAACTAAAAAAGCTGGTAAGCCATTATTTAGTTGTGGGTTGACTAGTCGCTCAATACGGCGTTCCGTAATATTAGCTATCTCACTCATTGCAATCCCTAAATAATCCATCGCAAGCGCAATGGGTTGGCCATGAAAATTTCCTGCACTGATTGCCTTCCCATCCTCAAAAATAATCGGGTTATCTGTCACCGCATTCATCTCTTTTTCTATTGTATTTTTTACAAACCGCAAAGTATCAAGCGTCGCCCCATGTACTTGAGGAATACACCTTAAAGAGTATGCATCTTGAACTCGCATTTCTCCTTGATGAGTCACGTTCTTGCTCATAATAAAGCGTTTTCCCATCATTTTAGCTACATCAATCTGTCCTTGCTGGTTTCTAATAACATGAACTCTATCATCAAAGATGTCTATAATTCCGTTTAACGCTTCAAACGTTAAACTCGCACTTTTAGTTGCAGCATGAAAGGTATTGAATGCATCGTACAAAGCCAAAGCGCCAATACTTGTCATAGCTTGTGTTCCATTTATCAATGCCAACCCTTCCTTGGCTTCAAGTCCTGGTAAGGGTGTTATCCCAGCTTTATTAAGTCCTTCCTTGGCTGTCATAGTTTCTCCATTATAAATCACTTCGCCCAACCCAATAATTGGCAAAGCCATGTGTGCTAAAGGTACCAAATCACCGCTAGCCCCAAGTGATCCTTTTTCATAAACGACTGGAATAACATCGTTATTCAATAATGATAACAAAGCTTCAATGGTTTCTAAACGAATACCGCTAAACCCTTTAATTAAGGCATTAATTCTTAAAACCATCATGCCCCGTACAATAGCTTCGCTCATTGGTTTCCCAATACCACACGCATGGCTTTTTATAAGATTTTCTTGTAATTGATTCATATCATCCATATCAATTTTAGTATCTGCCATCTTTCCAAACCCAGTATTAATCCCATAGACAGTTCCTTTTTCAGCCAAAAGCGTCTCTACACGATCTCTTGATGTTTGAACTTGTGTTTTACATGTATCAGATATACCAACCTTAGTCTTATTGCGGGCTATATCATATAGTAATTCCAAGGTTAAATTTTCTCCGTTAAGTATAATCATAATGACCTCCTATGTCGATATCTTATATCGATATAATCATACCATAAAAGTAAATAAAATAAAAGCGTTTACAACCGCTCTATATCTATCATAACTCGCTTTTTTAATATACCACTTTAGAGGGGTAAATCAAAATGAAAATCTCTCACTTTTCATGTGAGAGATTGTATTTATACTTATATGATTGCTTTGCTCTTTTAGTCACATTATGAATAAACTCTGTTTTACCCTCGGTATATGCATCACGATTTTTAGAATATTTTTTCAATAAGTTTTTTTTCAGCACTTCATATCTAATTCTAACATCTTCATGCTCATTTAAATAATCACGAAAATATATCGCATCACAGTCCCCAAACTTTCTTAAATGTAGATGAAATACACTGTCTGCATATCCATCAATGGTATACCCTTTATTAAATGACACATTAAAAGGCGTAAGTGTCTCTTTCATTAAAATCCATTTATTATTTTGTAATACCTTCTTTATAACGTCACGCTTTGATTCATCCTTAAGTTCAACAAGTATATCAATGATCGGTTTTGATTCAATACCCTCTATTGCCGTACTTCCAATGTGGCTTATGCGTTGAACATCTAAATGGCTTAAAAGTCTTTCTATTTTACTACTTTCTTGTTTATATATTCTTTTGTACATTGGATTATACGGCTTCAGATTAATGGGGAAAAGCTCCCATAGTTCGCTTAGAGATAATTCGTTTAATGTTTTCATCTATTTCCTCCACCGACGACCTAAATATAGTATATCACAAATAAAAAACTATGTTGTTTTAATCATAGTTTTCATAATCATTAGCAATATCAATTGAATATAACTAGAACTAATGATGTTTTACTCCTTAATTAATAATGCTTGTATAAAGGTAGTATGTTCCCAGTGAAATAGCCAGAGCTAAAATCAAAGTTGTCACTATGTATAAATAGAATTTTTTGTCTAAGTTATCGTATTTACAATTCACAACTCTACTTATGGTAAGCTCTAATATGACGTGTATAATGATGAAAACAATAAAATACACGAAAACAAATCCGACATTAAGAGAATATATTAATAGAAAAACGAGAAATTGTAGCGCATATTGACATACATACCATACCCCAACACGTTTTTCCCAATCGTATTTAAAAAGTATAAATACGATATTGTGCATAATAGGCAGGGTCAACAAAATTGACATGAAAACAATATTTAACGGTGATACCACAGTCGATAGAAACACTATAATCATCCCCTTTATCTGAATTATACTATGCGTCAAAAATATTGTAAATACCATTAAAGGTTTGTAGCCTATTTGAATATAATTTGAGAAAAATTAAAAAGTAACTATGAAGTTACTTTAATTTTGTTATGCTAGGAGTGACAGGATTTAAACCCGTTCTAGTGGTCATAAATACCTAAAAAATATAGTTACTCCTCGTTCCAATCTTTCCAATAATAAAGTGCTGCAATGAAAGTGACTATTGCAAAAAGAAAAGCTAACAAAAACAATACTGAGGAAATCCTCCAACCCAGTTGATTTAATAATATTGATAAAGACATAAGGTTAATCCCCACAACACATAAAAAACCGTTGAGTAAAAATTTTTTCAAGAAAATCATCTCCTTCTCAAAAATTATATCAAAATCTGCCTATAAAACATAGGTTAAATCATCTTTATCCATCATTTTGTTACAAATAAAAAGCAACCATAATCCGTTATGGATTAGTTGCTTTGTTTTTATAATGGCAGGGGTGACAGGATTTGAACCCGTACTAACGGTTTTGGAGACCGCTGTGCTACCATTGACACCACACCCCTATAATGGTGGAGGGGGACGGATTTGAACCGCCGAACCCGAAGGAGCAGATTTACAGTCTGCCGCGTTTAACCACTTCGCTACCCCTCCATGTATATCTAGCTTTTGCGCTATCTTATTATATCAAAGTGGTATTAATAAATCAACCACTTTGGACGCGAATTTCTTAGGGTAATAAAAAAGCCTATTTAAAGCCTTAAAAGACTTCAAATAGGCTAATACTTATTCTACGTCGTATCCTTTTTCTCTTATTAATGCTTTAATATCTTCTTCAGATACTTCACGAGACTGAACGTGAACAATTTTGTTTTCAACATCAACATCAAATGCGGTTACCCCTGCTTGTTTTAATACTTTTTCAATTGTCATTTTGCAGTGATCGCATGTCATGTTGGTCACTTTAATATCCATTGTTTCCATCGTTAGGTTCCCTCCTTTCAATGTTGGCTCAAATTCAGGTAATTTTACGGCTTTTAATCGCAATGCATTCATAACAACCATAATCGATGAAAATCCCATTGCTGCAGCTGCTAGAACCATTGATAATCGTCCCGATGCTGCGAGTGGAATAGCCACTAAATTGTATGAAAATGCCCAAAAGAAGTTTTGATGAATGTTTCTTAGTGTTTTCTTACTCATGTCAATCGCTTTAATTACAAGCCCTAAGTCATGGCTCATTAGGGTTACATCACTTGAATCTATCGCGATATCAGTTCCATGTCCCATGGCAATACCGACATCGGCCAGTTTAATGGCAGGTGCATCGTTAATACCGTCTCCTACAAATGCTATGATCTTACCTTGTGATTGAATTTCTTTTACGATATTGGCTTTTTCATGTGGTAATACACCAGAATAGACATAATCAACGCCTATTTCTCTAGCAATGGCGTTAGCAACTTTTTCATGATCACCAGTAATCATATAGGTTGTAATACCGCGTTCATGCATCGCATCAATCACGGCTTTACTGGTTGGTTTAAGTTCATCTCTAACGGCATAAAGTCCGACAACCTCATTATCTATTGCGATATAGTTTGTCGTTTTTGCTTCATTTATGTACCGTTTGTATCTATCATTATAGTTTTTCGTATTCGCGTTTATCGTTTCCATTAACTTCATCGAACCAATATAGACATCTTTATTGTTTACAGTAGCTTTGATCCCTTTACCTTGAATGGTATCAAAGGCTCGAACATCATACACTTTATCCTGTGATGCTTCTGCATAGGCAACCAATGCTTTACTAATAGGATGGGTGCTTTCCTTTTCAATACTATAGGCTATGTTTAAGGTTTCATTATCACCATGGAAATTCGTTACAACCGGTTTTCCGATAGTTAATGTTCCTGTTTTATCAAAGGCGATGGCTTCAATTTTATTCGCCAACTCAAAGAATTCTCCACCTTTATATAAAATATGATTTTGTGCTGCTTTTCCGTTTCCAACTAAAATACTTGTAGGCGTCGCGAGTCCTAACGCACAGGGACAACTAATAACTAGCACAGCCACACTCCTTACGAATGATTCATTAAAAGAAAACCCGTTTAAGATTATGTAATGTAAAACAAAAGTAAATAATGCGATAGTTAAAACTGCTGGAACGAAATATGATGCAATTTTATCTGCGGTTCTTTGAATTGGTAATTTCTGACTACTCGCTTCTTCAACCGTCGATATAATTTGATTAAGCATCGTATCGCTACCAACTTTTGTTGCTTTGATAATGACTTTTTCTCTTGAATTGATTGTTGCACCAATAACGTCGTCTTTAACCTGTTTATGTACAGGAATGCTTTCTCCTGTAATCATCGATTCATCAATATACGTTTCTCCCTCTATTATTTTTCCGTCTACAGGGAACTTTTCATTGGCTAAAACCACAATAGTATCGCCGACTTTAACCTCTTCAATCGGTACCATTTGGTCTTTTCCATCAACACGTTTTCTCGCTTCTTTTGCACCTAAGTTGATAAGATCAACTAAGGCATCGGTTGTATGTTCTTTGGCTTTGTGTTCAAAATAGTTACCAAGTAATACCATTGTAATAATTAATGCGCTAATTTCAAAGTAAAACTCGGTGTGCACCCCACTTGCGCCATGTTGAATCAATAAGTAGACACTATATAAGTAGGCGCTAGTCGTTCCTAATACAACTAAAATATCCATACCTAGTACCTTGAGTTTTATTGCTTTATACGCACTAATGTAAAATCGTTTTCCAATGAAAAACTGAACCACTCCAGAAAGTACAAGTTGAACATACCCATTCATTAATATAGTAGGAACATAAACAAAACTAAAAAAACCAATATGGCCTAACATCGCCCATAACAATGGAAGTGAAAAAAATATTGAAATAAATAACTCGCGCTTCATTTTTGCACGCACTTTTTTATTGTCATCCAACGAAGCTTCAAGTACAGCTTTATAACCTGCTTGATTGATATAATCAGCAATATCAATTAAACTTATCTTATCATCATCATAGGTTGCAAGTACTTTACCCGCACCAACATTAACCTGAACGCTAACACCCTCAATATTATCAAATGTATTTTCAATAGTTTTGGCACACATTGCACATGTCATACCTTCTACAGTGATAGATTTTTTTATCATGTTAGTCGCTCCTTCTTAAAGCTTGGGCAGACATAGATTGTCTCATCTTTAGTTGTTTCGTGTTGAACAAAGCGCTCATAATCTTTTATATAGTCGGCTTCTTCTATAATTGTATTTCTTATATAATTCACTAAATAGTCTTCTTGCATAAACATATCTGTCAAGTAATAAAACGCACGTTGTTTTACTTTATGAACATCAACAACACCTGCTTGTTTTAGTTTGTTCAAGTGTTTTGAAATATTAACTTGTTTGATGTCCAATATTTCTTCTAGTTCGCATACACATAACTCATGGTTTAATAACAAAGCCACAATACGCATTGTCTTATCATGGGCTAAAACTTTGAGTAATTGAATACTATCCATACTATCACCTCAGACATAGCGTATCACATCTTTATATGCCCTTCAAGGAATATACCACTAAAAGCATATACAATAATGTTATATAGTTGACAAATAATTAGTTAGTATATATACTAATTTAAGAAATCATAATAAAGAGGGATAAACATGGAAACACTAACGTCATTTGAAGACATCAAAAAAGTATTACAAAAAGACTTTGTGATGATAGTTGCTAAAACTCATACCTGCAACACCTGTAAACAAATCAGCGATCATTTAAAGAACACAATTCATCGTCTTGACGACATTGAACATTACCAAGTATTTGTCGATGATGTCGATCAATTTAGAGGGGCACATGTCATCTTTAGTGTTCCCACAGTGTTAATATTTTCCAACAATAAGGAAATGCTTAGAGAGTCTCGCTTCATAAATACTCAAAAAATCAATCGTTTAATCGAAAATTATTTAGACTAAAAAAATCAAGCCAAAAATTAGGCTTGATTTTTTATTAGGAATATTTGAGCATTAACAGTATCTTTCGTTTTCATTTCTATATAAATCCCATTTGGTTCTTGATAATAGTAAAGATCTATATCATCGCCATAAACAGCCTCTTTTTTATAGTACACTTTTAAGCGTTTTATATCGTCTTCGTTAATAAACTCTGGCTTAAGATAATCCAAAGCTAGTGCTGCATAAAACGCATTGTTAACATGATTATTTACATCAATATGATGGTCCAATATAGATGTTTTTGCTTTATATAATAAGGTATCTCTTGTTGGTATTAGTTTTTCAAAAGACAGTGCTTTTGGTTTTTTAATCGCATCGGTAAATTTACTGAGCATATCTTCTGTTGGCTCAGTAATTTTTTTTGTCTTAAAGTCAATTAAAACAAATTTCCCTTTTCCTTCTAGATATACATCTCCCGTTTCACTAATCATATCATAAATACGGTAGCCAAACATACGTTTAAAGGAATATGGTAATGTTCCTGCATATACTGTTTCATCACGATTGGGTAATTGATGTATTGTTATATCGTACTCAGTAAGTACCCATGCAACATTATGCTTGTGATGATATTCTGCAGATGCACCATAACTATTGGCATTATGTTCCATAATATCACTTAGTAAAAACGTCAAAAACCGTAAAGCGAGCTTGCCTTTACGGTTTGACATGAAATGTTCTATAACAAAGGGTCTTCGGTACATACTATCACTACTCATAATAAAGATTTTTTGTTAAATGTCCATGTGGTTAAATACAATAACCCAGCCGAAACGACGAGGCCAATAATACTAGTAATCACCAGCACGCTTATCTCTACTTGATTTTCCATAATCATCAATGGATATGCGGCTAAGTGTGTAGGTAGATACTTAAAAAATCCAAATGACAGCAAATTAACCAAAGGAAACAAGAAGAAAACTAATAGCGTTACTCCCGCAGCGGCAATATAGTTTTTAAAAATCACAGAAAAATAAAGCCCAATATGTAAAAGAAAAATCATTAAACTAGTATAAGCCAATATTGATAATGCAAATCTACTATAATGAAATGTATCAAAGATTATTAACGTATAATACACGAAAAAGATACTTGCCATAACGATACTTACAATTAGGGTTATGGTAATAATAATACTTTTAGATAAAATAAAATCTTGACGTTTAATCGGTTTGGTAAACAATAGTGGGTAATGGTTCCTTGTTTTATCTCTTGTAAAAAACGCAACGCCAATAAAAATAAAAACGATTAAGAAGATTTGATTAAAGTTACTATAAAACTGTGTATAGCTTTCAAAAACGGTTGATTCAGGAAGCGACACGCTTACTCCTTCTTGTTCTAAGGCCATTTCCATCAGCACATTAAAATATCGTGCTGATATAACGCTTAACCCTGATAAAAATATACCTAAAACGCCTAAAACGATAAACTTAGCTGTTTTTTTCATGTACATTAAATCATAGTTAATTATGGTTTTCATCTAACACCTCGATAAATACGTCCTCAAGTTGTTTACGCTCTTCAGTAAACACTTTAATGTGGTGATTACTTTGACTTACAACCAGCAACAATTTAGTGATGTCTTTTTTATCGTTAAACTGTATGTTATAGCCATTCCCTTGCTTATTAAGTATAGATATATAAGATGTTTCAAGCAGTATTTTTTCTAGGGTATCATGGTTGGTTGTCTCAATATAATAGTTGTACGTATCAAACGAAGCAATAAGATGATTCATATCATCTTCTAATATCATTTTTCCTTGCTCTATTAATCCAATGCGATCACATACTTTTTGGGCATCTTCTAAGATGTGAGTGGAATAAAATATTGCCATGTCTTTTTTAAGTCGTGAGATGATATCAAGAACATCTTTACGTCCAATAGGATCCAGTGCACTTGTTGGTTCATCCATGATAAGCAACTTCGGAGAATGGAGTAAAGCCCCTGCGATAGCTAATCTTTGTTTCATTCCGCGCGAATACGAACTTGTCTTTTTTGTTACACCTTCTAAGCCAACAACACGTAACGTATCAGCAATAATTACATTTTTATCTCTTGTAGGTAACCCGTAACTATCATAAGAAAAACTCAAATATTCTTGCGCATTCATATAAGGTGGGAACGATGGAACATCAGGTACAAATCCAATGTCCTTTTTATAATGTATATCGGTAACGTCGATTTCCTTGTCATTAAAAAAAATCGTGCCATTGTCTTTAGTAATCAACGATAAAATAATGTTGATTGTCGTCGTCTTTCCAGCACCATTTCTTCCGATGAATCCATATACTTCGTTTGGTTTAACGCTTAAAGAAATATTATTTAGTGCCTTAAAATCACCATAAGTTTTTGTAATATTGTTAATTGTTAATAAACTCATTGTTTTCTCCCCGCAAGCAGATATATGACCCAGCCAAAAGAAACCAAGATTACAATAATAGTCCACCAAAATTTGCTAAGGCCGACAACCTCTCTGTCAGCTTTATGAATATCAAATACACAATAGATTATGATCCCCAAATTAATTATTATAAAGGGTATTAATATTGGTAATAATTCAACAAATTCTTCCATTATTTACCCCTTTTATTGTTCGTCGATATTAAATAACGTTTCGAATGTGTTTGAACAGCACTAATTAAATATAAAACGCCAGTAATAGTATTAAAACTCAAACTGATACCGCCCCAAATCGCTTGGTATAGATAGATTTTTTTTGCTTGATCTTCATCAAACTGACCGCGCATTAACTTTCTAAATAAAATGAAGTTAACAATAAACATAATAAAAAGTAAAATTGCGATAACTAAAAATATGTTTCCTAGTATACGCATCGCGCTAATAAATAAGTCTGCTTCCTCAGGCGTCATACCTTCTTCAATAAATTCCTCTTTAGGAATAGCTCCGGTAATTCTTACAAAAATATCCAAGCCAACAAATACTAAAAATGCAACTCCTTCAATAATTAAGCCTAATAAAGTGAGTATTTTTGGTGTTTCTTCCATTTTATGCATATTCATGCCCCCTAAAAAGGTTTATTATCATATCTATTTACTAATATATTATAATTTTTTTATTGATTATAATCAATTATAAATGGTATATATAAGACAATTATAGCACTTTTCTCAAAAATGTAAAAAATAAAAAGTGAAAACGCTTTTTATATTTTTTTATGAGTTCCATCACAAAATGGTTGATTACTTGTTTCTTTACATCCGCAAAGTGCTACTTTTTTATTCTCATAGGCTGTAAATATTTTCGGTTTCGTCTCTGTGCTTTTGTGTGTTCCATCGCAAAATGGTTGTGTATCACTTTTTCCACAACGACACCATGCATAAGTTTTATCTTTTTCAACATCTATCATATAAGGTGTTTTATTTTCCTTCATAAGGTATCCCTCCTATTTGTATCATAGCATTATAGATAAATTTAATAGTGTATTATTTATTCACTGATTGTACATGAACTGCATGATTATCTTTTAGGACTTCGTATCGCTTTAATAACGATTTAAACGCACTATCTAAAGTTGAGATTGTGTTGGCTTTTAAACACGTTTCAATAATCTCAAAATCCCGCTTAGAATATGCTCTATATGCATATCTTAGTCCAAAGTCAACTTGATTCGGACGGTGTTCAATATTGAATATAACACTGGCCGATGATTGTAAAAAACGATACATCGCTGTGAAGGCTTCACTAAAATTTTTTCTATATAATTGTTTTTTTGTTTCGATGATAAATAAGAAATCAATATCAGTAGCACGTTTATACATTGACGCGATTTTTTGCTTAATAGCCTCATTAGATAAAGGGCTCGTGTTTAATACATTTTCTTTATCAAACCAAATTTTTGCTTTCCCATGACGCTTCTCACTAATAAACTTATCATCTGTATCTTTTGTCATAATTGCCACATCAATGTAAAAATATTCAGGCGTGTTTTTCAATTTGAAAAATCCTTGCGAGAATCCATGCCAAGCAGGTTCTTTAACACGATGGTGCCGCTCAATTCCAAATGTAGTATCTAAGTAATCCACCACCAGTTTATATACCTGCTCTTTGCTGTTGTTATGTGTAACAATCATCAAGTCCAAGTCAGAATACATGTCATCAGTATTTGTAGCTTTTGATCCCCCCTCCCATGCAGCTACAACATCAATGAGCTTCTCAAGATACGGTTTTAGTATGGTTATAATATCTTCTTTTGTCATATTTGGTCACCTCAGCTTAATTATAAACTAGCTATGATTTTATGTACAATAAAAAACGAGCACAAGCCCGCTTGTTTATTATTCTTCTTTTATAAGCACCATCTCAATACCTTGAAAATCAATGATAATTTGTCCATCTTTGATAATATACTTTTCTTCTACTGTTGTATCTCCATCTTCTGTACGAACAATTAATGTCTCACCATCAACTTCGTATTCACCTGTTTGAGATGTTTTTGTTCCATAAATTTTATTTTCTAATGTGTAATTCCCACGACTATCCAGTTTAATATAGTTGTAGTCGTAGTCTTCTGCAGTCACACTGGGAATCCCGGTAATGCTAGTTAAATTGTATCTTCCAGCGTGTTCATCATTCCCACAAGCAACAAGAGTAAATAGTAAGGTAAAAGTAATAATAATTGATAATAATCGTTTCATTATTTTCCCCTTTATAATTTGTTTTTATTTCCTTTTATATTATATATTAAATTTTCAAAAAAACAATACGGTAATTAAAAGGGGTTTAAAATCCTCTTGTTTGGCCTTTATAAGGCGGGGTAATACCTTGATCATACTCATCTATCCCTGGACCACCTAGTTTACGTAAACGCCATATACCATAAACATAGCTAATAATCAGTACAACCACAGTGAACGGTAACCCTAAAATAATGTTGAGCAACGTTAGATTACTTAAACTGCCTTCTAATAAGAATGCTAGTTGAATAATAGCTCTAAATAGAAAATAGCCCCCCCATAATAAACTCACTTCGCTATAGGCTGGTCGAACATCTTTTCGTAAAAACCATGTGAATGTCCAGCTTCTAGTAATATGACTTGCGAGTGCCGCAATTGGACGTTTTATTATTACACTTACAAATGACATTACCGCCAAAAACCCACTCCCGATAATACTTGGTAAAAAATAGTTGCTGGCATTATCAGAAAGGTAGGCAAATAAAAAGGCGATAGTCAGTCCAATGAAACCTACTCCTACATATAATATATTCTGTTTTCGAAATAACCGACTAACTCCTAATAATACCGCAATTGATAAGGATGTTATAATTGCAATATTTAATGTTGTAAATCCGTTCATAATTAAAAATACTAATGGAGGGATAATAGCATCGATGGTTTTCCCTTTTAGAACACTTTTGAGTTCTTCTACAATCTCTTTTGTACTGAACGCCATAATTTAATCACCTAGATTCTTTTGGCCATGAAAGAAAATCTCTTTATCACCTTTAGATGTGTATGCGACATAATAAATGTAAATTGCTCCGATAAACCAACCGAAAACCATCATTAAAATCACCCATATAACTGTATTAATAATAGCTGTTTCGCGGTAGATAATCCAAAGAGAAAAAAGAATAAATCCCACATATAAATCAACCAATGATACAATCCCCCAAGGATTGTTCATTATTACGCTGCCATCTTCAAAGAAGTCACCAGCAGTAAAGCCGTATATAAGGACAGTTCCCATGGCTAATATGCCTAGTATTGCAAATAATTTTACTTTTTTCATTGTCATCCCTCTTGCTTTCCGATTTTTTTTAACAATGTTTGTAATGTTAGTTCTTCGTTTTTAGTTAAAACATTTAACTTTGTACGCATATTTATTAGATGCATTCTATAAATTGATTTAAATACGCGTTCGCCTTTAGTGGTAAGTGATATCGTAAAAACACGCTTGTCATGTGTTTGTTGCCTTTTGTGAATAAACGCTTTATCAATAAGTTGGCTCAAAACATACGTTAAACTTGAATTGGCAATGAGTATCTTATCCTTCAATGCTTGTATGGTTAGTTCTCCCTTATGATAAAGGGCTTCTAAAACACCAAACTCTGTAACATTCAAATGATACTTTTTAATATCTTCTTTAATCCATTGTTCAAATGTGTTTGTAGTTCTAAATAAAATGGTTAATGTTTTAAGTTCATTCATTCTCAAATGTCTCTTTTTTAAATGTTTTAGTGCTTCTCACCGTATCAATATGACGAACAACCGATTCGACATAAGTTCGCTTATTTCTAAACTTCGGTGGTAATGCTAAGGTCTCACCGAGTGTTTCATATGTCTCTTCATCATCGATAAATCCTGGACCTTCTGTTGCGAATTCAAATAACAATCCTCGATATAATCTAGTGTATAGAGATTTGAAATAAAAACGATCAACAAAGCCAGAATGGGGTGCTCTTACTGCATCTAAGTGATTTATCCATTGATCTAATTCTGTTTTATCCTCGATTCTAAATGCAACATGATGAACACTACCATACCCTTGCATTGCAAGTTGTAAATTTTTTTGATAGTCAACGATAACACGTGCGCCATTGCCTCCTTCACCCATCTCATAGAGTGAATAGTTATCTTCCGTGTCAATAAAGCGCATAAACATATTTTCAGTTAATACAGTATGTATTTTATCTAGATTATTAACACGTAAAAATATCGGACCTAATCCAACAATAGCATACTCATTAGGTACTGGTCCTTTTACCCACGGAGTTCCTGCTTTTACACCGTTATCATATTCATCAGAAACAAGCATATAAGCTTGGTCATCAAAATCATGAAACATTAATACTTTGCGGTCAAATAACGTCGTAATCGGTTGGTGTGTGACATCATAATGTTCGAAACGCTTTTGCCAATATTTCAATGCCACATCGCTTGGCACTCTAAGTCCAGTTCGCGATATCTCGTTTGTTCCTTTGACACCTTTAGCTGCTCCTTTAAAATCAAAGAATGTCATGTCAGTACCGGGGTTTCCCTTATCATCCGCAAAAAACAAGTGATAGGTATCAATGTCATCTTGATTAATCGTTTTTTTAACTAATCTCATGCCTAATATATATGTGAAAAATTCATAAATTTTTTCTGCACTGCTGGTTATTGCAGTTACATGATGAATCCCTTTTAATTGGTTCATTATATCACCTCACATACATTATATTTCGAATTCGAAATATATGCATGTGATATGCATTAAAAAACATGAAACTTAGGTTTCATGTCGGAGTTCATCCCAGTACTTCCATAAGTAGTGTGCCACAATAGAACGATATGGTTTCCATTTTAAACTGATTGTTTCGATTTCTTTGTTTGTCAAATCAGGTGTATTCATAACTTGTTTATACGCATTTCTTAACCCTAAATCACCCACAGAGAAGACATCTTCATATCCTAAAGAAAACATTAAAAACATTTCTATAGTCCACGGCCCAATTCCTTTAATCTTAAGAAGCTGTGCCTTAATAGTTTCTATTTTTTGTTTTTCCATCCAATCTTTACTTATATACCCGTCTTGTTCTGACAAAGCTAGCGCCTTTAAGTAAGCGATTTTCCGGTAAGACAATCCAATTTCTCTCAATGTATTATCTTCTGTAGATAAGATGTTTTTTGGTGTGACATTCCCATCAAATTGTGATTTCAATCGGCTAAACAATGTATCGGCCACTGTTACAGATAGTTGTTGACCAATGATGGTAAACACCAAAAATTGAAAGTAGTCATCTTCAATAAATACATCCACTGTTTTTACGTGATTAAATAATGGTTTTAAACTAGGGTCTTGTTTTAAAAGGGTCTGCACTTTATCTTCCTGAATGGTATATGTGATTTTTTTCACAATGATTCCTCTTTTCAATTAATCTCTCTTAACAAATGCAAGTTTGTGCTAAAAATGGTATTATAAACATATATAGGAGGCGATACAATGGAAATTGTTGATACATTTTACACACTTTCAAACGGCATAAAAATACCACGTATTGGTTTTGGGACAGCGCCATTAAAAGGTGAGGCATGTTATCAATCTGTATTAACTGCACTAAATACTGGCTATAGACATATCGATACTGCTGAAATTTATAAAAATGAGACTGAGGTTGGTCGTGCCATAATAGATTCAGGATTTAAACGCAGTGATATATTTATCACATCAAAATTGGATCCTAAAATCAAGTCTTACGATGAAGCCATTGAAGCGTTTGAAACGACACTTAAAAATCTAGACACAGATTACTTAGACCTGTTCCTAATCCATGCACCATGGCCTTGGGATGATATTGGTAGCGATTATGAAGCGGGCAATATAAAAGCATACAAAGCACTAGAAACATTATATAATGAAGGCCGCATTAAAGCCATAGGTGTATCTAATTTCGAACGCAAGCATTTAACAAACATCTTAGATAACACTGATATTACACCGCATGTTAACCAAATTAAATTTCATATTGGGCATCCTCAAGATGAAACAATAGAGTATTGTAAGAAACACGATATTTTAGTTGAGGCCTATTCACCACTTGGTCGTGCAGATATTCTCAGTAATGATGCTTTAAAAACAATGGCTAAAAAATATCATGTGAGTGAAGCGCACATTGCTTTGTCTTACATCTTATCACAAGGCATATTACCATTACCACGGTCCAAAAATCCTAATCATATTAAAAATAATATTCTTGTTGATGTGGATCTTAGTGAAGACGATCTTGCTCATCTAAAATCATTAGAACTATAAAGAGGAGATTTCTATGTGTGGACGTTTCACCTTAACCTATAGTAAAGAAGAACTGAATAGTTTTTTAAAAAATACTTATAATATTGAAGAAATCAATCATGAAGTAACACTACCTAGATACAACATCGCACCCTCACAACAGGTACTAGCTATCATTCATGATGGTAAACGGTATCGGGCAGGATACTTAGCTTGGGGATTAATTCCTGTTTGGGCCACACCATCTAATTATTATAATATGATTAATGTTCGTAGTGAGACTATAAAGAAAAAACAAAGTTTTGATTTTGCCTTTAAGTCACACCGTTGCATTATTTTAGCAGATGGTTTTTATGAATGGCAAACCAAAGACACTGGTAAACAGCCAATGCATATTCATTTAAAGACACGCTCAATATTTGGTTTTGCAGGATTGTATCATTCAAAGCTATTAAATGATGGTACAAAAGCACATACATGTGCCATTATTACCACATCATCAAATGACCTTATGAAAGACATTCATAATAGAATGCCAGTAATTTTACCAAATAACGCACACAAAACATGGCTTAAACCAAATACAAAAAAAGAATTATTAACGCCTTACTTAAAGGGTTTCCCATCAAATGAGATGACATATTACCCTGTAAGTACCTCAGTAAATAAAGTAACGCAAGATGACCCGTCGTTAATACAACCAATAGTTTAAATTATAATAAAGGAGAACCTTATGAAAATAGCCTTGATTGCACATGATAAGAAAAAAGATGATATGATAAAATTTTGTAAAAAGCATGTTGATACATTAAAGAAACACACATTAGTCGCTACAGGTACTACAGGGTCTTTAGTAGGCAAAAACACAGGACTAGATATCTATTGTTATAAATCAGGCCCTCTTGGTGGAGACCAACAAATAGGGGCTGCAGTTGCCAATCAAGAAATTAACATGATTTTATTTTTCCGCGATCCATTAACTGCACAGCCGCACGAACCTGATGTATCCGCCTTATTTAGACTATGTGATGTTTATAAAATTCCGCTTGCATCAAATACACGTACTGCAGAAATGTTTTTTCACTCGCTTGATGAGCTGGAAAATGTTGCTTTTGATATGGAATAATATGGTTTTGCTATTTAGACTTTAAATTTATCTAAGATTGCTTCAATAATAATACCATACACCGCACCAACCACAAATCCTATATGATCACTAAACGATGTTGTCACATAAAACATAAATGATACTGCAATACCAATAATCGCACCGCGTAACAATTTGTATTTGTACGCTAACGGAAATCCGATCAGTCCAATGACACCACCCATTAATAGACGATTATACCAAAATGCAAATAGATACACCGTATCCTTTTCTGCTCCCGAGCGAGTTTGCGCACCAATAATACATACAACACCGAGTAATGCGCCAACCATTAATCCAATAATTAATCTTTTGTTATTCATACTAATCACTCCTTGCTTTCATCATACCATTATTTCTTTGTGAATGTGTTTTACTTTACTAAATAATATAAATAATTTATAATAATTGCAATTAATAAAATATATTACTTTAGGAGGCACATTTAATGAACATAGGGATTATATTAGGAAGTACAAGAGAAGGCCGTGTCAGTGAACAAGTAGGAAAATGGGTGCTAGAACATGCACAAAAACGCGATGACGCTAATTACGAACTTATTGACTTAAGAGATTATAAACTACCGTTTTTAGGTGAAACCTTAGAAAATAATGATTTAGCCGCATGGAATGACAAGATTGCATCATTAGATAGTTTTATTTTTATTGTTCCTGAGTATAACCATGCATTAACAGGCGTATTAAAAAATGCATTTGATTCTGCTAAAAGAGAACTTTGGGCAAATAAAGCTGCTGGTCTTGTCAGTTACGGTTCAGCATACGGTGCAAGAGCTGCGGAGAACATACGACTCATATCAGGAGAACTCCAAATTGCTGATGTTAGAACACAAGTTCTATTATCGTTATTCTTAGATTTTGAAAATTACAGTAAGTTCAAACCTCAAGATTTACACCAAAATAACTTAAATGATATGTTAAATCAAGTTATTGCTTGGGGAAGTGCCTTAAAATCACTTAGATAACCATATAAAAAAACTGTCCAAATTTTGGACAGTTTTTTTATGGTTTTATAGATATACTAATCACCCTGTTGTTTTTGGTTCTCGTATAACGTTTTATATAGCCCATCTTCTTCGATCAAGGTTGCATGATTACCTGATGCTTTAATATTTCCTTCATTCATAACATGAATAACATCTGCACGTTCAATAGTTGATAATCTATGTGCGATAACAAGACTGGTCTTTTTGTTCATTAAGCGCTCTAAAGCGTTTTGAACAAGTTTTTCTGATTCGTTGTCTAAAGCACTTGTTGCTTCATCTAATAGAAGTAATGGTGCGTCTTTAACAATCGCTCTAGCAATGGCAATACGTTGGCGTTGTCCACCAGATAGCTTTGCACCATTTTCACCAACGATGGTGTCATAACCATGTTCTAGGTCTCTAATAAACCTATCAGCATTTGCCATTTTTGCTGCCTCAACAATTGTATTATCATCAGCATCAAGATTGCCATAGCGTATGTTTTCTCTTATAGAGGTATTAAATAAATGCGCATTTTGTGGAACGTAGGCGATGTGCTTGCGTAATTCTTTTAGTTGTGTGTCATCTCCCGATAAATCTTCGACCTGAATGGCACCCTCTAGCAATGGATAAAACTGTAAAATGAGTTTAAATATTGTGCTTTTACCACCACCACTTGGACCTACAAGTGCTGCAGTTTGGTGAAGATTTACTGCTAGGTTAAGTTTATTAATAACCAAATCTTGATCATATTTAAAACTGACATCCTTAAGTGTTAATGCGTTATTATTGTTCGGAATGGCTGTCGTATACTCGTATGTCCTAGGTTCTTTTGCTTCATCAAAAAGTGCATAGACTCGATCTCCTGCAGCTAGTGATGCTTGTAGATTTGTAATAAAACGTCCTAACGATTGAACTAAACCTTGAATTCCGTTTTGAAGTTGTGTCACCGCTACTATAATACCAATAGTAATAATCCCCTCTATAACTAAAAATCCGCCGAAGACTGTAATAATCGCGAATCCCATCATTCCTGTAAACATGTTTAACGCTTCAACTGTAGACTGTTTTTTAACGCGCTTGTTTGATGCGTGCAACACAGCTTGATTACTACGTTTAAATTTATTAAATACATAAGTTTGAATATTAAAAATTCTAATAACATTCAATCCTGAAATAATATTGGATATTTTCGTATTTGTGTTTGCTAAGTTTTCTTGCACCGTTGTGCTTATTTTACGAAGTTTGCGTGCATATACAGTATTAATTAATAATGTAATTAATCCAAGTAAGATTGTTACCAAACCTAAGCGCCACTCGAGAACGAAAATAACAACCGTTGTTCCAATGCCGCTAATAAGATTGATTAAAAACGTTACTAAATGTTCACTATAGGCATTTTCTAATTCCACAATATCATTGGTCAAAACGGAACTAACACTTGCACTGTGATTATCTTTAAAATATTTCACTGGTAACCCTATAAGGGTATCAAATACTTCTTTACGTATATTTCCTGTTGTATATACAATGGCTTTATTTAGAGCGTATGCAAAAAATGGAATCACCATAAAGACAGCCATGAATCCTATAATATAAGGGATTACACTATCTAATACACGCTGATAATCATTAGAACCTAATGTATCAAATAAGTCTAAGAATAAATAGGCGAGAATCGTTTGAAATAAAAAGATAAATAAGCCCATACCAAGTATCCCAATAATGTATCTAAGTCTATTACCACGCATACTTTCAATAACACGCATGGAGGTTTTATTCGACTTCATATAATCCCTCCTTTTTTGTTAAAGACTCGTGATAAAGTTTATGATACAGCCCTTCACGCTTTAGCAATTCTGTGTGTGTTCCTGATTCTTTTATCGTGCCTTGATCAATAACATGTATCGTTGTTGCCTCTTTAATTGTCGATAATCGGTGAGCAATAACAATACTTGTTTTAGTTTTCAAAATACGTGATAGCGCTTCTTGAATTCTCGCTTCTGATTCGGTATCTAAGGCACTTGTTGCTTCATCAAGTAGAAGTATCGGTGCATCTTTAATAATCGCCCTAGCTATAGATATGCGCTGTTTCTGACCACCACTTAATGAATCACCTAGTTCCCCTAAATTTGTATTATATTCATTATCATACTTGATAATAAACTCATCAGCGTTTGCTTGCTTAGCGGCACGGATAATTGCGCTATCATCAGCTGTTAAGTCTCCGTTTCGTATGTTTTCTTTGATAGTTTCAGGAAACAAAAAAGTATCTTGGCTTACTAGCGATAGTTTTTCTCTTAAAGACCTTAAGTTCCATGATTTAATATCATGACCGCCAATGTTTATTTCCCCTTCATAAGAATCGTAATATCCCATCAATAGTTTTGTAATTGTACTTTTCCCACCACCGCTTGGACCAACAAAAGCTATAGCTTCATTATGATGAATAACAAGATTAAAGTCATTAATAGCCAGGCGGCTATCATCGTTATATCTAAAGGTTACATGTTTGAACTCTATTAATGGTACGCCTTTTTTAAAAGCATGTACTTCTCCAGTGGTTCGCTCTTCTTCTTGATCTAGCGTTTCAAAAATCCGTTCAGCAGCTGCTAAATCACGTTTTGCATCACCCAAAATAACAGATAACTGACTTAACGGAAACGTTAGAAAATTTAACAAATTGATAAATGCAAGTAACCCACCAAGAGATAAGTTTCCATTAATTACAAAATATCCACCAATTAAAAACGTTGTAATAAATGGAATTATGGAAAATCCCATAGAGAACGTTTCCAATATGGCACGACGTTTTGCCAAGACCAAACCACTATCAATACTTTCATTAACAGCGTGACTATTTTTCTCTTGTAATGTCTCCTCTAAGGTGTATGCTTTTGCAACTTCAACCCCTTTAATAAAATCCGTAGCAATGGTGTTGACTTCGCCTAGTTTTTGTTGAACCCGCTTTGCTGCGGGTCGTATCGGTTTCATTAATAATCCTGCGCCTATAATTAAGAAAGGGACCATTAACAAGCTCAGCAACGTAAGTTGCCAACTCAAATAGAGTAATACACCTAAAGCAAGTATTGCCGACAGCGGCACCTCAATTAAACGCGGTAAAATGCGCGATGTATAATTGCGAACTCTATTTAAGTCGTTGGTTCCTCTTGATAATAGGTCTCCTGATGTGTTGTCTTCTAATGCTGGAAAAGAGAGGTGCATGATCTTTTTGCTCAAAAGTAGTCTAAGATTTGCAATACCACCTTCAGTATAGTGTCCTATTAAACGACTTCTAGTATATGTAAGAATAATCATAAATAAGACAATTCCGCCTCCTAAATATGCAAAGAAAAAAAAGCGGTCTCGTTCTAAGTTAACTGCCGCATCAATAACTTCTCTTATTAAAAGACTAACTCCTACAGAAAAAACCGCAGTAATGATAGCAACACTAATGCCAAATATTAATAACCATTTATTAGGAAAAACATCTAAAAGCCTACGAAATGATCCTTGGGTTTTCATAATTAATCGACCTCATATTCATTAAATATTAATGCCCCTTATGAAAAAACACAATAAATAAACATATCACAAGCTATTGAGACTTATGATATGCTTGTTCTTGGGCTTCCCAATAGGATTTATCTTCTTTAGTAATCTCTCTAATAACTTTGCACGGATTACCAGTCGCAATAACATTAGGAGGAATAGCCTTCGTCACGACCGACCCTGCCCCAATAATCGCGTTGTCACCTACCGTAACACCAGGATTAATCGTGACATCTCCACCTATCCAAACACCATTTCCTATCGTTATCGGTTTAGCATACTCTAATCGTCTGTTCCGAACACCTGCATCTATAGGATGCGTCGCTGTAAAAAGCGAAACGCGAGGTCCAAACATAACTTGATTGCCTATAGTTACAGGAGCAGAATCTAAAACAATACATCCTGTATTTGCATAAAAGTTATCTCCTACTGTGATGTTTTTCCCGTAATCACAAAAGAATGAAGGCTCTATATATGGGGATTTCCCAGTCTTCCCAAGTAACTCAACTAGTAATTTTTTACGTTTTTTTAACTGGTTAGGTTTAGTTTTATTATATGCTTTTATTAGAATTTTTGCTTGGGATTGTTGTTCAAATAATCCCTCATTCATCATATAAAGTTTTCCATTTATCATTCTTGATTTTTCATCCATTTGCGTCTATCTAGTTTCTTTTGATTATTTTAATGATATCGTCTTGAGTTAAGACCTGTCCACTTGAAATAATCTTCCCATCTACAACTAGTCCCGGTGTGTTAACGACACCAGTATTCATTATTGCGTCCATTTCTGTAACATACTCAATATCGATATCCATATCGAGTGCTTTTTTTGCGGCCTCAACATTTTTGAGTAATTTCTTACAACTTTTGCATCCAGTACCTACAACTTGAATAATCATATAAATTCTCCTTTTTAATATATAGTTTGGTGCCTACTCTAAAATTTTAACACGTATGATATCTTATTTACAAAAAAAATTTACTATACAAACTGTAAAATCTTTATCGCACGAATATAACAAAAATCAACAAACACATATGATATTACATTAAATTGCTATTTATTTATACATTAAGTAGTTTGTATAGCGGATAAATAATAGAACACAAAAGTAGTATAGATATGTAAAAACTGCTACAATGAAGAAAATAAAAAGTTAGGTGGATGCCATGAAAACATTAATCACATTGCTGGTCTTACTTATGATTGGGCTAATAGGATGTAGCAGTAAAGATTATACTATTAGCGCAGATGATGCATTAGAACTTATCGAAAACGATAATACCATCTTACTTGATGTAAGAACTATAGCTGAATATGAAGATGGTCATATTGAGGGGGCTGTCCTGTTTCCTTTAAATAACTTAAAATCATCAATTGAATCTGCTGTACCTGATAAATCGACAAATATCATCGTCTATTGTCGCAGCGGAAATAGGAGTGCAGATGCGATAGACATCCTAGTTAATTTAGGATATACCAATGTTCATGACTTAGGTGGAATTATCGACTGGCCCTATGATGTTGTAACATAAAGCCTTTTTAAAGGCTTTTTTACTTGTAGACGTCTTATCCTCATGATGATATACTAAGATTATAATTAGTGAGGATGATTTTATGAAGAAACTAATAATCTTATTATTATTTGTTATTTTGATTCCAATTAGTATACAAGAAACAACTGCTGACTTAGGTCCAAAACCCTTTGTTGAGGTCACCATAAAAGGGGTCGATGTTCCTTATAGTGTAGATTTTTTAATTGAATCATCTATGTTGGATTCTGACAATATTAATTATTATAAAGATGACTATCCTAATGCTCTAAAAACATATACTGATTCCGACGGATTCATTCCTTATACCCTCTCTGGCGAACCTGGTATGGTTAAACAAATCAATCATTCTGATACATACACAATTGACTACTTTGCACCAAAAACATTTAAAATTGCCGTGGTTGTTGGCGATGATGTAATTGTATCTGAGATTGTAAATACTGTCTTTTTCGGAAGTGAGGTTACCTATGATCTATCCAGTGTATCTTTAAATCAATCACAATCAGAAGTGGGAACTATATCTGGAGATATTGAAGGAAATTTCCCCTACTTTAAACTGAGTGTTAATTACCTATATAGACTAATCATTACATTATTAATCGAAATTGGCATTCTTTATGTATTTATCTATAGAAAAAAAACGTCGTATCAATTGGTTATTGGTGTCAATACGGTGACACAAGTTATCTTAACTGGCCTAATTATTTATGGTTATTACTACTTAGGTGGTGTTTTTGGTGCAATATTGCTACTCTTTTTAGGTGAAGCGATTGTATTTTTATTAGAAGCTATTTTATTTGGCATTTACCTAAAAGAACATTCTCGATGGCGCGCGATTATTTATGCAATATCAGCCAATACTGCAACATTTATTTTATCGCTAATACTAATTGCTTTCTTTTAAAAAAAACGTGTCTAAAACACGTTTTTTTAATGATCAAATACTTTTTGATAAAAGCGAACAGCAAAAATAAATAGAATACCGACTATAACACTTATTAAAAAAAGCCAAGGCATACTCATAATTAGAAAAACGATTGCAAGTAAAAATGACATGCCACTTAACAAAGATAAATAATAATCAAGTACATTAACAGCATATGTTACAAACATTAAAATGGTCCCCATAGATAAAATAAAAATATATTCAAAACGCATGTGTGGTCCCTTCCTTTGAGTAAGACATACGCCCATGCGTTAGTCTACATAAACTTAAATTTTTTGGGTAATTTTTTCTTTATCAATTTTATCTTGTACAACTTCTGTTAACTCATCATCTGATCCTCTGTAATAGAGGATCACAACTTTGATTGTCCCAGCGATTGGAATTGCGAGTAGAAACCCTGGTAATCCAAAGATTCCTCCGAAAAATATAAAACTTGATAAAACAGCAAGTGGATGGATATGAACTTGTTTACTAAATACAGCGGGTTGAATAACGCTGCTTTCTAAAACCGCTTGAATTAGATTGGCTATTAACACCGCAATAATTCCTATTAAATAAATGGTATTATCTGGGCCACCATGTTCAAGGTGAAGTGTTGTTAGGTAAACAATAGGTGCTGCCATACCAAGCCAAATCCCAAGATAAGGAATAACGCATAAAATACCCATAAGTAGTGCAAATATAATTGCATATAAGAAGGTAAAGTTTGGAATAAAGAAGGATAAAACACCATATGCTAAAATAAAGAACAAGGCTGTGAAAAACATCATAAGTGCTTGTCCGATAAAATAATGTTTAATGACTACATTACTTCTTACACCTAGTTCGATGGCATCATTCCTGAACGTTTTAGGAACAATTTTTGATAAACTTCTAAAAATCACTTCTTTTTCTTTAATCATGAAATACAAAAATACAGGTGTTAAAACTATTAAAAAGGCTGTACTAATAAGGCTTGAGGCTATCGCTGAAACTGTGACAAACGATGTTCCTACCAAGCGGAACAGTCGTTCTACTGTAATCCCTTCATCAATTAAACCATTTATCAGTTGATTGATATTATTTTGATCTAAATTTTCATCTATTAATGTAATAAACTCACGTAATAATGATTCTAGTATATCGTTATCCACTAGAGTAACTAGACTTTGGATGATTACGGTAAGCTGTGAGACGATAAAGACAATAGTCACACTAATGATAATTAAGACCACTAAGATTCCAATAAATATTGATAAAATAATGCTTAAAGATTTCGGTAAATGGAGTTTTTCTTCAAGCTTATTGGATAGTGGACCAATAATAAAACTCAAGAAAAAAGCTATAACAAAGGGAATAAAGACTGAACGAAATGAAAGGCTTACTCTTTGTAAAAAATGAGGAAATAAATTTTGAATATAGCTAATTCCAATAATAGAAATCGTAATAATCGATACAATAAGTAAATATTTTATTAGCTTGTCTTTTTCAAATATATTTCTTTTCATAAAACACCTTCTTTGTGCAATATCTTAAATTATATCATACTCGCGAATGCTTAGAAAGTGTCGATGTTGAATATTCTCGTTCAATAGATTCCTATATACCAATATAGATCTAAGCACTACAACTAGAAAGCGCAAATAAAAACACAGCAACATATGCAAGTACGAAACTAACGGGTGTAAGTAAAATACTTCCAATAACTTTCGTGATACGAACTTTTCCATTTTTTCTCCTTATCACAATAAAATAAAAAAAAACACGATGATAATTCCGATTAAAAAATGGATAAAATGATAGTAAAATACCACAACAGCTACATCTATAAAATTTTTGGTGCAGCTGAAATCGAATTAACAAAGCCGTATCCCAGCATCATCAACACAGTAGATAATATGATGAGGGCTAAAGTTACTTTGATATACGTGGATTGTATTAAAAGAAATTTTTCTCTTTTTAATTGCGTTTCCATAAAAATCTCGTTTTTTATTTAGTTTAACTTATCGTTAAGAGTAATAACCATAAGTATCTATCATTCACATAGGGTCAATTAAAAAATCGCACCAACTATAAACGCATAATATAACAATTGAGAGTTCACTATAGAATGTATGAGTTCAATTAAATTCATGCTTTATCTTCTTTCGTATGACTTATTCTCGTCGTTACGTATGTTACGAATCATTTTTGTTTTGGATCGAATACAAATACATGTGTGCTCGCAAAGTTTCATAAAGTGGGGTTGTTAAAATCAAAACGCCAATCCATAAAACTATCATAATCATTGCTGATTGTCCAGATAACTGATTCGGAGTATCTGAAATGTTAAAATGATACGCGCAACGCGTCGCCACAACCCCAAAAAGAACACTATTTCTATAAAAGAAGAGCACCCTAATTAAAGTAAATCTAAATATATTGGGCTTTACTAACATAATACTTGTCTTTACTGCATGAAGTAATGCAATATTATTATCGACAATAATGAAAGATGTTAACGAGAAATATGTTCCTAAAATGATATAAGGTAAAGCACTTAAAAGTATGACAGCTGTCGCAATTATAGAATTATCAAAATACATTCTAGGAATCACTGCTCCAAAGATTTGATAAAAAATAAGGAAAGTGCTTAAAAGCACAAGATGAATATTGGCAACAACTAGTGTATGTGCTATCGCAGGTCCTTTATGATATCGTTTAAAATACTTGAAAAGATTTTTAAAACTCAGATTTTCATCTCTTACGGACGCTAAGGTAGTATCTACCAACCCACTAAAAATCGGGATTAAGAAAATGCCGCCGACAATAAATAACGCCCAAGATCCAAATAAGAGTATTGTATATCCCACTAAAAACACAAAATGTAACATTAAAAAATGTTTCTGATACGACTTTAATCCATTCAACATTAAGTGTGTCATACGGTAATTCTCCTTCTAATATTTGTACACATTTACTAAAATTATACACCATTTGAACATCGTTGATAAGATGTTTTTTTATTTACATGGGCGTCCTACAAAGCTGAAAGGAATGAGACATAATATTATATTAAAAATCCTCTTCTCATTAATAAGAAGAGGACGTTGTTTACATTGGTGACCCGTACGGGATTCGAACCCGTGAATGCATGCGTGAAAGGCATGTGAGTTAAACCGCTTCTCCAACGGGCCTGATGGCGGAGTAGGAGGGATTTGAACCCTCGCGTCGGGGTTGCCGACCTATGCCCTTAGCAGGGGCACCTCTTCAGCCTCTTGAGTACTACTCCGTGACCAAGTAAGCCATTATATAATAATATATTTATAGCTTACTGTCAACCTGTTTTATGCTTTTTGTAAATTCTCTTGTACCATTGTTAGTTGGAGCCTATGGCGCTTGATGTCAATCGCCTTTACCCACACTTTAACAATGTCACCAACACTAACGACATCGAGTGGATGTTTAATAAATTGTTTGGATAATTCTGAGATGTGAACGAGTCCGTCTTCTTTCACACCGCAGTCCACAAATACACCAAAATCTACCACGTTTCTAACCGTTCCCATTAGTTCCATATTTGGTTTCAAATCCTCTAATTTTAGAACGTCTTGTCTTAAAATAGGGGCTTCAATATCATCACGTGGATCTCTTAGTGGTGACATCAATGCATCCATGATATCTTGAACGGTTGGAATCCCGGCATTTAACTTATTGGCTAAATCTTCAGCATTTGTTTGTGAAAGTTTAAGTTTTAAAAGATCTGAACCAATATCATCGATGTTTGCATTCGCTTCTTTTAAAATGGCTTTAGCTAAAGGATAACTCTCAGGGTGAATCGAAGTTTTATCTAAAGGATTATCCCCATCGATTATTCTCAAGAATCCAATCGCTTGTTCAAAACTTTTAGCGCCAAGATTTTTAACATCAAGTAGCATTTTGCGGTTCATAAATTTTTCGTTTTCTTCACGATAGTTCACAATGTTCTCTGAAACGCGCGGTGATAATCCAGATACATATGATAATAATTGTGCACTTGCGGTATTAACATTTACACCAACTTGATTTACCGCTGTTTCTACAACAAAATCTAGTTGATCAGATAATTTCGCTTGCGTTACATCATGTTGATATTGCCCAACCCCGATTGATTTTGGATCTATTTTAACAAGCTCACTTAATGGGTCTTGTAATCTTCTAGCAATTGACACAGCACTACGTTCTTCAACTTGAAGATTGGGAAATTCTTTTTTTGCTTGTTTGCTGGCACTGTATACTGATGCCCCAGCCTCATTAACAATGGTATAATAATAGTTTTTCTTCAACGTTTTGAATGTATCAACGACAAAACTTTCAGTCTCTCTAGAAGCGGTTCCATTACCAATCGCAACGATATCAATATTATATTTTTCTAACATCGTAACAAAGGTGTTTTTTGCTTCTTGAAGTCTTGCCTCACTAACAGTTTCACTAGGGTATTTCGCATGAGGATAAATCACCCCTATATCTAGCATTTTACCATATTGATCGATAGCAACGAGTTTACAACCGGTTCTAAATGCTGGATCGATTCCTAATACACGCTTCCCCTTCATTGGCGGTGTAAGTAATAAACTACGTAAATTTTCACTAAAAATATGAATGGCTTGTGTTTCCGCTTGTTCGGTTAAATTAGACCGAATTTCGCGTTCAATTGATGGTTTGATTAACCGTTTATAGCCATCTTTAATCGCCGCTTCAACTACGGGTACTGAAACCCCTTCTTCTTTATTCATCACACGACGGTTTAAGTAACCTAAAATACGATCTTCATCGATTTCAATTTTAACAGTTAAAACTTTTTCTTTTTCAGCACGATTAATCGCTAATACTCTGAACAATTTGATATGCTTAAGCGGTTCTGTATAGTCATAATACATTTGATATGTCCCGCGATCATCGACAGCATTTTTCTTCTTAGAGGTAACCAACATTCCATTATTTTCAGTGAACTCTCTAATCCATTTACGATAGTCTGCTTGGTCACTAACGCGTTCTGCGATAATATACTGTGCTCCCGCAATGGCATCTTCAACTGATTCCACGTCATCTGAAAGATATTTTTTCGCTTCATCTTCTACCGTTCCTTCTTTTGGAAAGGTCATAATATAATCAGCAAGTGGTTCTAATCCTTGTTTGATCGCTTCAGTTGCTTTGGTTTTCTTTTTTTCTTTGAACGGTCTATAAAGATCTTCAACATCCACTAGTTTTTCGGCATTTAATATAGACTGCTTAAGTTCATCAGTAAGCATGTCTTTCTCATCGATTAAACGAATAACATCTTCTTTACGATCAAGTAAATTTTTGCGATATTCATACGCCTTATGAATTTCGCGAATCTGTTCTTCGTTTAAACCACCTGTTTGTTCTTTTCGGTATCTTGCGATAAAAGGAACCGTGTTTTCTTCAAGTAAATCGAGTACTTGTGTGACTTGTTTAAAATTAATATTTAATTGCTTGGCTAAATCTTGTACAATATTTTTTTCCATATTATCTCTCCTCTATGAAAAAAAGCCGTGAAGGCTCTTTTATGGTTGAAATGCTCCGTTTTCTACTTCATTAAATACCCCAAGGACTGAAGTAGTACCAACTTGCGTATCTGTTATCTCTTCATTATGGACAACATAGAGCGTTGGAACCGTCAAATCGTTCGGTGGGTTGGGTACTGAAGGGTTATTTACATCTACTGGGACTAGTTCAATATCCATAGCATTAGACGCTGTAAAATCAGCTACGTCATTTGCTATAGATTGGCAAGCTGCACAAGTTTCCGAATATACATACACAAAATATGTTTCTTCTTCACTTTGTGATGTAATGTAATCATCCCATGACTCTGGTCTATTCAATATAATCATCGCAATAAAAAAAACAAATAATGCGCCGATACCTATAAGGCTTATTTTTAATGGGTCAAGGCGTTTTCGTTCTGCCATATTCATCATCTCCTAACCTCAAATATTATACCGAATTTGAGGTATGTTTACAAGTTATATCATCTCTTGATTGATTCTCTTTATGACTTCGGTTACTTTATAGTCGAGATAGCATTCATGGTTGTCTATCAACCATAACAATCGCTGTCGCATAGGTCTTACTATGTGAAATGCTTATTTTTATTATGTCATGCGGTCTGTATGATGATATTATATAGGGTGCATTGTTCGCATCATGTAAAATACTAACATCTTTAAAGTTTAATGGCGTGTCGAATGATCCGTACGCTTTGGTGTAGGCTTCTTTCCCTGCAAATCGTCCTGCAAGATACTGAAGTTTTCTTTTACTGTGCGTAATTGTATTGAAGTATGCTAGTTCTTTTTGTGATAAGATGCGGTTGATAAAAGCATTAGACAATTTGGCCTCGATTTCTTTAATCTCAACAATATCAATTCCAATGCCATCAATCTTGGTAATCATCTAAGGCCTCCTTCGCAATACTAGAAATATTTCTAAACCGGTGATTTAACCCTGATTTAGAGATCCTTTTCTTATAGTGGTCTTCACTTAAATCACTCAATTCTGCAAGCGATGACTCGGGGTATGTTTTCCGCAAAAATATCGCTTCATGGATGGTTTTGGGTAACTCATCTAAATCAACTAAATTTTCTAAAATGGCAATTTCTTTAAGTTGCCGATTTGCAGCTTCTAGTGTTTTATTTTGGTTGGCAAGTTCCATATTCATTACACGGGTAATTGAATTAACGAAGTCACGCTTAATGCGTTCATCTTCAAAGGTTAAAAGAGCGTGTGTTGCCCCGATAATGCGCAAGAAATCAGAAATTTTTTCAGATTCTTTTACATATACCATCACACCACGTTTCTTTTCTAGCATACGTGCATTCATATCGAAATCATCGAGCAGTGCAATAAAGTCTTTAGCATATGATTCGTTTGGAACCGTCATCTCTAAATGGTAACTTGAACTCCCTGGATGATTAATTGACCCTGTTGCTAGGAATACCCCTCTAATATATGAACGTTTGTCGCATTCTTTAACAAGTAAAGTGTTATCAATATGTTGTGAAAATCCTTCATCTTCACTCATAAGTGACAACTCATTGATAATGCTATTTACTTTTTGTTTGATAATAATACTGTACATGGTTCGTTTTTGCAATTTAATTTCTTTTTTGGTCATAACCTCAACATCAATATGATACAGTTTTTTTGTTGATTGTAATACTTTGCGCGCAAGCGGTAAGGATGTCGTTTGAAATGACAAAGATACTCCATCACTTGAAATATTTAAATACCCATTTACGGCGAATAAGGCGCTTAATTCTGCAAGCCTACAACAATCATCAAGACGTAAGGTCATGAGTTCTTTTTTTGTATCTGAGGCAAATGACATACCTACGCCTCCTTTCGTTTTTGCGTTTTAGCAATACCAAGTATGAGTCCCAATGCAACGCCTAAAAGCGATGCAAAAAAGACACGATAGGTATCGTTTAACATAAAAGTTAATGTGTGCGCTGGTATCCAAAATAACGGAATCGTTTTGAAAACAACAAAGGTTATAAATCCATGGTAATCTACCGTTTTCACTGAGTCTATGAAGCGATGTGATGGTTCTGTACTTTTGCTATCAATATAATGATCAGTAATTCGGTGGAATAACATCATGGTTGGGGCAAAAATAATATTCATGAAGAGACTTGTAAAGAAAGCAAAGGCAAGGTGGCTTCCCGCAAACGGTAATAGCTTCGCATCGGTTTGAAGGTATGTAACTCCTGTTGTAAATATACTAAAAACAAAAACAATCACGATTCCGATAAATCCCCAAACGAGTGCTTTAAAAAACAATCCTTTTATCGCATAATTTTTAAAGCGAAACCGATGACTCAATACATCGCCAAATGATGCAAAAACAAAGAACTTAATAAATCCACCTAGCAATTTATATTGATTTGTAAACTTAAAGAAACGGGATGATGTTGGATTATAGATTAATAAAAATATGACGAATACCGTCCCTAAAATCATCCAGATGTCTTGTTTCTTCATAGCATCACCCCGTAATAAGTTACTATAATATCAAGTAAGAAAATCCCGATAATAGCGTATTTAATAAATGTAGGTATAGCGCGCGATATCATCGAAATAATCGGATGAATATAAACAACTGTCAACGCGCTTAAAATACCAAATAGTCCCGTTGGAATAATACATACATAAGGTTGGTTACACAAAGAAAAACTTGCTTGATAATCCCATAATTGTTTATCATAAGCCATCTCATAAAGTGTTCCTGATGTATATTCACTCACACCTGTAAAAATTATAGCCGCAATAACAATGCTTATCGTTTTTAAAAAGAATCCAGTAGGCATACGTTTGATTACAACTTGATAAAAAATAAGGGTTAATATGACACCTAACCCATACATTGGTTGATACGGTCCATAAAGCACACTATTGTCAATCCATGTGCCAAAATAGACTATATTGATGATACGTTCTAAAACAAAGCCTAAAAAGCTGTATACAATAAGATAAAATAATAGTTTCATACATATCACCTATTTGTATTATAACGCAACTGAAAAGAAAAAACGATGCAGAACATCGTTTTTTTTATTTATTTTTTGCTTTTTAAAGATTCAATATATTTGGTACTTCTTTGGGCTGCAATCGCTCCATCTGCAGTTGCTGTAACGATTTGTCTAAGTTCTTTATCAATAACATCGCCAATCCCAAAAATCCCTGGAATTTTCGTTTCCATACGCGCATTAACTTCGATGAATCCATATTTATTCGTAATCCCCAAATTTTTAACAAAATCCGTTGCTGGGGTTGCGCCAATAAAGATAAATGCGCCTTCGACATCTAAGATTTTTTCTTCTTTAGTATGCACATCACGTAATGTCACATTTTCTAATTTCTTTTCTCCATTAAAACTAGCAACTTCGTGACCTAGTAAGAAATCAACCATCCCAGTATCTTTGGCTTGATCGATTGATTTAGCATCAGCTTGTAAATCATCTAAGATATTTACAACAGTGACTTTGACATTCATTGACGTTAAATACACTGCTTCTTCGATGGCACTGTTTCCGCCACCTAATACCATAACGTGTTTTCCTTTAAAGAATGCACCATCACAAACAGCACACCAACTAATTCCTTTGCTTGAAAGACGATCTTCGCCTTCTGCACCAACACGTCTAGGAACAGTTCCTGATCCAATAATCACAACTTTTGTATCATAGGTTGTTCCATCTGCAGTCACAACTTGTTTCGTGTCGCCTAGATCTTTAACCTCAATGACATCACCATATTGATATTCCACACCGAGTTCTTGTGTGTGATCAAACATCTTTTGACTAATATCATACCCAGAAACTTTTCCAAGTCCTGTGTAGTTTTCAACTTCCCAAGTATTAATCATATTTCCACCTGGGGCTGCTTTTTCAAGCATTAGTGTTTTTAAATTTGAACGTTGGGTGTAGATTGCCGCGGTCATCCCGCCTGGCCCTGCACCAATAATAATTACATCATACATTTACTTTTCACCTCGACTAAGATTGTACACTATTTTCTTCTAAACTTTTAGTGTAATGCTTACGTTTAATAATAATGTGATTGAAAATAATTAAAATAATACCAGCTAATATCATTGCGATTGATGTTATCTGTGCAGTTCTTAATCCTGTGCCCCAAACATAAAGTGAATCGGTCCGCATGGCTTCAATCATAAAACGTCCAATTGAGTACCAAATTAAGTAAAATGCAAGTAAGTCTCCTGAACGGATAAACTTCATTCTTCTTATGATAAGCACGAAAACAATCCCGACAATATTCCATAATGATTCATATAAGAACGTTGGATGATAGTAGTTGTATCCATCTGGACCATTTATAAACATATTATCGGTGATAAATTTCGGTAAATTAAGGGTATTCGTTAAAAATGAGCGTTGTGCATCCCATCCTAAATTCACGGTACCGTTTGTTGTCCCACCAATCACGCCACCGTGTGCTTCTTGATTAAAGAAATTCCCCCAACGACCGAATGTTTGACCAATTAAGAAACCGGGAGCAACTAAATCTAGTGTTTTAAAGATATCCATCTTTCTTTTTTTAGTATAGATATAAGCCGCAATTAATGCCGCAAAGAAACCACCGTGAATCGCAAGCCCTTGGAAACCACTGAATGACCCATCACGGTTAAATCCAATGATACTCGGTAAATAATCGCTAAAACTACTCCATTCAAAGATAACATACCACAATCTTGCGCCCAAAATCGCAATGGGCAAAATGATTAATAATCCATCAATGATATCGTTACTCTTAATTCCTATTTTCTTACCTTCCATAATTCCCATAAGTAGTGCAAAAAGCACTCCAGTCATAATCATAAGTCCATATAACGGAATTGTTATTGGACCGAGTTGTAAGGCGTTCGGTAGTGCTTCTATTGACATATGATCCATCGTCATCACCTAATCTTTCTTTGTTTTGTTAGATATTAATGTATTAATTTTATCGCTGAAATCTTGCGCCATATGTGTTCCCAGCATCTGCAAACGTGTGTTCATTGCAGCGGCTTCAACAAGCGTAGAGACGTTTCTAGCCGCTGTAACAGGTATTTTAGCTGCGGGAATCTTTGTATCAAATACTGTTTCATAACTGTTATCTAATCCTAAACGGTCATAATCAACTGATTCATCCCATTTCATTAAGTCAACAAACAACATCACTTTTTTATCTTCTTTAAATGCCCCAGCTCCGAACATCTTAACAACATTGACAATTCCAATACCGCGGATTTCTAAATGTTCTTTTAAAACATCAGGGCTTTCACCAATAATCGTTCCTTCATCTCGTTCATATAAATCAACTCGGTCATCAGCAACTAGCTGATGTCCGCGTCTAACAAGTTCTAAGGCAATCTCACTTTTCCCTATACCGCTTTCTCCGCGAATGAGCACACCAACCCCATTAATATCAAGAAGTGTCCCATGGACTGAAGTACGAGGTGCAAGTTTTGTAAATAGGTATTGATATAGCCTGCTTGCTAATTCACTTGTTCGTTGTTCGCTCTTTAATACAGGAATATTATATTTATTTCCCATATCAATAAAAAGCTGTGGAATCGATGCTTTCTTAGAAAAGATGAATGCAGGTGGTGACGCTTCAAAAAGTTTTTCGACACGTTCTCTTTGTTGTTCGCTATTTAACCAACCAAAAAACGTTATTTCCTTACTTCCAAACAACTGCAATCTATGATGTTCATAAAAATCATATAACCCAGCAAGTTCAATCCCTGGTCTAGATAGTTGAGGATTGTCGACAATCGTTCCAATAGCATCTTGTCCACTAACAATCTCTAACTTAATATCCCGTGCCAATTGTTCTATCGTTAACATCGTACTCATCTCCTAAAGACAAACTGTCTAATTAATTTTGAAATAATATATCTTGTTAAAATGAACATTCCGACAAACACAACGATACTAACTTCATCGTAAATAGAAACGGTATCGATAAAAACATATGCGTTTAAAAGATAAAAGATAACTAGATATCCAAAATAAAATATAAACCCAAATGTTTTAAGAACAATTTTAAAGTATCGCATCAAAATATATGTTCTAAACGCAAATTCAAGCATGGTATAGCTAAGTGAAAATAAAATTACCGTTAATAATGTATTAAATTCACCAAACTGAAAGACCGTTAATACCGTGTATATAACAGTCATATTTAAAACGAAGTATCCAAGTAAATTTAACCACGGATTGTGATGGAAAATCGATCCAAATTCTATCGCTATCACATTTCTTTTACGTGGTTTTCTACCTTCTTGTTTTTTCTTTTCTTCAAGCGCTTTAATCGTCTTTAATAGTTCTTCTAATTTTTTTTGTTCGTTTTCAATATCTTGCTCAGTTGGCTGGTTTTCTTCTTCAGTAGATTCTTTCTCGTTGTCATTTTTATTTTTATCTTCACTCAAAGACGATCACCCCAATACTTTTTTAAGATATTGTCCTGTGTAACTATCTTTATCTTTCGCTACGACTTCCGGGGTGCCTTCTACAAGGACATACCCACCTTGGTCGCCGCCTTCAGGACCTAAGTCAATAATATGGTCAGCAACTTTAATAACATCTAAATTATGTTCAATAATCACAACTGTTGCGCCTTCAGATACAATATGATCAACAACTTCTAATAAGCGTTTAACATCATCGGTATGAAGACCTGTTGTTGGCTCATCCAATATATAAAATGTATCACTTGTGATGCGTTTATGCAATTCTTTTGCAAGTTTTACACGTTGTGCCTCTCCCCCAGACAATGATGGGGCTTGTTGACCAATTCGTAAGTAGCCTAGGCCCACATTGATTAAGGTATCAAGCTTATGACTAATTTTAGGCATATTTTCAAAGAAAACATAGGCATCTTCAATCGTCATATCGAGAACATCAGCAATGGTTTTGCCTTTGTATTTAACTTGTAATGTCTCTTTGTTATAACGTTTTCCTTTACATGCTTCACAAGGAACATAAACATCAGGTAAGAAGTGCATTTCAATTTTTTTAACCCCATCACCACGACAAGTTTCACATCGTCCGCCTTTGACATTAAAACTAAAACGCCCTTTTTGATATCCGCGCATTTTTGCTTCATTTGTCATGGCAAACAAATCACGTATATCATCAAAAACACCCGTATAAGTTCCTGGATTACTGCGTGGGGTACGACCAATAGGGCTTTGATCAATATTGACAATTTTACCAATATCGTTAGCCCCTTCTAACGTGTCAAATAAACCTGTTTGAATTTTTTTACGGTTAACGGCATTATGTAATCCTTTATATAAACATTCGTTAACAAGTGAACTCTTTCCGCTTCCACTTACCCCTGTAACAACTGTAAGCAATCCTCTTGGAAAATCGACAGTAAGATTTTTTAAATTATTTTCTTTCGCACCGACCACCGTTAGTTTTTCTTTACCAGGTTTTCTTCTTTTCTTCGGCACATCTATACGTTTTCTTTTTGCTAGATAATCCCCTGTAATGCTGCCTTTAGCTTTAAGAATCTCTTCGTAAGTCCCTTGGAAGACAAGTTCGCCACCGCGTTCTCCAGCACCTGGTCCAATGTCAATAATTTGATCACAAGACATCATCGTTTCTTCATCGTGTTCAACAACAATTAACGTATTCCCAATATCACGCATGGCTTTTAACGATGAAATTAATCTTGCATTATCTCGTTGATGTAAGCCTATTGATGGTTCATCTAACACATAAAGAACCCCCGTTAATTGTGAGCCGATTTGTGTTGCCAATCTGATGCGCTGACTTTCTCCCCCAGATAGGGTTCCAGCTTGACGGGATAAGGTTAGATAGTCAAGTCCTACATTTTGTAAAAATTTTAACCGTTCAACGATTTCTTTAAAGATCATTTCTGATATTTTAGTGTCTGTGATATCTAACTCAAGATTGTCAAAGAAAACAAGCATATCTCGAATACTTTTATCTGTTAAACTAATAATGTCTTCACCACCGACTTTGACACTAAGTGCTTCTTCGTTTAACTTCTTTCCTTGACACTTGGGGCACGTTTTCTCAGTCATTAAGGTTTCCATCCAATCACGCATAAAACGTGATGTCGTCTCAATATAACGGCGCTCTAAGTTTCGAACAATACCTTCATAATAATCGGTTTTTTCATGTTTAATATTTCGGGTTTTACCTTTAAACTTAAACTCAATTGGTTCGTTAGACCCATATAAGATGATTCCTTGTTCTTTATCCGTTAAATCTTTAAACGGTTTTCTTAGGTCTATATCATAGTGTTGGGCTGTGGCGACCAATTGTTTAAATTGATAAGTATTGGTATTTGTCCACCCTTTGATCGCCCCTTCATAAGGAGATAGTTCTTTATTTGGGATAAGCATATCAATATCAATTTCTTTGGTGTGCCCTAGCCCACTACAACGATTGCATGACCCAAATGGTGCATTAAAAGAGAATAGTCTTGGTTCTAATTCTCCTATGCTAAAATCACAATAGGGGCAGGCAAAATGCTCGCTAAAGGTATGGGGTTCATTGTTTATTAAAACAATGACCTTCCCTTCACCGAGTTTGCTAGCGGTTTCTAAAGAATCATATACTCTTGAGCGAATACCCTCGCGAAGTTTAATCCGATCAACAACGACTTCAATTGCATGTTTTTTGTTTTTTTCAAGGGCTATGTCTTCTTCTATGTCATGGATTTTTCCATTAATGCGAACACGTATATATCCTTCTTTTTGTAAGGCTTCTAAGGTTTTTTTATGCGTGCCCTTTTGCCCGCTGACAACGGGTGCTAATATTTCTATCCGTGTGCCTTCGTCTCTGTCGATAACTTTATCTGTCATTTCTTCAATCGATTGACTTGTAATTTCAATACCGTGAGTTGGACAGATTGGCTTCCCAATACGGGCATAAAGCAAACGAAAATAATCATATATTTCTGTTACCGTTCCTACTGTACTTCTAGGATTATTGTTGGTACTTTTTTGATCGATTGAAATCGAAGGACTTAATCCATCTATTGATTCTACATTAGGTTTTTCTAAGTTTCCTAAGAATTGTCGTGCATACGCACTTAAACTTTCAACATACCGGCGTTGTCCTTCTTTATATATTGTGTCAAATGCCAGGGATGTTTTCCCAGAACCAGATAATCCAGTCATGACAATAAATCGATCCTTAGGAATCGATATGTTAATATTTTTTAAATTGTTTTCCTTTGCACCTTTAATTACGATGTCTTTCATGTGTGTTTCACGTCCATTTCAATTATAAGGATGCGGTGAATGTATCTTCATCCCATGTGTCTATATTAAGTTCTTTTGCTTTGTCTAATTTGCTTCCTGCATCGTTTCCGGCAATCACAACATCTGTATTACTAGATACTGACCCTGTAACTTTTCCACCACGAGACTCAATGGCTTTTTTTGCTTCTCCGCGAGTATAGTTTTCCAACTTTCCAGTTAAAACAAACGTCATACCGTCGAATTTACCACTTTGCGATGTTGGCCCTTTATATGTTGTGTTGACACCTAAATCTTTCAATGTTTTTAACATTGTAATTGTGTCTTCCTTGCTAAAATAATCAACAACACTTTGAGCAATTTTTTCACCAATTTCATCAATGGCAACCAAATTATCAAACGATACATGTATCATATCAAATAGTTCTTTAAATTGCATTGCTAACACTTTAGATACTTTTTGTCCTACATAGCGAATCCCTAGTCCGAAAAGTAACTGTTCTAAACTGTTTTCTTTTGATGCTTCAATGCTTTTCAATAATTTTTCAATACTTTTTTTACCAAATCCCGAACGGGTTTCAAGGACATTCTTATGGTCTTTTAAACGATATATATCAGGAATAGTCTGTAAATATCCTTCATTAAAGAAGAGCTCAATAATGCGGTTTCCCAAACCCTCTATGTTCATGGCTTTACGTGAAGAAAAGTGAATGAGTTTCTCCATGTTTTTAGCTGGACAATCATCATTGTCACAATATAAATCAGCGCCTGACTCTGTCCGTTTTAGTGTTGACCCACATACAGGACAATCAGAAATCATCTGAAAAGGGTCTTCATTTTTCCTGCGCTCTTTAATTACAGATACGACTTCAGGGATTACATCACCCGCTTTTTTAATAAGGACATCATCATGTACACGTATATCTTTATCTTGAATATAATTATCATTATGTAACGTAGCTCGTGATACAGTACTTCCCTGTACTTCAACAGGTTCTAATACTGCCACCGGTGTTATTTGCCCAGTACGACCTACTTGAAAAATTATATCGTTAATATGTGTCATAACCTCTTCTGCTTTGAATTTATAAGCAATCGCCCATTTAGGACTTTTAGCTGTATATCCTATCTGTTGATATAGCGCACGTTCATTAACTTTAATAACTGCACCATCAATATCGTATGGATAATCATGACGTGTTGTTTCAATTGTGTTTACTTCTTCAATCACATCATCAATCGTTTTACACATCTTATGAAGGTTTGTTTTAAAACCCAATTTTTCTAAGTAAGAAAACACGTCCATTTGTGTTTTAGTCGCTTGTTCATCCCTTTCAGCTAAGGTATACACAATCATGTCTAAATCGCGCTTGGCGGCAATTTTACTATTTAATTGCCTGATACTTCCTGCGGCTGCATTTCGCGGATTTTTAAACGGGGCTTCATCAGCCTGCTTCCGTGCTTCATTAAGACGTAAAAAAGCTGCTTTATTCATATAGATTTCTCCGCGCACTTCAATCGAATCATCATTATCCAATGTCAAGGGAACACTCTTGATGGTTTTAACATTGTGTGTCACGTCTTCCCCAACAGAGCCATTTCCTCGAGTCGCAGCTCGAACAAACTGACCATCTTCATAGGTTAAACTTGCGGCTAAGCCATCAATCTTAGCTTCAACAACATAGGTGAACTCCTCAGCTAGTTTTTTAACGCGTGTATCAAAATCTTTCAGTTCATCTTCACTAAAAGCATTTGACAAACTTAGCATGGGAATGGTGTGTTCCACCTTTTCAAATTCATCTAGTATCTTACCACCCACACGTTGTGTTGGTGAATCTTGCGTTTTATATTCGGGATGGGTGTCTTCTAGATCAATTAACTCTCGCAAAAGTTTATCATACTCCACATCAGATATTGTTGGTTTATCTAATACATGGTATTCATAATCATACTGTTTGATTTTTTCTTGGAGTTCTTTTATCCGTTTTTTTGTCTCCATATTATCACCTACAATTTTTCTATAGCAGCATGGTTTTTTAATAAAGTTTTTATGCCGTATTCTTTACCAAATGCAATAGTGCACTGATCACCTTGAACGGTTATAACGACACCTTTTCCAAACGTTTTATGATTTATTTTATCCCCTTTTTCAAGGTCGTTTTCATTGGTCTCAAAATCGTACGGGGACACATCTTTTTTAGGTTGTCTAGTAGGGGTATGCTTCAAGAATGATGGCACTTGTTCATGCAGCCCTTGTTTGTCTAAATATTTAGGATTGATTTCTTTAATAAATTGACTATCGTGGTTCATCGTGAGTTCGCCATATAATTGGCGTTGTCTTGCGTTTGTTATATAAAGTTTCTCTTTTGCACGCGTCATGCCTACATACATTAAACGGCGTTCTTCAGCTAAATCATTTTCAGTCTCTAGGCTTCGATATAAAGGGAACATCCCTTGTTCAACTGCGACTAAAAACACCACATCAAATTCTAGTCCTTTAGCCGCATGTAATGTCATGAGCGTCACAACATTTGAATCCGTGGTGTCTTCATCTTGGCTTTTTAAGGCAATCTCTTCTAACACATAGGTTAGTAAGTCAATTTTATCTGCATCGTCAAAGACTTGTTTATTTTCTTTTAACATGGTTTTTAACTCTTGAATATTTTCATATCTCACATCGCCCATATCATCATGTTCAAGCATTTTTTTATAGCCAGATTTATTAACTATTTCATCCATAAACTGATTGAAATCTAATAAGAATAAATCTTCCTTAAACTTTTCAATCATATTTTTAAATGTTTTCAGTTTATTTATAGCTGCACCCCTTAACGGGTTGGCATCATGATCTATAGCTTCGTAAAGACTCAAATCTTCTTGATCGGCAAATGTGGTTAAATCATCAATGGTTTTTGCCCCAATACCGCGCTTAGGTTCATTAACAACTCTGGTGAAACTATAATCATCATTAGAATTCAGAATGAGTCTTAAATAGGCAACCATATCTTTGATCTCTTTACGCTTAAAGAAACTCATATTTCCGACAACTTGATAAGGAATATTTTTTTGCATAAAAATATCTTCAAAAGTACGTGATGTCGCATTCGCTCGATATAATACAGCGATATCTTCGTATCGGTATTTTTCTCGCACAAGTTTATGTATGGTTTGTGCAACATATTCAGTTTCATCACGATACGTATACCCTTTAAAAAGCGTTACTTTATCGCCATCTCCCTTGCTCGAAAACAAGGTTTTATCGATTCGGTTTTTGTTACATTTAATGACATCGTTGGCGGCTTTTAAAATATGATTGGTACTACGGTAATTCTCTTCTAAAAGAATACGTTCAACATCTTTATAATCGCGTTCAAATTTTTGAATATTCGCAATATTTGCACCGCGAAACGCATAAATACTTTGGTCTTCGTCCCCAACAATAAAAATATTATGTCGATCATTGCTTAATAAATTAATAAGTTCATATTGAACATTATTCGTATCTTGGAACTCATCTACTAATATATATTGAAATAATTTTTGATAGTGTTCCCTTATATCTTTATGGTCTCTAAGGAGTTCAATAGTTAATACGAGTAAATCTTCAAAATCAACTAAATTATTGGATCTTAATTCACTTTGATAAGCAGGAAATATACGAGACACATAAGTTTTTAGTGGCTCTGGATATGCTTCTACTAATGACGTGTCAAACTTTAAATTCAACACATATTTTTTAATTACCTGGGGTTTAACAATCTTAGGATCGTACCCCAACCGCTTAATCATGACTTTTATCATTTGTTTTGTATCATCATCATCGATAATCTGAAACCGTTTATCATACCCTAAGCGATCGATATGATCGCGTAAAATGCGTGCACACATCGCATGAAAAGTAGACACCCACATGTCACGTGTCTTTATACCTAATAAACTATGAACGCGGTGTTTCATTTCATTGGCAGCTTTATTGGTGAATGTGATGGCTAATATATTTTCTTTGGGTACCCCTATATCAGAAATAAGGTGTGCCATACGTCTGGTAAGCACACGGGTTTTTCCACTGCCAGCACCGGCAATTGCCATGACTGGACCTTCAGTAGTTAATACAGCTTTTTTTTGTGCTTCGTTTAAATCTTTTAATAATGCATTCATTGTAATCACCTAGAATAATTATACCAAAAAAACCTTGTATTTTATAGCGTTTTAACCATTTAATACACATGTCACATAAATGTAAAAAAGGCATAAAAAAAACCAACCGAAGTTGGTTTTTATAAGCTATGCTTATAGAGCTGAGATGTTTTCTGCTTGTGGTCCTTTTGCACCTTCAACGATGTCAAAAGTAACTTTTTCGCCTTCATCTAATGTTTTGAATCCTTCTTTGTTGATGTGTGAGTAGTGTGCGAAAACATCTACACCTTCATCAGTTGTGATAAATCCAAAACCTTTTTCTGCGTTAAACCATTTTACTGTTCCAGTAGTCATATATGTTCCTCCATTCTTATAATATTTCTTAAACGAAGTGCCTTTTCATAAGAATGTGCAAACATAAGTTTTTAAGTTCTTAGAAAGTACAGTGTTGCGTTTAAGTTCCTACTCTATAATACACCATTATAGAAATAATGCAAGTTATATCAGCTTTTATTTTTAAATTTATCTTTTTTTCTTAAAAGATGACTTAAGTTCAACCACACGATTGAAGACTAAATGCGATTCTGTTGTATCTTGGTCGACCGCGAAATATCCTAAACGGGTAAATTGGAAAGCTTCTGCCGCTTTAGGAATAACATCGCCTTCAATAAATCCTTGTTTAATGATTTTGCTTTTTGAATTGATCTTTTCTTCAAATGGGATACTTGTATCCTCAAAATCATCAATTAATTCGTTAAATAATCGGATTTCAACTGGTTTGGCTTGTGAGGCTTCCACAAAATGAATCGTCCCATTAGGTTTGCGTTCATTAAATCCAGAGCCGCTTTGTGTTTGTGCATCATAGGTACAATGGAGTTCTTTAATTGACCCATCATCATTGTAGATTACTTTATTTGCTTTAATAAAATATGCATGCATCAAGCGAACTTCCAAACCTAAGGATAGCCGTTTCCATTTTTTGTTTGGTTTATCTTCTAAAAAGTCATCACGCTCTATGTATAATTCTTTACCAAAAAACACTTTTCGTGACCCCATTGATTGGTCATCCCGATGGAATTCGGTTTCTAAATATTCAGGTGTTTCTTTATCGTAGTTGGTAATGATAACTTTTAAAGGGTTAACAATTCCCATAATGCGTCTTGCGGAAGTTGCTAAATATTGTCTAACATACTCATAGAACATATCAATTTCGGTTAGACCTTGTGATTTTGGTAATCCTAAAGCCTCTATAAAGTTTTGGATTGCTTCTGGTGGTACCCCACGACGTCGTAATCCACTTAATGTAATAAGCCTTGGATCATCCCATCCATCTACTACGCCGCTATCAACTAAGCGCTTAATATGGCGTTTTCCCGTTACTTGATTGGCCATCATAAGTTTTCCAAACTCAATTTGTCTAGGAACATTTGGCATCTCGGTATGTTTTACAAACCAATCATAAAGTGGGCGATGGTCTTCAAATTCTAAACTACATAGTGAATGCGTAATGCCTTCAATGGCATCTTCTAGTGGGTGGGCATAATCATACATTGGATAAATACACCATGTATCTTTTGTATTATGATGCGTCCCCCTTTGAATGCGGTAAATAATTGGGTCACGCATGTTCATATTTGGACTTGTCATATCTATTTTGGCACGCAAAACGCGTGAACCGTCTTCGAACTCACCGTTTTTCATTCCTTCAAATAGACGGATATTGTCTTCAATACTTCGTTCGCGATACGGACTGTTTTTCCCCGGTGTCGTTAAATCCCCACGATAAATTTTAATATCTTCTGGAGATAAATCACAAACATAGGCTAATCCTTTTTTTACAAGCACCATGGCACGTTCATACATTTCATCAAAATAATCACTTGCAAATAGTAAATTTTCCCATTCGCATCCTAACCATGCAATATCTTTTTTAATTGTTTCTACAAATAAACTGTCAGCTTTGATTGGATTAGTGTCATCAAATCGTAAGTTAAAATACCCACCGTAATCCTTTGCCATACGATAGTTCGTAAGAATGGCTCTTGCATGACCAAGATGAAGTGAGCCATTCGGCTCAGGTGGAAACCGAGTAATCACTTTATCATGTTTCTTATTTTTTAGGTCTTCTTCAATTATAGAACGTATAAAATTGCTATTTATTTCCATTATTATCACCAAATCTTTCATACACCATTATATAGCAATTTAATGGTTTTGCAAATTAAAATCTTACCAATTATACTCATCACTAAATGCATCAAGCAATGTTGAATCCACGGTATCATCAAAGGCATCCATAAAGGCATCTTGTGATGATTCATCTAACTGATCATAGTATTCGAACATTGTATTTACATCTTCTTCAGTTACGGTGCCTTCTTGATCAAGTGTGTCTTGGATGGATTCAACTTGATTATATAAATCTTGTTCTGGTCCTTCTGTAGATGTATCTAAAATACTATCTAAACTTGTTAACAAATTAGGATCTATAAAAGCATCATTCATCGCATCGCCGAAATCATCTAATAATTGCTGTAGTTGCTGATCTGTTGCGGTGATATGTACTCGCAATCCCTCAGTAACGATTTCTACTTGATCGATGTTTACTACACCAGCAGAACTACCCTCTTCTAGTAACTCTGTTAATAAACTCGTATCAATTTCTAAATCACCGTTTTCATTAACGCTACCAAATGGAAATTCTCCCATCGCTTTCATTGCTTCTTTAAATGCTTCTAGTTCGACAATTTCTAAATACTCTTTATCTGGTTCTTCTCCTAATGTTACCTCGGTAAACTCTAAAACATAGACTTCATCTGTCGATTGATCTGTATCATCTGCACGGATTAATAATTGTGATTTAATGCCATCAATATTAAACAATCCTTTAACATTAATATAAACACCATTGTCTCCGGTTCTAAACTCAAACCAAATGGCTTCTAAACCAATTGTAATGGTTTGTGTAGACCCACTTCCATCTTCATACTCAAATGTTTTTTGAGCATCTCTAAATCCATCCATTTCATAATAGACGATTTTATTAAATGTTTGCTCGGTAATTGTAAAGTATGTTTGGTTAGTTAATGCCATATTAAAAATAAATTGTTCAAATCGGTTTTCTAAATGCGCATTATAATCGAATACCGTTTCATCGATTGTCTCAGCAGATTGCATTTCATGTAAATACGTTGGAATTTCTTTATCTGGTCCATTTCTGAGTGTACTTAATTCAAAAAATATGGTAATCGCATCTGTTTCTACATCGAAGACGAGCATTTCTTCTTCGAAAACAACACCAAGTACTTGAGCTGCAAGTTGAATGGTCCCATCATCTTCGTTGCCTTCTTCAATATACGCTACCACATCTGATTTCTCTAAAGTATAAACAAATTCAGATGTATCGAATGTCCCAAATGGTAATGCGTTACTGACATCAATACCATCAAACGTATTAATGATTGCGGATAATATTCCTTTTGGAATTGGTAAGTTCCCTAAGCGTATACGGTCTAATTCTAAACGATACTCTCCATCATCACCGTCATCAACAAACGCCAAATCAACTTTTAATGCGGTATTATATGTCATTACACTGGTTTCGACTTCAAGGGCAACATTGGCAGTTATGTTATCGTCTTCTAATTCAATCCAAATACCTAATAATCGTACGGTTCCAATTCCCACATCCTCTTCCATAATATAAAGACATGAGCCTTCATTACATGAGTCCGTAGGCAAATAATCTGGATTGATTCCAGGGTTTTCTTCATCACCGCGTATAGCATTATAAATAAGTGTATTGAGTAAATCTTCACTGATTTCTAAATCAAAATCTTTTTCAATATCATTTTTAGAGGCGTCCAAAGCCATAGATAATTCTTCATAAAGCATATGTTCAGCATTTAAATCGTCAGTATATAATTCGGTGGGCAAATCATCTTTTGTTCCACCATCGTGCATGATTCCTAAAATAACTGCTGGTATCCCGATAATGATAAATGTTGGAACCAAGATAATTAATAATAACTTTTTCATAAAGAAACACGCTCCTTTTATACTATCTATCTTTAGTATACAAAAAGCGTGTGTATTTTTTATGAATAATACGATTAATTCGTTATTTTGTTAAATCTAGACGGGGATACCCATTTAAATTATACCCGTGACTGGTCGAGTCGTGTTTATATTGATAATATCCTGCAATACTAATCATCGCCGCATTATCTGTACAATATTTAAATGGGGGAATTAATACTGGTACATCTGTAAACACATTAAAAACTTCGCTTCTTAATCGACTATTTGCAGCAACGCCACCAGCAATCATAAACATTTTGGCATCGTAGGCATCAACTGCTGCACGTGCTTTTTGTAATAACTGTGCTACAGCGGCCTTTTGAAAACTAGCGCACATGTCTGCAACTCGAACATCTTCTGCTTTCATCTTTAGTGTGTTTAATGTGTTAATTACATGGCTTTTAATTCCACTATAACTAAAATCAAAAGGACGATCAAGATTAACCTGTGGCATGGTATAACTAGATTTCCCTTTTTTCGCTAATTCATCAACTTTGGGTCCTCCAGGGTACCCAAGTCCTAATACACGGGCAACTTTATCATATGCTTCTCCAACAGCATCATCTTGTGTTTCACCTAGTTTTTGGAATGAAAAATGTTCTTTCATAAGAATCAACTCTGTATGGCCGCCTGACACAACCAAACATACAAGAGGAAACTGCATATCACCTTCTATTTGATTTGCATAAATATGACCAGCGATATGATGCACACCAATAATAGGAATAGAATGTGCAAAAGCAAATGCTTTTGCAGCGTTAATTCCCGTTAATAAACTCCCTATAAGTCCTGGACCTTTAGTAACTGCTATTAAATCGATATCTTTTGGTGATACACCAGCCGTCATTAATGCGTCATCAAAAACAACAGTAATGCCTTTAATATGTTCACGAGACGCAATTTCAGGAACGACACCACCAAACTTAGCGTGGATATCAATTTGGCTAAGGACCACATTACTCAGTATGGTTTTCCCGTCCTCACTTACGCTAACACTTGTTTCATCGCAACTACTTTCTACACCTAATACAATCATGTTCATACTCCTAACTGTTTTTCCAATAACAATGCATCTTCTCCATCAAAATAATAGTTTTTTCTTTTAGCTACAACCTTAAAATCAAACGCTTCATAAACATGTAATGCCACACTATTTGAGGGTCTAACTTCTAGTGTAATGGATGCAACTTTAGCTTCTTTACAATAATCAATCATCGCTTTAATAAGCGATTTCCCAATGTTTATATTGCGATAATCTTCACGAACATAGACGTTTAAAATTTCAGCATTCGGGTCTGTTATCCAAAACCCAATATATCCTACACGCAGTGCATCTTTTAATGCAATAAAATAATGTGCCATTTCGTTATAAAGCGCTTCATTCATAATCGTTTTCTTATCAACTTTAGTACCTAATACTTTAGATTCGGCTTCTGTTAAAAAATGAATATCTGACATATCCAGTTTACGAATGTTTAACATGGTTATCCTCCTGATGTCTGTTTGACACTTTATAGAGTACCATTTGTGATATATAAATAATTGACAATAGAACACCTATATAGATGGTTTGGTTAGGAAATATCATAGATACATGATCAGGTATATAGGTAATAAACCAATAATTAACTGGATTATCGGCGTTAATTGATGTCAGAAGAATATTTAGATGAAAAATAACAGGTGCTACTAGTAAAACCATAATAAACGTTTTATAGGTTGCCCGTAAGCTTACTCTAAATCCATAAGCTTTATAATAATATAAAGGAATCATAATAATTGTCATATGAATTAATATGAAATGATAATAGCGGATATTATAATATGGGAATCCATAGCTAAACGGAACAAGTAAGGCCATAAGACCACCTAAGACACCGAAGAAGAAAACAAACTCAAAAATTCTTTGGCTATTGGTTTTAAGTAACGCTAAATTCATTAAAACGGCAAAACTACATATATGTAAAGGAAACGACACTTCTCCTGCAAACCAATTATGAAGGTGGTAAATAATTTCTAAAATTAACAGCCAAACAAACGCAATATTCCGTATTTTAGCTTCTTGTTTACTTTTATAAATAACATGCGAAAATTGCAGGGGCAAAACCACCGCCAAAATACCAAACCCGATAAGCATGTAATGATGCCAACTAAATAACCTAACCGCTTTGTCTGGATCAATTACATAACCAAAGAAATTTTCTAGCATGTCGCGTCATCCTTACTTAATATTAAAATTCTTTTCTGCTTCAGTCTTACGTAAATACATTGGAGCCAATTGATGAATATTTTGAACTTCTTCTAATAATCCACTATGAAACAATTTTTCCATATTAGGTTTAATTTCAGTTTGTTCAAAATCATAATCATTATCTTTTCTATAGCGGTCTAGTGCAGTATATATATCCGCTTCAATACGTTCAACATTATCATCTGTCACTTTATACATTCCAATAAACCCATGCTTTCGCCTTGCGTCAATCCATGCCATCACAATACCTGGTTTGCTGGCGCTAGCTAAAAGTGCTAAACTACTTATTGTATAGACTTGTTTATGTAAACTATACCCAAGCATTTTAGCAACAACAACCCCAACACGAACACCAGTGTAGCTTCCAGGACCAACCCCAACAATAATGCGGTCAATTGCACTTGGCTTTAGTTCATGTCGCGAAAACATTTTTTGTAATTCATCCATTAAGGTAACTGAATGATCATTATGGCCTTTTTGGTAGATCTCTTCGACTACCTGATCGTTATCAAATAACGCAATATATAAATAACTGGTAGCTGTATCAATAACCAAGCTTTTCAATGATTGTTTCATATGTCCCACTTCCTTCAAGTGTTACTACTCGTTTTGTATTTTCCACAAATCGAATATGCAGTTTCAAAAATGTTTCCGGCATGCTATCAATAATAAAAGGATACCATTCTATCACAGATACGCCTTCAGAATAAATATATTCTTCAATATTCGGATCGCTATATGAACCTTCTAATCGATACGCATCCACGTGATTTAAAAAGACACGACCTTGATAATGTTTCATTATAGTAAACGTCGGAGAATTGATATGCTCTTTCACGCCTAAGGCTTTACCAAAAAACTGTGTGAACGTTGTTTTTCCAGCACCTAAGTCGCCTTCGAGACCTAACGTAAAGCCAGGAAAAACATGATTGGCAAGAGATTCTGCCAATGCTTTCATATCGCTTAAATTTTCAATCGTAATTATTTTAATCATCGTGTCACCTTTTTCTTTGTTGAATACCGACAAATTATATCATATTTTTACTAATGATACAGTAAAAAAACCCTTTGTGCTATAATATGATTACGAACATATCGAAAGGATGGTATCTATGACAATTATACTATATAATCCACTATCTAAGAACCGTAAATCGAAACGAACTGTTAAAAAACTTGTGGATTATTATAAAAAACATAGCCTTCCCTTTCGGATCAAGAGTTTATTAAAGATTGACGACTTAGAACGCTATTTAAACGAAACACCTAAAAACATTAAGCTTATTTTACTTGGTGGAGACGGCACCATTAACACGGTTATAAACAATACCATGCAAATTCCATTAACTCATGACATTAGCTTAAAACCTACTGGATCAGGTAACGATTTTTTACGAAGTTTACGCAAACAACGCCCAAGGTACCAATACATTATGAAAATGGAAACTAACACGACGACACGCTATTTCATTAATGGATCTGGAATGGGAATTGACGGTTTAATCGCAAATTATGTAAATAAAGCAAAACGTAAAAATCGCTTTAATTATTTTAAAAACACATTAAAAGCATTATTACTTTATAAACCAAAGTTTATGAATGTTACTATAGATGATCAAGATTACCATTTTAAAAAAACCTATCTCATCAATGTCAATAATGGGATGTATATTGGCGGTGGGATGAAACTTAGTCCAAACGCTGTTTTAGAAGACGACAATTTTGATGTTATTGTTGTTCATAGCATACCTAAGCTCTTTATTTTCTTTATTTTTTTAAGCGTTTATCTCGGCTTCCATACGATATTTAAACGGTATGTGTTTTATAAAAAAGCACATTATGTTAAAGCCACCATGCATCATAAAGAAGTTGCTCAGTGTGATGGTGAAACATTTCCTAATGCCCAATATATTGAAATCACCTCAACACATAAACGCGCTAATTTTAAAGTGTATTAAAAGTGTTTTCTACGATAATCGTAGAAAACACTTTTTTATTTTAATCTTTTTTTAATGGCTTTCGTTGCTGCTTCATATCCTGGTTTTTCGAGTAGTGCAAACATATTCTTTTTATATGCTTCGACCCCTGGTTGATTAAATGGATTAACTTCTAGAACGTACCCGCTTAACGCACATGCAAGTTCATAAAAATATAATAAACTACCTAGATGATACGCATCTAAACGTGTTAATTCAATGACAATACTTGGTGCATTACCATCTTGGTGGGCAAGCAAAGTAGCATGCATTGCTTGTTTATTAACATAATCAATCGTTTTTCCTTCTAAATAATTTAACCCATCTAAATTATCCTTGTCAGCTTCGATTTTAAGTTCACTCAAGGGTTCTTTAATTGAAACAACCGTTTCAAATAAATGTCGTTCGCCTTCTTGAACATATTGTCCTAATGAATGAAGGTCGGTTGTAAATCCAGCACTTGCTGGAAATAATCCCTTATTCTCTTTTCCTTCACTTTCACCAAATAATTGCTTCCACCACTCCGCTATGTATTGAAGCAATGGTTCATAATGGACAAACATTTCAATTTTCTTCCCTGATTCGTACAGAGCATGTCTTAAAGCAACATAACGGTATAAATCGTCGGTGTCGCCTACTTCACTTGCTTTAAGCATATCTTTAGCCCCTGCAAGTAATAATTCAATATCATGACCTGCACAGGCAATTGGTAGTAAACCAACTGGTGTAAAAACACTGTATCGTCCACCGACATTATCATCAACAACATACGTTTCATAACCTTCTTGATCTGCTAAATTTCTAAGTGCACCTTTATTGGCATCTGTTGTAGCAACTATGCGTTTTGCAGCTTCTTTTTTTCCTAGTTTATCTTCCAACATGGCTCTGAAAATTCTAAACGCTATTGCTGGTTCTGTGGTGGTGCCTGATTTACTAATAACGTTAATTGAGAAAGACTTATTATTTAAATACCGCTTAAGTGAAGCAATGTAAGCTGCAGACAGGTGATGGCCTACAAAGATAATTTCCATCTCTTTATCTGCAAAATACCCATCAAGTGCCGTAATAACAGCTTGTGATCCTAAGTATGAACCTCCAATGCCAATCACAAGTAAAACATCGCTATGTTGTTTTAATCGTTCTGCAGTTTTTTTAATCCTCGTAACACGTTCATTCATTTCTTCTGGTAGTGTATGCCATCCTAAAAAATCATTGCCTTCGCCTGACTTATTGCGGACAACATCATGAGCTACTTTTATTTTATGTGTTAAAGAGTCAATAGAGCTTTTGATAGTGTTATCTACATACTGTGCATTTACATGAATTGCTTTCATTAATACGCCTCCATTCATTTCGCTTATAGATTTTACCATACATTGGTTGAAAATTCTAACAAAAAACAGCGATTTATTCGCTGTTTTTGTCATAATAGTCATCAATCCATTGTTGTAGCTGATTTTTCAAAGGTGTGAATCCGTCCTTTAACTTAATACGGTAACGTTTTTTCCGCTTATGAAGACTTTTAAAGCTTAAAGAGACTTTGTTCCCCTCTTCAATGCTAAGTACTTTTAGATCAATCACATCGCCAACATTAACATAGTCTTTAATATCACGTACATAACGATCGCTAAATTCAGAGATGTGAATTAGACCAGTATACGCATCATCAATTTTTACAAACGCACCGTATGGTTTAATCGCAGTAATTTCACCCTTTATAATAGAGCCTTCTTTCATGATTAAACACCTCGGTTTTAACTAATTACAGTATATCAAAATTTGATAAAATTACAATTCTTTTCACCTGAATAAAAAAACCACTATATAGTGGTTTTTATTCTGCGTATCTATGTGCAATTGAGCTAGCTGCTGCGGCTGCAATGGCTCCAACAATATCATCTAAGAACGTATTGCATCTTCCAGGTTCTTTACCTTGTTCATCAAGAAACTTAATGATTTTTGGTTTTACTTTATCTACATAACCAAAATTGGTGAATCCAATCGATCCATAAACATTCACAATTGCAAGTGCCAAAACTTCATCAATACCATATAGTGGTTCGTCATTATTTAACATACTTAATAATGGTTCGCTTAATAGTTTTTTCTCCGCGAGCATATCCAGTTCTACACCTGTAAAGATAGCATGCTGGACTTCCCGTTTCATAACAACTCTTTCTACGTGTTCTAAGCATGCTTCAAAGGTAAGGTCATCAATATATTTATCTTGCAAATCAAATGTTATCTCTGCAATATCTTTTAACAGTACACCACGTAATTTTAACATCTCTACAACGGATGTATATTTTTTCGAGTCATCGAGTCTTGTTTCTTCGTTGGTAATGTCACTCATGGTATCACCTAATTTACTTTAGATTTGCTCAACACCTATAATACCAGGAACTTCTTCTAAAAGAATCGCTTCAACACCGTCGGTGAGTGTTGTATCTATTGCAGCGCAACCTACACAAGCTCCAAGCATTTGTACATACACAATACCGTCTTCATATTTTACAAACTTAATATCTCCGCCGTCTCGGTTAATATAAGGTCTAAGCTTCTCTATTACTTCTTGAGCTTGAGCAGAAATCATTTTATCATCCATAATAAACACCTCTTTCATTTGCATTCACATTATACAACATTCAAAGTAAAAGATGCATTAATATGCTAAATATTTCAAATATACATTAATCGTTATTTTTTGTTTCCGTAAAGGCATTACTTTTGATACGTTTTAATACAAAATATGGTGCGTTAGGGACACAAGACTCCATTAAATAATCTGGAATGGTATGTTTATTTTTTTCAGTAAACCCTTTAAAACGTAACATCTCAGAACTATAGTCTCCAACAATATAATCATACTTATCAAGATAATCAACATAACGTTCGTTAAACGCTGCAACTTCTAGCGCTTCTCGGTAGTCTTTTATAATTTCAAAGTTTCCATGGTTTGTTTCTAGCATCTTCATCACTCCGTTTCGTTACTAAAACTACAGCTTCACATACAATCATTTGATTGGTGCCGATTAGACCACGTTTTTCACCTGTGGTTGCTTTAATGCTAACAGAATCTAATGCTATATCTAAGAGCTGTGCAATGGTTTCTCTCATTTTTTCAATATAACTATTTAATTTTGGCTTTTCTAAAAAAATCATCGAATCTATATTGTTAATTTGATAGTGTCTTGATTTTATCATGTCGTGTACAAATTGCAATATTTTTTTTGAATCAAGGTTTCTATTTATTTCATCAGTATCAGGAAAATGGCTACCTAAATCTCCAAGGGCTAAGCTTCCTAACAATGCCTCACTAATCGCATGCAGTAAACAATCCGCATCACTATGTCCAACACTTTCATAAGGAGATGGAATTGATATTCCCCCTATATTTAGACGTTCCCCAGATTTTAGTCTATGCATATCTGTACTGTGACCAATGCGCATCATGTTAACATCATCTCCAAGATATCTATATCTTCTTTTGTTGTTGCTTTAATATTTTTACGGTGTCCTAAAACAACACGCGTTTTAATATTAAGTACATCATTTACAAGGGTTATATCACATGTATATTCTTTGTTACCTTTATTTTCATATGCTTGTTTTATCACTGATGTTATAAATCCTTGTGGCGTTTGCATTAACATCAATTCATTACGGTTTATCGTTTCTAAAAAAATGTCATTTTGAACCCGTTTGACTGTGTCATATATGGGAACTGCGACACTTGCCGCATCGACATCTTTTAAAGTTTCTAAAAGGCGGTTTACCATATGTATATCTAGATACGGTCTTGCCCCATCATGAATGAGAACAGTCTCTTCTCTCACATGTTCTAATCCGTTTTGAACACTGTCTTGTCTTAACTCGCCGCCAATAACAATTGTATCAACAATATCATTATATTGAGATTTAATACGTGTTTCATCTTTTTTGTTAACGACTAGTATGATTTGGGTACAACGGGGGTCACGATTAAAAAAATCGAGACTATACTGAATGAGTGGTTTATTATGAATTTTAAATAATACTTTATTAAACCCTAGTTCAGCTCGCTTGCCTTCCCCAGCAGCAACAATAATAACAGAATATGTCATATACTCACTCCTTGATGATACGTGATTCGGTAATTAAAACATCACATTGTTTATCGTGTGGTTCTTTAGGTATGCTATCTAACATGAAAAGCTCAAAACAAACACCGATACTTAATCCTTTGTACCGGCTCAACAGTTCGTCATAGTATCCTTTTCCATACCCTATGCGATAACGATCTTTATCAAATACTAACCCTGGAACAATCACTGCATCAAGGCTGTCAAGTGCGGTAATATCGTTGTGAGTAGGAACCGTTGTATGAAATGGCGCTGGTTCATATGCGCCACGATCTTGATAATAGACAATTCCCTTTTTCCCAACTTTGGGTAAATGGGTATCAAACTCATCTTTAAAATCGAGCAAATCGATTTCCTTTCTCATAGGATAGTAAATTCCCAAGGTTTTCACATTGTGTTCTTTTAAATAAGTTTTTAGTTTATCTTTAAGCATCATTGAAAATAATTGATGCATTTTTTCATCTAAGAGTTTGCGTCTTTTTAAAAAGGTCGTTCTTAGGGTTGCTTTGTCCATATTATCCCCCAATTATAAAATAGTTTTCTGTTGTTTTATCATTAATTGCAATATCCAGGGCTTTATGTGTTCTTTTTATTATTTCATCCAACGGCTCATCAAACATAGTAATCCTTTGAATTCCAAAATGTGGATAAATGCTTTGACTGACATTGCCAAATGTCATCTCAAAATTCAATAATTCTCCACCGTGTGATAAAGCGCGTTCTAAAATATTATATTTTCGTTCATCTTTAACGATCATCGCAAAGCGAATGCCTGTTAAACGAAAAATACTTTGTTCATCTTTCACAAAATTATACCGTAGTTTATTCAAAAACTCACCCATCATTAAATCTCCGATGTCACGGCCGTATTTTTCATTCACTTTAGGAATCGTCGACAATTCAAAGAAGATAATGTGATACGGTTTTTTGACCCTGTTTAATGATTGTAACGCTTCAAGAAACGCTTGATCAATAGGAAGATTGTTAAGCATCTCAACTTCGGTTTCAGGATACCGTTTCACATCTAAAGATTTCATGATTGAAATAATCATTGATCGATCTTCATAGTATACAATATAACCTCGTTCTTTGACCCATATATAGCCATTTCCCACATTATATCTATATGTCGTCTCATAATGAGAATTCTTTTTATTTAGTTTGTCTAATAGCTTTTGAAACCCATGAATATCATCATGATGAATCTGTTTTTCATAGTCTAATTGGGTAAACTCATTTGATGTTGCTTCAATCATCATTTTACACGGCTCAGTTATAAACATATTTCCATCATCACTACGAAAAATAACACCATCTTTTTGCAACTCAATAAGTGCAATAAATCGTTTGCGTAACGACTCATAACTTGTAGTTAATAACTTTAATTCTTTTTTTAGTGCCTTAATTTTAATTTTGCTGTTATCTTTTTTGGATAAATCTCTTGGGACAAAGAAAAACAATGTCATTGCAAATCCAAAATACAATGCACTTGTTAATATTGTAAACTCGACCTCGTATAATTGCATAATGTCAAATAAAACAAATGCAGTGATAACAATGAAAAAAAGCAAGACATCAATGTCTCCTTTTTTTGTTACAACGCGCTTGGTTATGACCAGTAAAAACCATATCGCTGCAATTATTAGAAGATTATAGGATTCTAAAATCATTCATATCCCTCAATTTCTAACTAATTTTGTAAGTATTTTTCTAAATATAATAATAGCGAATCTTTACTAATATCTTGATCGAGATAACCATTTAATGCGACACTAATAAATCCAGATTGTTCACTGACAATAATTGTCAAGGCATCTGTTACTTCACTAATGCCTATACCTGCGCGATGACGTGATCCTAAATGTTTAGGTATATCCGGATTTTCACTTGGAGGAAAGTAGGTTCCAGCAGCCATTATTTTATTGTTTTTAATAATCACAGCCCCATCATGAAGCGGTGTTTGTGGTATAAATATAGATGATAATAACTCACCATTTAAAGGAGCATCTATTTGAAATGCTTGTTTAATATAATCGTCCAAGGCTACATTCCGCTCAAATGTAATCAATGCACCAATTTTACGAGCAGCTAAATAATCAACTGTTCTTAGTACCTCAACCTTTACATCTTCTTCAATAACATTAGACAGAAGTAATCCTGTTTTAACGCCAAAGAAACGCAGTAGCAAGCGAACCTCTGTTTGAATCATGACAATCAAAACTCCGGTTACCGAAATTAATTTAATTATAAGTATCCAAACTGCGCCTTCGAAGGGGCTTGATGACACCATAAAAAGAACGCTAATATACAATAAAACCACAAATAGTTTTAATGTTCTATAAACATTGGTTTTAATTTTTGGTTTGACCAATGTAGCGAAAATACTTAGACTATAAAGTTGTAATATTAAAATGTCAAGTGCTTCCATTTACTAGCCTCCTTCGATGTCTATCTACCTTAAATTATAACACATTACCTAGTTATTTTCGCGAAATGTAAAAAAGTAGTTGTAAAATTTAACAAAAATTAAATTAGACCTAATATAAGCGGTATAGTCGACATTTCATAGACAATAAAAAAAGTCAAGTACTACCATTTTGAACTTAATTAAATTATAATGATAATTACAACTAATATGTGGAGGTAATATCATGAAACAGTACCCAAAGAATTACATCACTCGATTAAACAAAGCAATCAATGAACATTTCACTCATTTGTTCCCTATTACTGATAACATGACACTGTCTTTAGAAGGGGTATCACGCTTAGTAATGTTAGATCGTTATACACAAAAAGACCTAACACTTGCAACCTTAGAAGAAGGCGACCTAATCATTACTATAGTAAAAGATGATCCGAAATTTCCAGCAAGAGGGATAGGATGGGTTCAAAGCATAGATAACGATAATGTAACAATTAAAGTCGAAGATGAATTTTTAGCAAGTACTGAAGATGCTGATAAAAACGGCTTAATAACAAGAAGAAGAAGCCAAGTTGATAAGCCTTTAGAACTTTTTTACGAACAAATTGCCAAACGCTTATCTGCACATCTTGGAGAAGATGAAAGTAAATCCGTTCAAGAAGATTTCTATCATGAAGTTGCATCGCAAAACTTAGTTCCTGCTGGGCGTGTATTATTCGGTGCAGGATCTAAAACAGAAGTCACCTATTTCAATTGCTTTGTAATGCCATTTATTCACGATTCACGAGGTGGTATTAGCGACCACCGTAAACAAGTTATGGAAATCATGTCACGTGGTGGTGGTGTAGGAACAAACGGATCAACATTGCGTCCAAAAAACGCGTTAGCTAAAGGTGTAAATGGTAAATCAAGCGGTGCCGTAAGTTGGCTTCACGATTTATCAGAATTAACCCATCTAGTTGAACAAGGGGGCTCTCGTCGCGGTGCACAAATGATTATGCTTGGTGATTGGCATCCAGATATTATTGATTTTATTATCTCAAAAATGCAAAACCCAAAAGTTCTACAGTTTTTAATAGAAACCATTAAGGAACCTGCGATTGTAAAAGCCGCGAAAAACAAACTTAAATTTGTCCCTTTAAGTGATGAAGAAGTTGAAATCAATGAATATATTTTGGAAGCGTCTAAAAAATCTTCTGATATCTTTTCAAAACGTATTGTAGATACTGCCTTTGAACGATTAAATAAAGGAGGACATTACGAGGTTAATAACCCTGAATTCTTAAGCGGAGCTAACATTTCTGTTGCCATAACTAAAGAATTTATGCAGGCCATTGAAAATGACGATGATTATCAGCTCCGTTTCCCTGATATCGACAATTACAATGATGAACAAAAACGTATTTATGATGAAGAGTGGCACCGTGTTGGTGATGTTAGACAATGGGAAGCTATGGGACTCCCAGTTAAAACACACTACACATTAAAAGCAAAAGAACTGTGGAACTTAATTAACATCTGTGCCACATATTCCGCAGAACCTGGTATTTTCTTTATCGATAATGCCAATGAAATGACCAACGCTGTTGGTTATGACCAAAAAGTTGTTTGTACCAATCCTTGTGGTGAACAACCATTAGCCCCTTATTCTGTATGTAACTTGGCAGCTATAAACCTATCACAAATGGTTGATCACGATCAAAAAGATGTCGATTGGGACAAACTTAATAAAACAATTGAAGTTGCCGTTAGACTCCAAGATAATGTTATTGACAAAACCCATTATTTCTTGGAAGAAAATGAAAAGCAAGCCTTAGGTGAACGCCGAATTGGATTAGGCGTCATGGGACTTCATGACTTATTAATTTGGTGCAACCGTACCTATGGTAAGAAAGATGGTATTGAGCTTGCCGATAAACTTTTCGAGTTTATTGCAATCAAAGCCTATGAGACGAGTGTTGAGCTAGCTAAAGAAAAAGGACCATTCCCTTTCATGAAGACCCAAGAAAATAGAGAAAAGTTTCTAGAGAGTGGCTATATGAAGAAAATGCCTAAATATATTAGAGAAGGTGTTTTAAAATATGGCATTAGAAACTCACATTTACTAACCATAGCACCTACAGGTTCGACAGGAACTATGGTTGGTGTATCGACTGGTTTAGAACCATACTTTGCGTTCAGTTATTTTAGAAGTGGACGATTAGGACGATACATTGAAGTAAATGCACCAATTGTTGAGCAGTATCTAAAAGTGTATCCTGGATACACAAAAGATACACTTCCAGAAACATTTGTAAGTGCAATGGATTTAGCACCTGAAGCCCATGTAGACATGCAATGCACAATTCAAAAATGGGTCGATTCTTCAATTTCAAAAACTGTAAATGCACCTAAAGGATATTCCGTTGAAGAAGTTGAAGACGTCTATTCAAGACTTTATAAGGGTGGCGCTAAAGGTGGTACCGTTTATGTTGATGGCTCTCGTGATTCACAAGTATTAAATCTTACAAAAGATGATACAAAAGAACCATCAAAACCTAAACAAGTTGCTATTAATGAACTTGGTGTTGAACTTGAGGATGAAATAAAAGAACCTAAAGAAACAAAAACAAAAGGCTTAAGAAGTGACCGGCAAGACCGTAATATCGGTGTTGAAGCAGGTGATATCTGCCCGATTTGTTTAGAAGGTACAGTGGAGAATCTCGGTGGTTGCCACACATGTACAAACTGTAACGCACAACTTAAGTGTGGTTTATAAAGAAGCGTAATTTTACGCTTCTTTCTTATTTTAATTACGACAATAATAAAAACATGATATAATAAAAGTAAGCCTTTCCACAAAGACAGGATTCAAGACTCAAAAAATATAAAAAATCACAAATATAAGGAGATGTTCATGAAAGAGTTGTTAGGAGAGAAAGTCGAAGTAGTTATTGACCGCCCCTTAGGAAGTGTTAATCCTAATCATGGGACTATTTACCCAGTAAATTATGGATTCTTACCCAAAACATTCGACCATGAAAAGGAAATTAAAGCCTACGTTCTAGGGGAGTTTGAGCCGCTCAAAAGCTTTACTGGATATGTGATTGCAGTAATTCACCGCGTTACTGAAAATGTATGTAAGTTGGTTGTTACAAAAGAAAAGAAGCAATACTCTAAAGAACAAATTGAAGCACTAATAGAATTTAAAGAAAGATTCCATCAATCTAAAGTGATTACGGAATAACATGAAATAGGCTCTATATTTATGGGAAACCGCTAAATATAGAGCTTTTATTTTCTCAATATTATTTAAAATTATATAATAAACATGCTATAATAACAATAAGAGGTGATGCAGATGAAAAAAGCCATACTTATCGGATTAGACCATTATAAAGGCAAAAAAATATCCATCTATATGGATGAACTTAGCGCTTTAGCAAACACATTACATATAGAAACAGATGCTATTTTTGTACAAGACAGCAAACTAGCAACCGCAAATTATCGTATTGGTACAGGAAAAATAGAAGAAATCAAAATGTATATCGATGCCAATGATATAGATCTTGCCATTTTTAATGAAGAACTTACTGCCAGTCAAATAAGAAATCTCGAAGAAGCACTAACTATCCCCGTTATTGACCGTACACTTCTTATTTTAGACATCTTTGCCAAAAGAGCTAAAACTAAAGAAGCCATGTTACAAGTTGAAGTCGCTCAACTTAAATACATTTTACCAAGATTAAAGGTCTTGAGCGCATCTTTTGAGCGCCAACAAGGCGGTATTGGATCAAGAGGTCCAGGTGAGAAAAAAATTGAATTAAACCGTCGTAAAATTGAACAAGAGATTCATAAATTGGAAAAAGCCTTAGCACAAATTGTTGATGTGCGACAAACCAATCGCAAAAACAGACAAAAATCTCTTATCAAGACCGTTGCGGTTGTCGGTTATACAAACGCTGGAAAGAGCACCTTAATGAATAAACTCTTAGAAGAAGCCAACGTTGATGAGGGCTATAATGTCAAAGTAAAAGATCAATTATTTGCTACTTTAGAAACCACATCGAGACGTATTGAGCTCCCAAATACACGACCTTTCATCTTAACTGACACCATAGGGTTTGTCTCAAATCTTCCACACGAACTTGTTGATTCATTTAAATCAACACTAGAAGAAATTAAAGAAGCTGATTTGTTGCTTCATGTTGTTGATTTTTCTAACCCATATTACATCGATCAAATTGCTACAACAAATAAGGTTTTAAAAGAACTTGATGCAGACCAAATCGAAACGCTTTATGTGTTTAATAAACTTGATCTAACAAAAGATAGTCTTCCGTTTGGCTTTGCTCCAAATGTAAAAGTCTCCTTAAAAGACGACATCAATATTGATGAACTCATAGAGAAAATTCACCAACTGCTTAGCAAAGATGACAAAATCATAACTTATAAAATTCCTTTTGACAAAGGTGAAATTATTAATATACTTTCAGATTACAGTCATATACTCACAAAAGACTATACCGAAGAAGGCACGATAATAAAAGCACTCGTTTCAAACACCTTAAGACACCGTTATGAAGATTACGAAATATAAAAAACAAAAGGCACAATGAAATTTAGTCATTGTGCCTTTTGTTTAAGCGTTCATAGTATTTATCTAATATATCGTTTAGTTCTACAAGTGTTTTTGCACCAGCAACATCTCGCTTTACATAACTTGCATGTGGCAAGCCTTTAATATACCAAGGTACATGACCACGCATTTCTAACACCGCTATCTTTTCTCCTCTAAGTTGTGAAAGACGTTCAGCATGCTCCTTTATCATTGCAAAGCGTGCTTTTAATGATACGTCGTGTTCATATTTTCCTGTATTTAAATAATCAATAGTCTGCTTAATCAACCAAGGATTCCCTAATATACCTCGTCCAATCATTACTGCATCACATCCAGTTTCATTAAGCATGCGTTTAGCATCCTCAGGCGTAAGTATATCGCCATTTCCAATGACTGGAATACTAACGGCTTCTTTTACTGCTTTAATAACTGATAAGTCAGATATCCCTTTATACATTTGCTTACGTGTTCTCCCGTGGACAGCAATGGCGCTCGCGCCTGCTGCTTCAACTTGTTTAGCGAGACTAACTGCATTAAGATGATCTTTATCCCATCCAGCTCTAATTTTAACTGTGACTGGTTTCGTGCTTACCTCAACCATAGCTTTGACAATGGCTGCCGTTAGCGCTTCATCCAACATTAAGCTAGCACCACCATTTCCTTTAACAACTTTAGGAACGGGACATCCTGCATTAAGGTCAATCGTCACAACATTTTTTTGTTTAGATGCAATTTTTGTTGCCGCTTGGAGAACCGTTGGTGACACGCCAAACAATTGTAACGCTACAGGTCCCTCATCATCTTCTATTCTCAACATATCCGTGGTGCGTTTATTTCCATGAATAATCCCTTTATCACTAATCATTTCTGTATAAATAAGCCCTGGATCAAACCGATTTACAATGGCTCGAAATGCATTGTTAGATATGCCAGCTAAAGGGGCAACAATAACCTTGTTTTTAACTGTATAATTTCCAATTTTCATGATCTCATCACTCCTTGAAACTGACACTATTTTGCCATAAAAAACTAATAAATTCAATTGTTTTAATTAAGTACTGAAATATGCTATAATACTTCCGGTGATAACTATGAAAGACTATTTAGTAAAAGCATATGCATTTGACGGCCATGTTCGTTTATATGCAGCATCAACAACAAACTTAATAAGCCACGCACAACAGATACACGATTTATGGCCCACAAGTGCTGCCGCTCTTGGTCGGTTGTTAACTGCAAGTGTTATTATGGGTGCAATGTATAAAGGTGATCAAGAACTCACAATAAGAGTTGAAAGTGACGGTCCAATTGAAGGTATGGTTGCCACAACCAATGCCAACGGTGAGGTCCGTGGTTATGTCGGTAATCCACATGTAATGCTACAATACAATAGTGGCAAGCTCAATGTTGGTCAAGCCGTTGGGAACGGATTCATTCATGTAACTAAAGATGTTAAAGTAAGAGATAATTTTACCAGTACCGCACGTATCCAAACGGGTGAAATTGCCGAAGATTTTGCCTACTATTTTACAGCCAGTGAACAAATTCCATCTGCGGTAAGTCTTGGTGTCAAAGTTAATGAAAATAACTCAATAAGCTATGCAGGTGGGTTTATCTTACAACGTATGCCAGGGTGTGATGATGATACAATCGGCGTTATCGAACGAAAACTCTCATCATTACCACCAGTGACTCAAATGTTAGAAAAAGGTATGACTCCTGAAGACATGATACAAATGATTACAGGAGACGACCACCAAATTTTACAACATTTAGATTTAGACTATGCCTGTAATTGTAGTCGAGAAAAATTTGAACGTGGATTAATTTCTTTAGGTAAAAAGGAATTAACCACCTTACTTGAAGAGGATGGAAAAATAGATACTGTATGTCATTTTTGTACCGAGACCTATCATTTTAATACTTCTGACCTTAAAAAACTCATTGAAGAAGCAAATAAATAGGGGCGATTATTCGCCCCTATTTTTATAGATTGTTAAGATAGGTTTTAATTTCCCATTCAGTAACACTCATTCTGAAACGGTCCCATTCATCTTGTTTAGCGTCTAAAAACTTTTTGTATACATGATTACCTAAAGCTTCTTGTACAATATCATCTTTACGCAACGCTTTCATCGCGTCTTTAAGATTTTCAGGTAAATTTTTGATTCCCATCGATTCACGACTTTCGCGATCAAGTTCATAAAGGTTGATATAGACTGGATCAACACATTGAATTTTATTCTTAATTCCATCTAATCCACTCGCTAAAATGACGCTCATTGCCAAATATGGATTCGTTGCAGAGTCAACGCTACGGATTTCAGTCCGCGTTTGTTTTCCACGCGATGCTGGGATGCGAATCATTGTAGAACGATTAATGTCGCTCCATGAATTATAACATGGGGCTTCATATCCAGGTACTAAGCGTTTATATGAGTTTACAATTGGGTTAGTAATCGCAGTGAATCCTCTAGCATGTTCCATGATTCCACCAATCCAGTGGTAACATGTTTCACTTAATCCCAGTTTGTCATTTGCATCATAAAATGTATTATTGCCATCTTTGTCCGTTAATGAACAGTTTGTATGCATTCCTGATCCATTAACTGCTTCTATCGGCTTTGGCATAAATGTCGCATGTAATCCGTGTCGTTTAGCAACGTTTTTAACGACAAGTTTAAACATCTGTAAGCGATCGCATGCTTCAACGGCATCATCATACTCAAAGTTAATTTCGTGTTGTCCAGGTGCGACCTCGTGATGTGATGCTTCCATATTAAATCCAAGTTTTTCTAACTCTAATACGATATCACGTCGACAATGTTCTGCACCATCAACTGGAGATAAATCAAAATATCCTCCATGGTCATTTGATTCTAAAGTGATTTTCCCTTCGCGGTCTTTTTTAAGTAAGAAAAATTCTGGTTCTAGTCCAATATTAAATTTTCCAAATCCCATTTCTTTCATGACTTTCAAATTACGTTTTAAAATAAACCTTGGGTCACCTTCAAATGGTTGACCATTAGGCATGAACACATCACAAATAAGCATTGCAACTTTTCCATAATCAGTATTCTCCCATGATAACACTAAAAACGTATCATAATCTGGGTGCAAGTACATATCTGATTCTTGTAACCGTGAAAACCCATCAATACTTGAACCGTCAATCATAACGTTGTTATCTAAAGCATCTTCTAATTTACTTGCAGGTATTTCGACGTTTTTAATTAGTCCATGAATATCGGTAAAGCATAAGCGCACGTATTTTACATCTGCTTGTGAGGCTTTTTTTAACACATCTTCTTTCTTCATAACTCTCTCCCTCTTAATAAAACAACATGTTCAAAAAATGAGCTTTTTCAAACATGTTGTTTTGCATCTTATGTGATGCTCGTTACTATTATACAACATATCTCCTCTTATGTTGCAACATGTAAACGTTTTAATAAATAAAAAACCACATTTTTTGTGGCTTTTTATTTATCTATATAAAGGATATTTCTTGGTTAAATCTAATACTTGTTTTTTGACTTCATCTAAGACAAAATCATTGGTTGGATTCATCAAGGTATCATAAATCAGTTTCCCTATGTGAACCATATCTTCTTCAGTAAAGTGACGACTAGTCAAAGCCGCCGTTCCAAGCCGTATTCCACTTGTAATAAATGGTTTTTCAGGATCATTTGGAATGGTGTTTTTATTACAAGTTATATTGACTTTTCCAAGAAGTTCTTCTGCCGCTTTTCCAGTAAGTGTAGTCAGTGACTTAACGTCAACCAACATTAAATGATTATCTGTTCCTTTACTGACAACATTAAATCCTAAATCCATTAGTGAGTTAGCTAATGCTTTTGCATTATTGACCACTTGATGTTGATAGGCTTTAAACTCGACTTTTGATGCTTCTAAAAAAGCAGCTGCTTTTCCAGCAATAACATGCATCAAAGGACCCCCCTGTATTCCAGGAAAGACCACGCGGTTGACTTTCTTATATATTTCAAAATTATTTGTTAAAATTATTCCTCCACGTGGTCCCCGCAATGTTTTATGTGTCGTTGACGTAACAATATCTGCTACATCACATGGATTATTATGAATGCCAGCAGCCACTAACCCCGCAATATGTGCCATATCAACCATTAGTTTCGCACCAACTTCATCTGCAATATCACGGAATTTTTTAAAATCTATTTCTCTTGAATATGCACTGGCACCAGCCACAATTAATGCTGGCTTAACCTCTTTTGCTATCCGTAAAACATCTTCGTAATCAATCATTTCTGTGTCTTTATCCACACCGTAACTATGAAATGTATAATCAACGCCACTAAAATTTAATGGATGTCCATGTGTTAAATGCCCACCATGGTCCAAACTCATTCCTAAAATTTTATCTCCGTGGTTAACAACGGCACGGTATGCTCCCATATTAGCTGTGGATCCTGAATGCGGTTGTACATTAACATATTTTACGTTAAACAATTTTTTTAATCGTTCACGGGCTAAGTTTTCAACTACATCTACGTATTCACATCCTCCATAATACCGTTTCTTCGGGTACCCTTCTGCGTATTTGTTTGTAAGAATGCTTCCTTGTGCTTCTAATACCGCTTTACTTGTAAAGTTTTCACTTGCAATTAGTTCCAAATGATTTTCTTGACGATCCATTTCTTGTTTCATCGTTTCGTATAGTTCAACATCTTGTTTTTTAATTGCGTTCATTATACTCCTCCTACTTAGTCGTTAAAAAAACGCCCTCTTTATCTTTTAAATTAACCACTACACTTTCATCAAACCGTGTGGGTATATTTTTTCCAACGTAATCTGCTCTAATAGGTAGTTCTCTATGTCCTCTATCAATCAACACTGCTAACTGTATTGTAGATGGTCTTCCTAAATCGATGACTGAATCCATTGCTGCACGAGCTGTTCTTCCTGTATAAAGTACATCATCTACCAAAATCACATGTTTATTAGTAACATCAAGGTCAAGTTTTGTTCCATCTTTTTTCTTCATATCATCCCGGTGTGCAGAAATATCTAGACCGTGTAGAGGGACATTCAATCCTTCAAATTTCTGTAAATTGTTATGAATCATTTCTGCAACCAATACTCCACTTTTTTCAATGCCTAGTAAAATCACATTATCAAGATCTGCTTCCCGTTCAATAATCTCATGAGTTATACGTTTAAGCGTTCTTACGACCATGTCGTATTCCCATAACAATTTCATAAATTTCACCTCTAAAACCATAATCTTTTGTATATTTAGTGTAGCACACAATTATTGTAAATAAAAGCCCTTACATACGCATAATTAAAAGAGATTAGCAACAGGCTAATCTCTTCTATTATTGTAGGTTAATGTTGTTAGTAAAAAACGTTCAAAATAAAGAATAAGACAAAGAAGAACCATAACCCGTACATTACAGGATGAACCTCTTTAGCACGTTTAGATGCAATCATGATGATTGGATAGAAAATAAATCCTACAGCAATCCCTTCAGCGATTGAATACGCAAACACCATAAAGGCAATCGTTAAGAACGCTGGAATAACAATGGCTTTATCGTTCCAATCAATATCTTTAAGCTGGGTAATCATTAATGCGCCTACCATAACCAATGCCATGGCAGTTACTGGTGAAAAATTCACACCTAACTCCGCATCGAATACCCCTGTAAAAACACTTAAGAACGGATATAAAACTAGAGATATTAAAAATAATACGCCTACAGTAATGGCGGTAATTCCTGTTCTACCACCTTGTTCGATCCCTGTCGTTGATTCTACATAACTAGTAACAGTACTTGTCCCTAACACCGCACCAGCAATTGTTCCGCAAGAGTCTGCAAGTAGCGCTTTATTGCCATCAATAAGTTCGCCTTCTTCATCGATTAAACCTGCGCGATTTCCAACACCGATTAATGTTCCTGCGGTATCAAAGAAATCTACAAATAAGAAGGTAAAAATAATAAAGACCGCTTCTGGCGCTTTAAAAAGATCAGGTATACCTACAAATGCTTGTCCAAATGTCGCCTTAATGTCTTGCCATAAAGGCATAGTTTCTGGTTTCGTATATGCCGGCATATGCTCTACACCTAATGCGTTTAAAATAAGTCCAACAACCGCCGTAATAATAATCGCTAATATAAGTGAAAACTTGTTCCCCATTGCATATAAAACAACAACTAAAATAATCCCAAATATTCCGAGTAATACGGCTGGGTGAGAAAAATCACCTAGAGATACGTATGTATCCGGATCTCCAACGACAATTCCTGCGGTCGTTAATCCAATGAAGGTAATGAAGAAACCAATTCCGGCACCAACGGCATATTTTAATCCCGCAGGGATTGCATTAATAACTTGTTTTCTTATACCAGAAAGTGAAATAATTAAAAATAGTACTCCAGATAATAATACCGCTGCAAGCGCTGCTTGCCATGATAATCCATAATACCCAACAACACCGTACGCAAAGAAGGCATTAACACCCATACCCGGCGCTAAGGCAACTGGATAATTTGCAACCATTCCCATGATGATTGCTGCAATAACACTAGCCATAATCGTTGCAAAGAAAATACCACCATTTGGTATTCCTGCACCAGATTCGCCTAGTATCGTTGTGTTTACTGGAATGATATAGGCCATGGCTAAAAAGGTAGTGAGTCCTGCTAGTAGTTCTGTTTTTAACGTTGATTTTCTTTCACGAACATGAAAGAATGCTAACACTTTTTCCATAAAAAAATCCTCCTATTTTTTTGGTTTGTGTTAGCACCATACGCAAAAAAGGGAGAATTCTCTCTTATGTATTTCGTATCATAGTCCCACATTTAAGGTGTGGGGTAGAGACAATCAGACCCTATTTCTGATCATATATGACACTAACAAATTTATTCTAACTAACCACACTTGATAATGCAAGCACTAATTTGTTAAATTTTTTGTTTTAGCAATTTTTTGTTTAAATACAACGTTAATAACAAGCCTAATACAGTACCGATTAAAATGATTATCCCACTAACCATCCAAAACGCTTGTGGTAATAATTGGATTAAGACGTCATCACTTCGTAATATCCAATCATCATTAGTGAAAAATATTTGATGGAACCACGTGAATAACCGACCGAAGTCAATAAGCACCCAAGTTCCGATAAACGCTACAAACATAAGGGGTACCCAATAAATGTTTCTTAGGGATTCATACAAGAACGCTTTATCTTTTTTATACATAAAAACGCCAATTGCAATCACTACTACTAAACTCCCAACTGCGACGAGTCTTAGTATTGTATATAAATCTTTAACATCTTCCATGTGTCGTATCTCAATATCTCTCATAATGACAGACTCATCCTCAGCATCTGCACCAATTAGTAAGTCATCACGACCATAATTTAAATATGACATAATTTCACTAGCAACATAATCATAATCGTAGGTAATATCATCATGACTGTCATAAAGCCCTTTTGAAATCGTTAAGTAAGGACTTGTAGTGAGTAAAGATGCAAAAAACATAATCAAAATAATAGGGTATAACACCCATATAATAATACGTAATACTTTCATGCTAATTCTCCTTAAAGACACGGGTTAAAATCGTATCTACCTCTTTTAAGTAATAGTCCAAAGTAAAGCATGATTCAATGGCTTCATGTGATAAATATTTTGTAATTGCATTCGATGATTTTAAAATATCAAGAAATTGAACTTGTTCTGTATAGGCTTGATTAGTTAATGGCTGGATAAGATCATATGCTTCTTCTCGTGATAGGCCTTTGTCAATTAATGCATGCATAACACGTTGTGAAAAAATCACCCCATAGGTAAGAGATATGTTCGTTCTCATTCGCGTTTTATTTACCTCAAGTTCTTTAATAACCTTGGCATATCGCGTAAACATATAATCAAGCAACATCAAAGCATCTGGGAAAACAACGCGTTCGACAGAAGAATGGCTAATATCTCTTTCGTGCCACAACGATACATTTTCATAGACACTCGTCAAATATCCACGCATAATTCGTGCACACCCTGTCATATTTTCAGATGCAATAGGATTCTTTTTATGTGGCATAGCAGAAGACCCTTTTTGATTTTTGCTAAATGCTTCTCGTACTTCGCCAACTTCAGTTCGTTGTAAATGTCTAATCTCAACAGCAATTTTTTCAATCGAGGTTGCCATCATCACCAAACTATTCATGTACTCTACATGGCGATCTCGTTGTAATGTTTGTGTCGATATATTTGCGGATGCTAAATTTAAAGTTTTACAAACGTCGTCTTGAATTTCTGGCGGGGTATTTGCAAAATTACCGACCGCACCACTAATTTGTCCGACTTCTATTGTCTCTCTTGCAGCTTTAAAGCGTTTTTTATGTCGCATGAACTCATCATAGTAAAGAGCAAATTTTAAGCCGAAAGCAGTAATATCAGCGTGTATACCATGTGTTCTACCTATACAAGGCGCCTCTTTATAAGCGTATGCTTTCTCTTTTAATACGTCCATAAATAAGTCCAGTTTTGTTTCAATAATTTGATTGGCTTGCTGATACAAAACACTCATGGCTGTATCCACAACATCTGTGCTAGTTAATCCATAATGTACCCATTTTTTTTCATCACCTAGAGATTCCGATACAGCGCGCGTGAATGCAATCACGTCATGTTTTGTTTCCTGCTCGATTTCTTTAATTCGATGGACATCAATCCATGCATTATTTTCAATCTTTTCAACATCTTCTTTAGGTATCTTACCCAACTTAGAAAACGCCTTTAAGGCTGCAATTTCTACAGCCAAAAAAGCGTTAAACTTTGATTCATCTTGAAATAACTTATGCATCGTTTCTAAACGATATCGTTCAATCATACCATCACCACATTATTTTTTTTCGATGTTTACAAAACACTCAACCGTATTTTGTAAGAGTGATGCAATAGTCATCGGTCCTACTCCGCCAGGGACTGGGGTGATAAATGAGGCTTTGTCTTTAACGTTCTCAAAATCAACGTCACCTACTAATTTCCCTTCCTCCGTGCGATTAACACCAACATCAATAACAATAGCGCCTTCTTTTACCATATCGGCTGTAACAAAGTGTGCGCGTCCGACAGCCGCAACTAAGATGTCAGATTGAAGCGCAAGCTCTTTCATATTCTTTGTTCTTGAATGAGCTATTGTAACCGTTGCATTCTCTTTTAATAATAACATAGAAACTGGTTTTCCAACGATATTACTTCTTCCGATAACTAAAGCACGTTTTCCTTCAATTTCTTGATTCGTACTTTTAAGCATAGTAATAATCCCTTTAGGCGTTGCAGGAAGAATACCTTTTTCACCAGTATGTATAGCTGCTACATTTAACGGGTGGAATCCATCAACATCTTTTTCTTGTTTAATTGCATTGATAACTTTGTTTTCATCAATATGTTTGGGAATTGGGAGTTGAACTAAAATTCCATGAACATCTGGATCTTTATTGAGTTGTGCTACGATATCTAAAAGCTCGTCTTCAGTAATCGTGTCTTCTTTACGAATAATCGTACTTTTCATCCCAGCTTTTTCACACGCACGTTTCTTTGCCTTAACATAAGATTGACTTGCAGGGTCTTCACCAACAAGAACAACAACTAAGTGGGGTACTTTTCCGTATGTTTCTTGCAATTTTGTTACTTTGTCTTTTACCTCTTGTCTAATTGTTTTAGATAGTTCTTTTCCACTAATAATTTGGCTCATTTTTACTCTCCTTATAATCAATATGTCTTATGTAATCCTTCTTAATAATTCCGTATTGAACCATGTCTAAATAGGTTCCGTCTTTTGCTTTGTGAAATTCTCTAAAAATACCTTCTTTAACCATATCACACTTTTCCATAACTCTTCCCGACTTAGGATTTGCTAAATAGTGTCTTGCCATAATCCTGTTGACACCAACTTCAGTAAAGAGAAAGTGCATTACAGCGTGTAAGGCATCTGTCATAATCCCTTGATTCCAATATGACCGTGATAACGCGTATCCAATTTCAGCACGCTCATGGTGTTCATTAAATTTGACACAATCGATAGAGCCAATGACTTTATGTGTTTGTGGACTTACAATCGCCCACCTATAGGTGTGTTTAGTATTATATGCATCTATCCAAAGTTTTAGTATTGCCTTTGTCATCTCTATTGATGTATGCGGATCCCAGGATAAGAACTCAGTGACTTTAGGATCTTGACACCACTCAGAAAACATGGCTTCAGCATCATTCATTGTAAATGGTCTAAGGATGGAAGACTTGGTTTTTAATACTTTTGATTGTAATGCTTTCATGTTATTCTCCTAAAACATAGCTATCCACTATTTCTCCAAAGAACATGATATGTGTATCATGATTTCTATAGTGGTGCGCTTTTATATTATCTGGAATAAGTGCAGGTTCTTGAGTTTGAGTATAGAGTAATTTACATTCATAATGTAACTCACACTCGGCTATAACAGGAGATGTTACTTTACGTCCAGGTTTTAGTGTCAGGTTCGCTTTTTTAAACTTATCGATATCCCGTCCTGATTCTGTCCCAGCGATTTTTAACGCTGCTTTCATATCGACTTTAACAGGCACATTGATTGTATAATCTTCTGCTTGTGTCAAGAGATTATAGGTAAACCGAGAATACCGTACATAAGCGATAAAAACTGGTTTGCTCCAAATTACACCGATGTGTCCCCAAGCGATTGTCATTGTATTAATACGTCCATCTTTATCTTTTACTGTGATAAATACTCCTTTAGGTAGTTGTTCTAGCAATGCTTCGCTATGCTTGTGATAGCTTTTAATCATCGAATCACTCCTTTAAAGTAGCGATGAGTACTTTTCTTTCAAATATTGTACATAATATGATGGATTGAATGGTTCTTTGGTGACCGCTTCTAATAATTCAAGTGGTTTTTTTGTTGAACCGTAACAATGAATTTTTTCTTTCATCCATTCATTAATTGCTTTAATATTATTATTTCTAATGAGGGCATCAATATCAATCTCTTTTTTCATAGTGTAATAAATTTGTGCTGCATAGGCGCTACCTAGTGCATAGGTAGGGAAATATCCAAACATACCTGCGCTCCAATGAACATCTTGTAAAATACCTTCTTTATCAGTTTTTGGCGTAATGTTTAAATAGGTTTGAATGCGTTCGTTCCAAATCGTTGGCAAATCTTCTAAATCAATATCATCATCAAAAATCATTCGTTCAATTTCATAGCGAATTAAAATGTGTAACGGATAGGTAAGTTCATCTGCTTCGATACGAATAAATGTTTCTTCTACATTATTAATGGCATAATAAAAATCATCGACTGTGACCCCATTAAGTTGCGCTGGAAACAATACTTTTAATTGTTCAAGATGCGCTTCCCAAAATGCTTTACTCCGTCCAATGATATTTTCATAAAACCGTGATTGAGATTCATGGATTCCCATCGAGGTTCCACCATTTAAGTTAGTCATATCTAATATTGGATCAATTTGTTGTTCGTAAAGCGCGTGTCCTAGTTCGTGAATGCCCGCAAATATGCTGCTAAAGAGATAATCCTCAATATAATGCACGGTAAATCTTACATCTTGAGAATGTGTATTCCAGGTAAATGGATGGACACTTTCTTTTAGCCCGCCACGGTCTAAATCAAAGTTAAAAACACCGATTAAGTACTCAACAAATTGCTTTTGTTTTTTAATGTCATATGATGCATGGACAAAATCATCCTTTCGTGCTTTTTTCTTTTTTAATACCTCTTGTACAAACGGTACTAGTTCTTGTTTGACGGTATCAAAGAAATTATCATAAAGTTCCATCGTCATGCCTTCTTCAAAATCGTCTAACAAAATGTTGTATTTGTCTTTACGATCAGTACGATAAGCAACGTGTTTTTTCTTTGCGGCTATGATTTTCTCTAAATAAGGTTTAAAGTGATTGTAATCATTATTTTCTTTTGCTTCTTCCCATATATGTTGACTTAGATTAATTAGTTTTGCATACTCCACATATTCATCTTTCGGTATTTTAATGATTTTATCTAAATCTTTTTTAGCCTTTTTAACTTCTTTTTTTTCAGTATCATCTAATTCACCAATGCGCTCGAATAAGCCATTTACCAGTGCTTGGTACTCTTTGGATGTTTGCAAACTAAAATATTCCCCACTAATCAAACTTAGAAGATCTGCACGATGAGGAAAACATGCTTTGGGTGCTTCTGTATTTGAGTCCCAACTCGCAATCGTCAAAACCATCCCATAGGCTTTGAGTTTCTTTTGATATGCTTTAAATTGATCGAATAGTTCCATAATCATCCTTCTTTCTGTTTTTAAAGAAAAACGTGCGTATCACTTTGGATACGCACGTCATTAATTAGAATAGTCCTTTTGCGTTTCCATCGTCATCAATGTCCATATCCATAGCCGCCGGACGTTTAGGCAGTCCTGGCATGGTCATCATTGATCCCGTTAAGGCAACGATGAATCCTGCACCAATTGATGGTGTTAATTCGCGTACGTTTATAGTGAAATCTTTTGGACGACCGTATACTTTAGGATCATCAGAAAGACTCATTTGGGTTTTGGCCATACAGATTTGTAATCCATCCCAACCTTCGCGTTTAAATTTTTTAAGTTGATTACGCGCTTTTTTGCTAAATGTAACACCTTTAGCACCGTATACAGTTTTTGCAATTTTTTCAATTTTAACATCTAAGGCATCTTCGGTGTCATACATCCGTTTAAATGTTTTTTTATTAGATTCGATACCCTCGATTACTTTATTGGCTAAGTCTACTGCACCTTCGCCACCTTTTTCCCATACTTGAGATACTGAATATGGATGATTATTAGTGTCTAACCACGATTTCAATGCTTTAACCTCTTCTTCAGTATCATTTATGAAGTGATTAATCGCAACGACATAAGGTAAGTTAAAGGCTTGAATGGTTTCAATGTGTTTTTCTAAATTTTCAATCCCTTGTTTTAGTGCCTCTACATTTTCTTCTTTTAGTTCTGTTTTCTTAACGCCACCATGCATCTTAAGTGCACGTACAGTAGCGACGATAACTACAGCACTTGGGTCAAATCCTGCTTGTTTTGTTTTAATATCTAAGAACTTTTCTGCACCTAAATCTGCACCAAATCCCGCTTCTGTAATAACATAATCTGCAAGTTTACGTCCCATGTTTGTCGCAATAATACTATTGCATCCATGAGCAATATTTGCGAATGGTCCACCGTGTACTAATGCTGGTGTGTTTTCAAGGGTTTGTACTAAATTTGGCTTAATGGCATCTTTTAAGATAAGGGTAACCGCGCCTTCAGCTCCTAAATCCCCAATCGTAATGTAATTACGATCGTAAGTTTGTGCAATAACAATGCGTTTTACGCGTTCTTTCAAATCCGTTAAATCTTTTGCTAAACACAATACTGCCATAATTTCACTAGCAACACTAATGTTAAATCCATCCTCACGAGGAATAGAGTTCCCAACCCCACCAAGTCCAACCGTAATTTGTCTTAACGCACGGTCATTCATATCTAAAGCACGTTTCCAAGAAATTCTTCGTGGGTCGATATTTAATTCATTCCCTTGATGTAAATGGTTATCAATCATCGCACTTACTGCGTTATTGGCAGTTGTAATCGCATGAATATCACCGGTAAAATGTAAATTTAAGTCTTCCATTGGGACCACTTGTGCATGTCCGCCACCAGCTGCACCACCTTTGACACCCATAACTGGGCCGAATGATGGTTCACGTAGTGCGATTATCGCATTTTTTCCGATTTTGTTAAATGCTTGTCCTAATCCAACTGTTGTTGTAGACTTTCCTTCACCAGCAGGCGTTGGGTTAATCGCTGTAACTAAAATAACTTTCCCATTTTTTTGATCTGCTAAACGTTTTTGAACATTTAAATTAATTTTTGCTTTATACTGTCCATATAATTCAATGTCATCTTGACTGAGTCCAAGTCGTTTTGCAATATCGGTAATTTTGTCCATTTTTGCTTCTTGAGCAATCTTTAAATCAATATTTTCCAAATAGAACCCTCCATTTCAAATTGTGTGCTATCAATTATTTATTATTACATACTTTACGCCTAGTTTCAACATAAAAACTAAAACGCTTACAAAACATTTAATTTAGAAAAAAAGCTATATGTTGTATAATAAAACTACCCAAATCATGACGATTCATCGCTTATTTCTTAAATGCTAAAAAAGGTATGTTAGTATTATAGGGTGCAACCCAATAAATAAAGATATTTAAAAAATATTTATGTGCTTCATGATGTTTTTAATATGTATTATAAAGAAGGTGATAATATGAAAGAAATTGATAATTTAAGAAAGCGGATTAACACCATTGATGAGACAATTATGAGCTTGCTTGATCAGCGCTTTGACATCGTAAAAAATATCGGTACTTTAAAACGTTCTCAAAAAGCAGCCATTGAAGATAACTCTAGAGAATCTATAATACTCGATAAAGCCAAGACTTATTCACATGAATCTGAAATAAAAATAATTTATGGGACAATATTTACAGTGAGTAAAAATTTACAACGGAAGTAGGCCTTTTTATGTATGGTTTATTAGGTAAAACATTAAAACATAGTATGTCTAAATATATCCATGAATACATCCATCCAATGGATTATCACTTGATGGAAACAGATGACCTTGACACGTTTCTCAAAACGCGTAATTTCAAGGGAATCAACGTCACAATTCCATATAAAAAAGCGGTAATCCCTTACTGTGATGTTTTAGATGATTCGGTTATTGATACTGGTGTAGTTAATACCATCATTAATACAAATGGCTTTTTAAAAGCTTATAACACTGATTACTTGGCTTTAAAGAATATAATTGAAACACATTTTCCCGCTGCTAATAATACGGATATTGCTATCATCGGAAATGGGGCAACCACAAGCAGCCTTTATATTGCCTTGCAAGATCTTGGTTATCTCAACCTTACTGTTTATGCAAGAACGCCTAAAAACAAAGAAGAACTATCTTTAGATAAGATAAAATCATCGCATACAGTGTTAATTAATACCACACCACTTGGGATGTATCCAAATAATCATGTCCCTTTCCCGATTGATTTAACACAATTACCTCAATTAGACCTCGTGTTTGATGTTGTATATAACCCACTAAAAACGTCACTAATCTTAGCAGCGGAAGCGCGTAATATAAAAACCTTGTCTGGACTATCTATGCTTATCACTCAAGCATTCTACGCTAACCAATACTTTTTTAATGCCCATTATAATAATATCCTTATTGAAGAAACGTTTAAATATATTTATAAAATGATGATAAATATTACGTTAATCGGTCTTCCCTTTTCTGGCAAAACAACCTATGGGAAATTATTGGGAAATCGCTATAATAAAACCTTTATAGATATTGATGAAGCGATTATTAAAGATGAAAGTATGCCGATTACTGATATATTTAAAGTACATGGTGAAGCCTATTTTAGAACACTTGAGTCAGCAAAAACAATGTCTATTTCTAAAGAGATAAACCAAATAATTTCAACAGGTGGCGGAGTTGTTTTAAATCCGTCTAGTATCATCAGCTTAAAGCAGACAAGTGTTATTGTGTATTTAGATCTGGCCCAATCCTTAATGAAAACCATTCGATTTCATAGTCGGCCGCATGTACAAACGTATGAAGACTTATTACATTTAAAAATAAGTCGGCATCATTTGTATAAAAATGCTGCTGATATTATAATAAACAAAGACACACTTGATCGTAAAGTAATTATGGATAGACTAGAGGTGAAAATCAATGACTATATTAATTATCAATGGACCAAATCTAAACCTTTTAGGGACTAGAGAACCAAGCATTTATGGGCATCAAACATACCAAGAATTAGAGACCATCCTTAAAAGACACGCAACGTCAATCGGTGCAACAATTGACATCCATCAAACAAATTTTGAAGGCATCATGATTGATTTAATGCATCATGCCGCTTCTAAACCTTATCATGGCATTATTATAAATGCTGCCGCGCTAAGTCATTATAGTTATGCTATATATGATGCGATTAAAGCCATACAAATCCCTGTTGTGAATGTGCATTTAACAGACCCTTCTAATCGAGAAGAACCCTTCAGGCACAAAGATGTCATTGCCTCAGCATGTTTGAAAACTTTTAAAGGCAAAGGCATTCAAAGTTATGTAGAAGCCATGACGTTTTTACATGAGGAGGTTAATATATGATAATAACATTAAAAAAAGATGCCCTATTAAACGATGTTAATACATTAACTGATGATCTAATTAACCAAGGCTTTCAACTCGAAACGGTTCAAGGCTCATCGTATACCGTGATTCATATTCTTGGAGACACCACTCATTTTGATGCGAAAAAACTCTATGCATATGCTTGTGTTGACCGAGTTATTAATATTCAAGACCCTTATATTAAAGCGCACAAGCAAAATCATCCAGAAAAAACCATCATTACCGTCAATAGCATTGCTATCGGACGCGATCCAATTATAATAGCTGGACCGTGTAGTGTTGAAAGTGAAACCCAAATTAATCAGGTTGCCTCTCTTGTGAAAGAACAGGGTGCACACTTTTTACGTGGTGGTGCTTATAAACCACGGACGAGTCCTTATGCTTTCCAAGGGTTAAAGGAACAAGGACTTAAACAGTTGTTCGAGGCTGGTAAAAAGCATGAATTAGGGATTGTAAGTGAAATTGTTCATGATCGAGATTTACCTTTATTTGAACAATATGTTGATATTATTCAAGTGGGCGCAAGAAATATGCAAAATTTTGAATTATTAAAAACACTAGGTACTACAACGAAACCCATTTTATTAAAACGTGGGTTTGGAAATACCATTGAAGAATGGTTAATGAGCGCTGAGTATATTATGAATCACGGAAATAAGAATGTAATTTTGTGTGAACGTGGCATAAGAACATTTGAATCCTATACTAGAGCAACACTAGATATTTCAAGCGTTTTAGCTATTAAAGCTCTAAGCCACTTGCCAATTATCGTTGACCCTTCTCATGCTGCTGGAAGATGGGATCTTGTAGGAGGACTGGCCAAAGCAAGTTTAGCTGCAGGTGCGGATGGGATAATGATTGAAGTCCATCCAAATCCTGAGCGAGCATTAAGTGATGGTGCACAATCGCTTAAACCGGAAACCTTTGTGTCATTAATGACTGAAATTAAACGATTGCTTTCAGTTCTATAAATAAAACGCCTAACCAATTTCCATTTGGCTAGGCGTTTTTTTAAAACAATTCCTTAAGAATAATTGTTTGTGATCGTTTTGGACCTACAGATACTAGATGAATCTCTAGGTCTAGCAACGCTTTAATTTTATTTACATATGCTTTTGCGTTCTTAGGCAATGCATTAAATGTTTTAATATGACTAATGTCTTCCGTAAACCCATCCATTTCAATATACACAGGTTCGCATCGTTTATAATCTTCGATACTTGCTGGAATATGATTAATTATGTCTCCATCTAATTTATATGCTATACATATTTTTAATGGATGAATATCCTTTAAAACATCTAATAACATTATTGCTAGGTGGGTAAGACCATTGACTCGTTTGGCGTGTTCTAAAACAACTAAATCAATCCACCCAATTCGTCTTGGTCTTCCTGTAGTTGTCCCAAATTCATGACCTTGTATGCGAATTTGATCTGCTAAATCGCCTGTAAACTCTGTAGTAAAATCCCCTGCTCCAACACGTGTTGTATACGCTTTAGTTATGCCTAAAACATTGGTAATCATTTGTGGGGAAATTCCTGTATTTATCGCTACACTAGCCGCAGTTGGTGAACTGCTTGTAACATAAGGATAGGTTCCATGGTCAAGACAAAGCATGGTTCCTTGAGCCCCTTCAAACAATACTTTTTTCCCGTTATTAATGGCATTGTAAACAGGAATATCTGTATCCATAATATGCTTTTTAATTGCGGCTTGAACATTGTCATATGGTTCAAGCAAGGCTTCTTTTGTAAATGGTTCGTAGCCAAAATTTTCAAGCAAAGAATTTATATACGGTAACTGATTGTCCAAATGATCAATAAACCGCGATTTATGTATGAAATTACCTAATCGTAACCCAGTACGTGCGGTCTTATCCATATATGCTGGACCAATACCCTTTTTTGTTGTTCCTACTTTATTGGTGTCTGATTTTAAGTTTTCATATAGCGTGTCTAATACTTTATGATACGGGAGAATTACGTGTGCTTTATTAGAAATAATTAAATTATCTAAACACACTTGTTTGTTTTCTAACATTTCCATTTCTTCCTGTAAAGCATAAGGATCAATAACCATACCGTTGCCTAAAACATTAATCGCCTTTTCGTTAAAGATTCCAGACGGAATCAAGTGGAGAGCGAACTTAGATTCATCAAACACAATTGTATGTCCAGCATTATTTCCTCCCTGAAATCTTACAACCATATCTGCTTGCTTTGCTAAATAATCAGTGACTTTCCCTTTACCTTCGTCACCCCATTGGGTGCCTACAATTGTGACAGTTTTCATCGCAGTACTCCTTTATATTAAAATCGATGTTTTTGTATGTACTTCTAGCCACTTCAAGTGTATCAAAGCCCCTTACCAGTGTCAATTGCTTTTTAGATTGCATAAAAAAAACGCGGAACGTCTCCGCGTTTACATCGCTTCTAGTAGGGTAATAATGTACGTTAAAAAATAATGTTCAAGCTTATGCTTCTCTAACTCAATGATTATTTTATTTTTCTTATAGCTTAGATGGATATAAGCCGATAATTCATCAACCTTAGAAAAAAGCCGTTCTCCGTTAATTTCTGATGAAGCCCTTTCAGAAAAAGTAAACGTTATAGTCTTTGGTTTTTCAAGTACACGTTCTATTCCTTTAGTAATTGCTAAGTTTTCGTATAATTTCTCTTGCATATAATGCATTAATTTTATTGGTACTTCACCAAACCTATCTTCAAGTTCTTCATTTAATAATAGATAGTCATTGCTTGATTCTAATGCACTAATTCTTTTATGGAGTTCAAGTTTTAAATCATCGTTGTTAATATAAGTGTTTGGAATGGTTTTATCAACATCAAACTTAATGGTTTGTTTGGCACTTTCTTTCGCTTGTATAGTTGGTTTATCTTTGTCTCTTTCTTTATCAATTTCTTGTTTTAACATTTCTAAAAATAAATCGATGCCAACGCTATCAATAAATCCAGATTGTTCTGTCCCCAATATATCTCCGGCTCCGCGTATAGCTAGATCACGCATAGCGATTTTATAACCACTACCGAGTTCGGTAAATTCTTTAATGACTTGCAGACGTTTAACGGCTTCTTCTTTTAATTGTTTATTTTTGTCATACATTAAATAACTGTATGCTATCCGGTTGCTTCGTCCAACGCGACCCCTAATTTGATAGAGTTGTGATAACCCTAATTTATCAGCATCATGAATGACTAATGTGTTTGCATTTGGTATATCAATACCGGTTTCTATAATTGTAGTGGAGACTAGAACATCGTATTTATGATCAAGGAAATCTTCAATCATTTGTTCAAGTTTTAAGCGACTCATTTTTCCATGCGCATAGCCAATATTTGCATCTGGTATAAGCCGTTCTAGCGATGCTTTTACATGCGCGATGGTATCGACACGGTTATATAAATAAAATACTTGTCCTCCGCGTGCTAATTCTCTTTCAATGGCATCTTTAATCACGTGATCGTTACGTTGTAATACATAAGTTTGAATTGGTAATCGGTTTTTGGGTGGGGTTTCTAGCAAACTCATTTGTTTGACACCAGTCATTGCCATTTGTAGAGTTCTTGGTATTGGTGTAGCACTTAGACTTAAAACGTCGACATGCGTTTTTAATTGTTTAATTTTTTCTTTATGTTCAACACCAAAACGTTGTTCTTCATCAATAATTAAAAGCCCTAAATCTTTAAATACGATATCTTTAGATAAAAGTCTATGTGTGCCTAATACAACATCAATTTCTCCAGTTTTTAATTTTTTTAAGACTTTCGTTTGATTGGCTTTTGTGACAAAGCGATTTAATAAAGCGCAAGTAATGCCATGCTTTTCTAAACGGTCTTTGAACGTATAATAATGCTGTCTTGCAAGCACAGTTGTTGGGGCGAGATAAGCGGTTTGTTTATTGTCTAATGCCGCTTTAAATGCAGCCCGTAAAGCGACTTCTGTTTTACCGTATCCAACATCGCCACAAATAAGTCGGTCCATTGGTTTTATGCTTTCCATATCGCGTTTTACATCATCGATTGCTCTTTGTTGGTCTTCGGTTTCTTCATACAAGAAATCTGCTTCAAAAATATCGGTTAAGTCATTATCTTCACTAAACGCGAACCCTTTTATTTGTTCGCGTTCTGCGTATAGTTTGATTAAGTTTGCAGCGATATCTTTGGCTTTTTTGCGTACACGGGATTTTGTTTTGGCCCATTCAGCACTCCCCAACTTATTTAGTTTTGGGTGAATACCTTCGTGTGCGACATATTTTTGTAAGAGATGGATGTTTTCTACAGGAATATACAGCGTGTCATCCCCGCGGTATTGTATTACAATATAATCATTTATATGTCCGGATAGATCCATCGTTTTAATTTCTAAAAACCGACCAATACCATGATCATAATGAACAATGTGATCACCTTTTTCAAGTTGTTTAACGTGACTAATTTTTTTTGTGTCTTTAAAAACACTTTTGTATTTTGGTTTTTTCTGTTCAGTTTCTTGATATATCGCGCTTTCATTTAAAACGATAAGATTTGTATCAAACCATTCGAATGCATTATGGCTCTCTCCGCGTACAATATTTATACGATTAGGAAACAATGTATCATTTCTTCCGAGACGCTTTATATCAATACTACCTTCAAGTTGATCGTAAAAAGCTTCAAATCGCTTTTCATTTTCAATTGTAATAAGTACAGTTGTATAATGATCATATTTTTTTAAATCATTAAGTAATTGGTGAAAATTATTTTCATAAAACGGAGTATGTTTGGCGCGTACTCTAATTGCATCTTTTTCATTGTGTAATGATTCTAAGTCATTGAGAATGATTTTTTTATCATGATAGATCCGGTTGAGATCCTTAATAAATGCGAAGTCCATTTTTGGATAATCATTCATATCCATGACCCACTCGGTTAAATCGTGAACAATAGTATCGTAGGATTGTTTTATTTTATTGTCTTTTATATGTATAACTAGTGGTTTATTTAAATAGTCACTTATCGTTTCTAGCGGGGTATCCATAAACCGCATATATCTAGATAATTGATCTAATGATTCGTAGTTTTCTAGTTGGGTGAGTTCATTACTAACACGTTTTGTTGTCTCGTCATCTAGTTCAAGGCTTGACATATGCTTTTTAACATTCGATTTTATTGTTTTATACATGGTCTCATCATAAAAAAACTCAGTGCGAGGAAATAAGGAGAATGTTTGAATTTTCTTAATCGATCGTTGGGTGTTCACGTTAAATGTTCTAATCGATTCAATTTCTGTGTCAAATAAATCAATGCGTATTGGATGTTCTAAATCGGTAAGGAAAATATCTATTAAACTTCCTCTAATAGAAAAGTCTCCGATCTCTTCAACCACATCAACCTTTTTATACCCGAACTGAATAAGTTTTTGTACAAAGGGGGTAATATGAATGTCATCCCCGATAGTATATGTTTTCTTACTGTTTGCATACATCTTTTTAGGTAGCATATATTTGATATACCCAGTTGGATGTGTAATTACTGTATGTTGTTTTGACTCGAGTAATTGTTCAATAGCATAGAGACGTTCGTACTTTAAATCATCACTCATCGCCAGCATTTCCGTGGTGATAAATTCATCTTGTGGAAACATTAATGTATCTGGCATTGCTTTTGTAAGATGATTATAGAGTTTTTGAGCATGATATAAATTATGATGAACAATAAGAATATCTTGACTTGTCATTGTTTTAATCATATGAATTAACACAGCATTTAACCCATCAAACGTATCAGATAGTTCAATAACTTCGTCACGTTCTAAGCGGTTTTTTAATTGTTTATAAAAGTCAGTCGTTTTTAAGAATTCATAGAGTGCAAACACAGTAATCACCTCACGTCGTTTGGGCGAACCACCTAAATTAGGGGGTTCGCCTTATTAAGTTTATTGTACCAAACAATTTAGAATACGCAACAAAAAAACCCTAAAAAGGGTTTAATTGTAGGTATTCATTATGTTATTAAATGGGATGTCTTTAACAAACGCTTCAATAATTGAAATAGTTTGATTGATACTGGCTTTAACGTCCTTTATTTCGCTTTTTTTGAAAGGTTTTAAGACGTAAACCTTTGAGTTCATTTTAGCGGATTGATCTATGCCAAATTTTACTCGTTTAAATTGTTCTGTTTGGATGTGTGTAATAATTGATTTTACTCCGTTATGTCCACCAGCACTACCTTGAAATCTTAGTCTGAGTTTTGCGGTCGGTAAGTCTAAATCATCATGAATAACTAAAATATCATCAGTGTCAATATTATAATAATCCATGGCGGCTTTGACGCTTTGTCCCGATAGATTCATATAGGTATGTGGTTTTAATAAAACAAGTTCTTTTGTTTTAAGTACTTCTCCGTAAAACCGCTTCGATATAGAAAATGCTTCTCCGATTGAACTAGCGTATGCATCAACACACATAAAGCCTATGTTATGTCTTGTTTTTTGGTATTTTTTTCCTGGATTCCCTAGTCCTATAACAAGTTTCATGTTATTTCTTTTTCGGTTTGATTACTAAATGACGGTTGGGTTTTTCACCTTCAGATGTTGTTATAACATCGCGCCATTCAGAAAGTTTTGTATGGATGATGCGGCGTTCATACGCATTCATTGGATCAAGTTTTACAGGAATTTTAGTTCTTGCAACCTCTTTAGCTGTTTTTGTTGCAAGAATTTCTAATTGTTTTTTACGATTTGCTTTATACCCACCGATATCAACTAAAACCATTTTGTGATCATCACTAAAGACATTAATTAAGTTTCTAATATAAAATTGGATGCCTTCCAATGTCTTACCGTTTTTACCAATCAAAACAGGGTTTTCATTGGTTTCAATTCGGTAAGCAATTTCTTTCTTAGATGGTGTCTCTGCCTTAACCTCAGCAGTTATTCCCATGTTATCGAAAAGCGTCTCAAGTGTTTTACGCCCAAGCTCAACTAAATCAACATCGACATATGCTTCTACGTGATATGATCGTTTAATCCCCAATAAGGTTTTCTTTTCTTCAACATCAAAGTGAATATATTCTTCAGCTACTCGAAAGGCTTTAACCGCTTGTTCTTTAGCATCTCCTAAAAGTTTGGTATCAAATGTTAATTTTTTCATTATTTATCATCCTTAAAGTGAATTTTTCTTTGCCTCTAATTTTTCAATGGTTTTCTTTCGGTTAATGTAGGTTTGGAAGAACTGGAATAAATTTCCAACAATCCAGTAAAATGCAATTCCTAAGTTTGTAAATGCAATGAATACAAGCATGAAAGTCATGAAGAATGACATGTATTTCATGGTCTGTTCAGATTGTTGCTGTTGTTGTGTGCGATACTTTTTATTTTGTAAAATATCAGGTTTCTTCATTGCATAGCGTTGATAGAAGAACATTGTTAATCCAACAATAAGTGCCATAATTAGGAATGTCCAGTTTTCTAGGCTATAAAACGGTGATATTGGTTCTGCTTTAAAATTAAACCATAAAAATTCATAATTTAAATCACTAAACTCTTCGGTTAGTGGAATCCGTCTTACCGTTTGATACATCGCAATAAATATTGGCATTTGTAAAAGTGGTAAAAAACATCCTAGTGGATTAATACCATACTCTTTATAGATTTTCATTGTTTCTTGTTGGTGTGCTTTTTGACTTGCTTGGTCAGTTTTTCCTTGGTACTTTTGTTTTAGTTTGTCTAGCTCTGGTTGTGCCATTTGCATGTTTGCACTTAATGCATTACTTTTTGAATAAATTGGCCATCCAAGAATACGAACAAGTAACGTAATTCCAATTAATCCAATAACGTAGTGGCCTCCAGCAAATTGACTTAATTGATAAACAAGTTGAGCAATCCCACGAACAATTGCTTGAACCCAACCAAATCCACCTTCAGCATAGATTGACTCATTGTAGTGTTCGGTATCACACCCAGAGAGTGTAAGCACCATAAATAATACGATAACCAATAAACTAATTTTCATAGTATTTTTCATTATTTCACCTCAAATTATTTTTGCTTTTTTTAATAGATACGTTAATTCTTTTGTGATTCTTTCATAGTGTATTCCTTTTGCATTCGGATTTACTATGATAAAAATATCAAAAGGGGTTTCAATATTTAAACTAGAAACAATCATTCTTAGTCGTCTTTTCATTTTATTACGTTCAACAGCGTTTCCATATTTTTTGGGGACACTAAACGCAACACGAAAATGACGTTGGCCATGGTTTTTTCTTTTGTATACTTTAAAATGATTGTTTCTAACAACATCGCGCCCTTTTAACAGTGCTTCGATATCGCGTGTTGATTTGATTCTTAAAGCCTTTTTCACGCTAATCACCTCTTTAACAATAAAAAACACCTAAAAAAGTATCTTTTTCAGGTGTTTACAGGTATTTTAAAAGATATGGTTTGTTAAGCTGTGAGGCGTTTGCGACCTTTTTTACGTCTTCTTGCTATTATTTTTCTTCCGTTTGGACTACTCATGCGTTCACGGAAACCATGTGTTTTGGCTCTTTTGCGTTTATTCGGTTGATATGTTCTTTTCATGATCAACACCTCCTAATTCATTTGTGAAAAACCATGCTTTTCAATTATATATAATAATATTGCTAATGTCAACTATTAGTACTCTTTTTATTTATTAAGATTTTAAAATACTTTTCCACATAAGAAAATGGCCTTAATATAAAGTTTCGACATTTCATAATGTGGAAATGTGGAAGTGTGGAAGACCCATTCTTGTGGAACTGTTGATAACTCTCAATAGCCTATAGTTATTTGTTATTCGTTGTTTTCCTCTTTGTTAAAAATGATGTTTATTCAAAAAGTTATCCACATTTTATGTTGATAAATATTTGTTTTTTTTATTGATTTCTTGTGCTAAACTTATACATGAAAAACGGGGTGATCCGATGCAAGAACATTTGGATATTTGGGAAGAAATTAAACAAGAACTAGCCATGACTTTTGAGGAACAATCTTATAAAGAAACACTTGAATCAATTGATTCAATTTTTAAGGTGAAAAATAACTATATTTATCTTATTGTAGAAAATGCATTTGTTAAAAGGCGTATTGAAATGCTTTATTTGAAGAAAATGAATAGATTACTTGAAAGCCATATGCAAGATACTTATCAATACCGTTTAATTACACAAGAACAAGCAGAAGAAGAATTAACTGATCAAAAACAGTATCAACCGACACAACCAGAAGAGCATTTTGGTAAAAATGTATTTAACAGCAATTTAAATTTGAGTTATACTTTTGATAATTTTGTCGTAGGAAACTCAAATCGCTTAGCGTATACCTCTGCGATAAAAGTAGCTGATCAACCTGGTATTGTTGCTAATCCTTTATATATCTTCGGTGATGTTGGGCTTGGGAAAACACATTTAATGCAATGTGTAGGTAATTATATTTTAGAAGGCGATATCAATAAAAAGGTTTTATATATTAAAGCAGATCAGTTTGTTGAGGAGTATGTTCGTTTAGCAAGTAAAAAGAAATACGATGAATTTCATGCGCAATTTAGAGAAGTCGATGTTTTGTTGGTCGATGACATTCAATTCTTAGCAAAAAAGGAGAAATCACAACAGGAGTTTTTTAAACTGTTTGATATCTTACATAATCAACAAAAACAAATTGTTATTACTTCTGATCGAAGTGCGAACGATTTAAAAGATATTATGTCCCGATTAACCTCACGATTCCTTTGGGGTGTTACCGTTGATATAAACCGACCTGATTTAGACCATAGAATTAAAATACTTGAGAAAAAAATGATGGCTGAGACTAGCGATCCTGATTTGATTCCGAATAATGTTATTGAGTATATTGCAAGCGTTTTTGATAATAACGTTAGAGAATTAGAAGGGGCTTTAAAACGTGTGTTATTTTATTGTACAGCATTTGGGTATAGTTTTACTGTTAAGAATGCAGAAATTGCGTTAGAAAGTTTAATTAAACCAAAAAAATCAAACAAAGACTTCATCAAATCAAAAATTACTAATGTTTTAGATATTGTTAGTGACTATTATAGTATCTCCACAACTGATTTAGTAAGTAAAAAGCGTACACGTAATTTCTTATACCCTAGACAAGTCGCCATGTATTTAATAAAAACCTTATACGATCCACCATACAAGCGAATTGGTTCATATTTTAGTAATCGCGATCATAGTACGGTGATGCATTCGGTTGAAAAGATAAATAACGATATGAACGTTGATAAAAATATCAAAATCGATGTGGAGAAATTGATGATAAAATGTGGAGAAAACTAAAAAAAAATTCCGTAATTCGGCTAAAATATGCTATAATTAATTAGATAGTTCATTTGTTCCACATTTCCACAAGACACTTATAATAATAACTTAAAAACATAATAATTATTTAGAGGTGATTGTATGCGTTTCGAAATCAATAAAGATAAATTGCTTTACAACTTAATTATTGCACAAAAAGCATTATCCAATAAGACACCGAACCCAGCATTGCAAGGAATTAAACTCGATGTTTCAAAAGATCATCTAGTACTTACCACGAGTAACTCTGACATATCAATAAATATTAAGTTAGAAGATTCTAGTTTGCAAGTTGAAGAAGAGGGATCTGTTTTAATACCTGGAAAATATTTTATTGAAATTGTTCGAAAACTCGATGGACAATCTGTGTCGATGTCTGTAGCCGAAGATAATTTATTACGGATTGAAGCTGACCATTCTGATATTACTTTAAACATGCTTGAATTAGAAGATTATCCCAATTTAGTATTTAAAGAAAAAGAAGATTTTATTAAAATTAATGTACGTACTTTAAAGACAATTATAAGACAAACTGCTTTTTCTACATCTACGATAGAGAACCGCCCAATTTTAACCGGGGTCAATTTTAAAATTGATAGCAAAGATTTAACAAGTGTTGCAACGGATTCTTACCGTTTAAGTCAAAAAACGATTAAATTAGAAGAATCATACGACAAGATGCAAGTTATTATTCCTGGTAAAAGCTTAGAAGAATTAATGAAGATTTTAGAAAACAATCAAGACATTGTAGAAATTCATTTTGATCAATCACGTGTGCTATTTAAGTACAATAATGTATTATTCTTGTCGCGATTGTTAGAAGGTAATTACCCAGAGACTTCAAAACTTATTCCTCAAGAATTTCCAGTAGAAATAAAATTCAATAAAGAATCGCTTATTACAGCAATCGAAAGGGCAAGTTTACTTTCGAGTAAAGACGGACATAATGCCATTGTTAAATTAAATTTAAGACAAGACGATACTGTCGAAATATCTTCAAATTCTCCTGAAATTGGTAGGGTATTAGAAGAGGTGTATCCTGTCGATGATGTTGTTGGATCACCAATCAACATTGCTTTCAGTTCTAAGTATATTTTAGAAGCGTTAAAAGTGTTTGCTTCAAGTGAAGTAAAAATTAGCTTCACCGGTGAAATTCGACCATTTATTTTAACCGGCGAATACGATGAAGATATGTTACAATTAATTCTTCCAGTTAAAACAGATTAAACGTTGATTTAAAGGGCTTATCTAAAGCCCTTTTTTTTGTGGAAAACCTTGTATGTTATTACTATATGTTATATAATATATATAGTATAATATATATGAAAGAGTGAGTTTATGGAGACGGTAAAAATACATACAGATTATATCACTTTAGGCCAACTGTTAAAATTCATCAATGTTGCATCAAGTGGTGGAGATATAAAAACGATATTACAAGATAAGCATATCACCGTAAACGGTGAAGAAGAACGACGCCGAGGAAAGAAATTATATCCAGGGATGAAAGTAGAAATAGAATCCATCGGCCTTTTTTTAATAAGTAAATGAATTTAACATCATTAGAACTATCATCGTTTAGATGTTATGACACCATAAAACTTAATTTAAATCCTAATGTGAATATTATCGTTGGAGATAACGCCCAAGGGAAAACGAGTATTTTAGAAGCCATCCATATGTTGTGCCTTACGAAATCACATAAGCTTACAAAAGACATCGACCTCATACAAAAAGACAAGGAATTCGCTAAAATCCATGGCGAGTTCCATTTAAATACTACCAAGGTAGAATTGAACATGATTTTATCAAAAAACGGTAAGAAGGCAAAATACAATAAAATTGAAGTATCTAAATTGAGTGATTATATCGGAATCGTTAATGTTGTTATGTTTGCGCCTGAAGATTTGGATTTGGTTAAAGGAAGCCCACAAGGAAGACGCCGATTTTTAGATATTGAAATCGGACAAATATCTAATACTTATGTGAAAAATTTAAATCACTATAGGCGTTTATTACGTGAACGCAACGAAGTACTCAAAGGGTTAGCGAAAAAACAAAAATACGATAAAACGATGTTATCAGTAATTACAGATCAGCTAATTCATTACGCAGAAAAAATTATTACCGCACGAGATTCGTTCATTAAAGACTTAAACAAAACGCTCCAAAACGTTTTTCCGCACTTTGGGACAGATCCAACATTAAAGTTAGTTTATAAACCGTCAGTTAAGGAGAATCTTAAAAAAGCCTTCAATCAAAAAGAGACGATAGATTTATTAGCAAAAGCTACACAAATTGGTCCTCATCGTGATGATTTTGAGTTTGTGTTTGACCAAGAACCAATTAAACACTATGCATCACAAGGCCAAATCAGAAGTGTTATTTTAGCTTTAAAATTCACCGTCGCAGATATGATTTATACACAAAAAAAACAGTATCCAATTATTTTACTCGATGATGTGTTTAGTGAGTTAGATCAATCGAGACAACATAACGTGTTGTCTTATCTAGATAAACGCGCACAGGTATTCATTACAACCACACACATTGACCATATTGATTTTAAAATTATTGATAATTACCGTATTTATGACATAGAATCAGGCAGACTTAAAGGAGCTGAATGACATGGAAGAAAGACACTATGATTCAAGGAATATTCAAATATTAGAAGGACTGGAAGCGGTTAAAAAGCGTCCTGGGATGTATATTGGTTCTACAGGACCAAGAGGATTACACCATCTTGTATGGGAAATTGTCGATAATTCAGTAGATGAAGCGTTGGCAGGGTTTAGTAATGAAATTAATATTGATATTTTAGAAAATAATATTATTCGTGTATCCGATAACGGACGTGGGATACCAGTTGACACACATCCAAAAACCAATTTACCTGCTGTTGAGACCATACTAACAACCCTTCATGCGGGTGGTAAATTTGATAATGAGAGTTATAAAGTCTCTGGTGGACTTCATGGTGTTGGAGCAAGTGTTGTTAATGCACTTAGTGAATGGTTTGAAGTTGAAATCCATCGTGACGGCATTGAATATTACCAAAGATATGAACGAGGGATCACCCAATCAAAATTAGAAAATCACGGACCAACAGAAAAAACAGGAACAATCATTACCTTTAAAGCTGATCCTGAAATTTTTAAAGAGACCACAGAATACGATTTTGAAATTTTACGCTTGCGTGTCCAACAAATGGCGTTTCTAAACAAAGGAATTACCTTCCATATCAATGATAAAAGAACGTCAACACCAATCTTTAAAACCTACGTGTATCAAGGAGGGATTAAGGAGTATGTTGAATATTTAAATAAAAACAAAGACGTGCTGCACCAACAAGTTATTTATTGTGAAGGTGAACTTGATGATATCATTGTAGAAGTTGCCATGCAGTACAACAATTCGTTTAGTCAAAACATTTTTCCATTCACAAATAATATTCATAACCTAGAAGGTGGAACACATCTTGAAGGGTTTAAATTAACGCTAACAAGAATCTTAAATTCATACGGAAAAACCAATAACATTTTTAAAAAGGATGAATCTCTTCTTGGCGATGATACACGAGAAGGATTAACAGCGATTATTAGTGTTAAACATCCAGATCCACAATTTGAAGGACAAACAAAATCAAAACTTGGATCAACTGAAGTTAGACGTATTGTTGCGCAAATTATGAGTGAGGGATTAGACCGTCATTTATTAGAAAATCCAAATGATGCAAAAATCATCATAGAAAAAGCCTTATTAGCATCACGCGCGCGCTTAGCGGCTAAAAAAGCCCGTGAAGCAACGCGTCGTAAAAGTCCTTTAGATGGACTTGGATTTGCCTCAAAACTGGCAGATTGCAGAACTAAGGATCCAATAAAGGCTGAATTATACATCGTTGAGGGTGATTCGGCTGGCGGCAGTGCAAAACAAGGACGGGATTCTGGATTTCAGGCGATTCTACCTTTACGAGGAAAAGTTTTAAACGTTGAAAAAGCCCGCCTAGATAAAATTTTATCGAATAAAGAGATATTATCTTTGATTACTGCGTTTGGGACAGGCATTGGTGATGAATTTAATGAAACATTGGCGCGTTATCATAAAATTGTTATTATGACGGATGCGGATGTTGATGGGGCTCACATTCGAACCTTATTGCTCACATTCTTATTTAGATATATGCGTCCATTAATTGAAAAAGGCTATGTCTACATTGCTCAACCACCATTATATAAAATTCAACAAGGTAAAAAAATTGACTATGCATACACAGATAAGGAATTGGCTGAAAAACTAAAAGATGCGAGTACCCGAGCAAGTATTCAACGATATAAAGGGTTAGGAGAAATGAATCCAGAGCAATTATGGGAAACCACGATGGATCCTTCGACTAGAACCCTATTAAAAGTAACGTTAGATGATGCCATGGATGCGGATAGTGTCTTCAGCATGTTAATGGGTGATGATGTTGCCCCACGTAAAGAATTTATTCAAGACAACGCCGAATACGTACAGAATTTAGACATTTAGGAGTGCTACTATGGATGATATAATGAACCCAATTGAAGCGATGAAGCCATCAGATTTTGATAAAATATCTGATATAAATATTTCATCTGAAATGAAAACATCATTTTTAAGTTATGCCATGAGTGTTATTGTCGCACGGGCACTACCTGATGTGCGTGACGGACTAAAACCGGTGCATCGCCGTATTTTATATGGTATGGATGAACTTGGTGTACAACCAGAAAAAGCATTTAAAAAGTCAGCACGTATTGTTGGGGATGTTATGGGAAAATACCACCCACATGGTGATTCAGCGATTTATGATGCGATGGTACGCATGGCACAAGAATTCAGTTACCGCTATCCACTTGTTAATGGGCACGGTAACTTTGGATCAATTGATGGTGATGGTGCTGCGGCAATGCGTTATACTGAAGCAAAGATGCACAAAATCACCGTTGAAATGTTGAAAGACTTAAAAAAAGATACCATCGATTTTATTGAAAACTACGATGGCACTGAATCAGAGCCAAGTGTACTACCTAGTAAGTTTCCTAATTTACTGGTAAATGGAACAACAGGGATCGCGGTTGGTATGGCAACAAACATTCCACCCCACAATCTAACTGAAGTTATCAATGGTATTTTAGCGTACATGGATAACCATGACATTACCACAGATGAACTCATGTCTATCATTACAGGACCTGATTTCCCTACAGGTGGGACCATCATGGGCATGACTGGATTACGGCAAGCCTATGAAACGGGAAATGGCTCTATTAAGGTTAGAGCTAAAGCAAACATTACAGAAACTAAAACCGGTAAAAAAGTTATTACAGTTACTGAAATACCTTACCAGGTAAATAAAACACGATTAATTGAAAAAATTGCGGAACTTGCTAAAGAAAAACGTATTGAAGGCATTACAGACCTTCGTGATGAGTCAAACCGCAATGGAATCAAAATAATTATTGAATTAAGAAAAGATATTAATGCAGAGGTTACATTAAATAATTTATATAAATATACGCCACTACAAACCAGTTTTGGAATCAACATGTTAGCACTGGTTAAAAACCAACCAAAAGTATTAAGTTTACGAGAAGTCATCGGTCATTATATTGATCACCAAGTCGAAGTGTTGGTTAGACGCTCACAATTTGATTTGAATAAAGCAGAAGCACGCGCGCATATTGTCAAAGGACTATTAATAGCTTTAGATAATATCGATGAGGTTATTGAAGTCATTAGAACGGCATATGACGATGCAGAAATCCGTCTCATTGAGCGTTTTAATTTGTCCGAGGAGCAAGCAAAAGCTATTTTAGAGATGCGCTTACGTCGATTGAGTGGTCTTGAACGCGAGAAACTCGATAACGAACTCACTGACTTGAATGAAACAATTGAATTTTTAACAGAGTTACTCGCTAATCAAGAACAACAATTCACAGTCATTAAAGAAGATTTGATTTCATTACGTGATAGTTACGGTGATCAACGTCGTACCGAAATTTCATTGGCACAGGATTTAGAACTCGAAGATGAGGACTTAATTCCTGAAGAAGATATTATTATCACCATTACACAAAGTGGGTATTGTAAACGCATGACAGCTGAAAGTTACAAGCGACAAAACCGCGGAGGTAAAGGATTATCTGGAATTAAAACAAATGAAGACGATGCAGTTGAGCATATTATATACATGTCAACCCATGAGTATTTATTATTTTTCACCAATACTGGAAGAGTTTACAAAATCAAAGGGTACCGAATCCCATTGTTTAGTAGACATTCAAAAGGGTTGCCACTTGTAAATATTTTAGAAGTCGAAAAAGATGAGCAAATTCAAGCGTTAGCTAAAATTCAAGATTTTGAAGAAGATAACTACTTATTCTTTGTCACCAAACAAGGAACTGTTAAGCGCACGCATGTTAGCGAATACCAAAATATTAGAACCACAGGAATTCGTGCCATTAACTTAAAAGATGATGACGAGTTGCTTGACGTTCGCTTAACCGATGGCAACATGGATATCGTTTTAGGAGCATCAAACGGTAAAGCAATACGTTTTAACGAGAATGATGTTCGCGCTATGGGACGCGTAGCAACTGGTGTACGCGGGATTGATATTGACCACACTGACCGCGTTGTTGGACTAAGTTTAGTTGAAAGCGATGAAGATGAAGTATTGGTCGTTACCGAACATGGATATGGTAAACGGACAAAAATAACTGAATATCGCCAACAAAACCGTGGAGGAAAAGGTGTAAAAACTTTAAATGTTACAAAGAAAAATGGTCATCTCGTAAAACTAAAAAGCGTTGTTGGCGATGAAGATTTAATCATTATTACATCAAAAGGAATGATGATTCGCCTTCCAGTTGAACAAATTAGCACTAGCAGCCGTGCCACACAAGGTGTTCGTTTAATGCGGTTGAACGATAATCAAAAAGTAGCAACTGCAGCGGTTGTTCCAAAAGAAGATGAACTAGAAGAACAACTAGAAGAAGTTGTAGTAGCTCAAGAAAAAACACTGGGAAACCCTTTAGATGAGGGGAATTTAACCACTGATGAACCAATAAATAACAATACGGATACAACAGAAGAACAAGAGGATATCGAAGAAAAAAGCACCCCAACCTTACGTTTATTTGATGATGAAGAATAATTGACAAACGCCCCCCTTAGTGATAAACTCTTAGTATATTAATACAACGATAAGGTCAAGTAACAGTATTTCTAATAATAGAGAGCCAGTGGTCGGTGGAAACGGGTATAGAAATATGTGAAATCTCCCTTTGAGTGGAACTAATACTTCCCGGTTAATAACCGTTATCATGACTAGAGTGAGTGGCTTTTACACTAACTAGGGTGGCAACACGGGTGAACAATACTCGTCCCTTTTATAGGGACGGGTTTTTTAATTTAAGGAGGATACAACAATGTTAGATATTAAAGCGATTACAAGTGATGTTGACAGTATTATTAAAAGACTAGAGACACGAGGAGAGTCATTTGAATATTTACGAGACATTATTGCGCTAGATACGTCAAGAAGAGATGCAATAAAACATGTAGAACGCTTGAAAGCTGAACGTAATGCAGTCAGTAAAAAAATAGGGCAATACAAGCGTGAAGGGAAAGATGTCACAGATATCTTGAATACGATAGAGACCAACAAAACCGATATTGCTTCTTTTGAAGAAAAAATTAGAGCAATTGATTCTGAAATCGAAGCTATTTTGTTAAAAACACCAAATTTGCCACATAAAGATATTCCACTAGGCAAAGATGAAAATGATAATGTATTAATCAAAACAGTGGGAGAAACACCAATATTTGATTTTACTCCAAAAGCTCATTGGGACTTAGCGGAATCGTTAGACATTTTGGATTTTGAGCGAGCAAGTAAAATTACGGCAAGTCGTTTTGTTGTTTATAAAGGATTAGGAGCACGTTTAGAGCGCGCACTGATTAACTTTATGTTGGACAAGCATACAAAAGAGAATGGGTATTTAGAAATGCTAATGCCGTATATTGTAAACGGTGCATCAATGCAAGCAACAGGACAATTCCCTAAATTTAAAGAGGATGCATTTAAACTGGTTGACGATCGTGATTTATACCTCAATCCAACCGCCGAAGTTCCAACGATTAATTATCATCGAGATGAGACATTAACCGGAAGTGATTTACCGAAAAAATACGCTGCCTTTACAACTGCATTTAGACAAGAAGCAGGGAGTGCAGGACGAGACACTCGAGGCATCATTAGACTACATCAATTTAATAAAGTCGAGTTAATTAAATTTGCGAAGCCAGATACTTCTTATGATGAATTAGAAACGATGTTACATGATAGCGAATCAATTCTACAAGCCTTAAAATTACCGTATCGTATTGTTGAATTATGTAGTGGTGACCTTGGATTTTCAATGGCTAAAACATATGATATCGAAGTGTATATCCCAACCTATAATACCTATCGAGAAATTGGGAGTATCTCAAATGCAGAAGATTATCAAGCACGCCGCGCAAACATTAAATTTAAACGAGACAAAGATAGCAAACCAGAATATGTCCACACATTAAATGGGTCAGGGTTAGCAGTCGGGCGGTGTGTTGTGGCAATTTTAGAAAATTACCAACAAAAAGATGGTACAATTAAAATACCAGAAGTACTTATTCCATATATGAACCAAGACTATATTAAATAGGAGGATGACGATGTTTAGAAAGCAAGAAACTATTGATTTAAGTCAAGAGACAAAGACACTAGTATGTCTTTATCGGAAAGACAACGAGATTATCAAATCATTAGAAAAATTATTGGGTGTATCTTTTGAAGAGGTTACAAATGAGCCGTTTACCAACGTATTCACCTTAGGGAAAATGAATGCAAAAAAAGTTGTTGTTGTACGAGAAGAAACCTTAAAGGATGTTAAAAAGTCTCGTAGTTTCTATAAGGAACTCACTACAAATAAAGAGGATGTATTACTCTTACTAGATACCTTTGAGACAGTGGATATGACCGAGGTATTTACCGAGCTTAAACGTGCGCTATATCGTTTTGATACGTTCAAAACGAAAGAAGCTGGAGAATCTAACACAATTAGTTACTTCTCAGAAACTAACTTTGATGAGGCGATTCATAATGGAACCGTTATTGGAGAAGCAATCAACCATGCAAGAGAGCTTGTAAATACACCTTATAACTATTTAAATGCTTCGATTTTAGCTGATTATGCAAAAGCATTAGAAAGTATTGATGGTGTCACAGTGAAGGTGCTTGAAAAAGATGTCTGCGAACAGATGAATATGGGATTGTATCTTGGGGTAAACAAAGGAAGTAAAGATGCTCCTAAATTAATCCATATAAGCTATCAAGGTAAGCCAGATGGCAAAGACAAGTATGCTTTAGTTGGGAAAGGAGTTATGTATGATACCGGTGGATATTCATTAAAAACACCAACCAGTATGCCATCAATGAAAATGGACATGGGTGGGGCAGCAACTGTGCTTGGGATTATTGAAGCAGTTGCCCGTTTAGAATTAAGACATAACGTTGATGTAATAATTGCGGCTACGGATAACCGTATTGGGGATGATGCTATCGTACCAGATGATATTTTAACTAGTGCGAAAGGGCTAACCGTTGAAATTATCTCAACGGATGCCGAAGGGCGCTTAACACTAGCAGATGCATTATGGTATGCTCAACAAGAAGGTGCAACCCACTTAATTGATATTGCAACCCTTACAGGATCCATCGTTGGATCACTGGGAAAAGCCTATACAGGGGCTTTTACAAATGATAAGACATTCTTAGATTCGCTTCAAAATGTAACGGATAAACATAGCGAACCTCTATGGCATATGCCAATATCTGATGAATATAGAGAATCGTTAAAAAGTCCAAGCGCTGATTTAAAAAACAAAGATGGACGACTTGCTGGTGCATCGATTGCTGCGGCATTTTTGGAAAACTTTGTTGAACCGGAAAACAAATGGATTCATCTAGATATAGCGGGAACATCATACAACCAAAAAGATGGCGCTACAGGTATTTTAGTTAAATCGATTACACACTATTTTATGCAATAAAAAAGGGCGACTCATCGCCCTTTAATCTTTTATAGCAATATGTATAGCATGTGCCATTTCTTGTAATGTTTCTTTACTGTAATCATCACTGTGGTTAACCATGTTTACAGTTAAATCATCATCTTCATATCGAGGAATAAAGTGAATATGAAAATGAAAAACAGATTGCAACGGCTTATCTGCGTTGTTAATAATATTCATTCCGATTGGCTTGAACGTTGTTTTCAATGCACGAGCAATCTTTGGAACCGCTTTAAATACACGTGCTGCCGTGTCTTCATCAAGTTCGTAGATATTTTTCGTATGATCTTTAGGGATTAGTAAAGTATGTCCTTTTGTATTTTGTGAGATATCTAAAAATGCAAGTAAATCATCATCCTCGTAAACTTTGTGTGCGGGAATATTACCTTTTACAATTTCGCAAAATATACAGTTCATGATTTAACCTCCTAATATTTTTTTAATAATGTCAATAAGCTCTCCATATCATCAAGCATAAAATCAGGATTAACAGCTTTTAAATGCTCAGCACCCTTAATACTCCATGCGACGCCTGCTGCATAAATTCCAGCGTTTTTGCCAGCAAGAATATCACCTTGATTGTCGCCAATCATAATAGCACCTTCGACATGATCAAAGGCACTTAAAGCCTTCAAAACCGGTTCAGCACTTGGTTTAGGGTTTTTTACATCATCAAGTGCGATAAATGTGTCGAAAAACTGATCAAGTTGATAATGTGTAAAACTTGGCCAAGCTGCGGCTTTAAATTTTGAGGTAACAATAGCTAAGTTGTAGCCATCATCTTTTAAAATCTTTAAAACTGGAATGACATTATCATATAATGAAAAATAATCATGTTCATGCTTCACATAATAATCACGGTAAGCAGTAATTAAGGCTTTAATTTTGAAGGGACTTTTTGTGTACTGAGAAAATATTTCTTGTAAAGTTGGCCCAATTTGATTGATGATTGTTTGTTCATCAATAGAAATATCTTTTAAATGCGTATTAAACGCATGTTGGTAACTTTTCACAATAATTGCGTTTGTATCAATTAACGTTCCATCCAAATCAAAACATATAGTATTTATTTTTTTCATCTCATCACCTAGTGTTATTTTATCATATTTATAAAGAATTTCATGGATTGTTACGTTAAGATTGCAATAATTTCAGAATCCTTTATAATATTATCGTTAAGGAGTGGTACTATGTCTAAAATAATTGACACATTAAAAGACAAATTAAAAGATAAAAACATTCAGATTGTATTACCAGAAGCGATTGATGAACGTGTTGTTGAAGCTGCGATTCGCTTGCATAAAGAGGGTATTATTACCCCTGTACTAATTGGTGATAAAACACACCTTCCAAAGACTGCACAAGAGATTACGGTAATTAATCCTGAAACGTATGAAGCATATGACGCTATGGTTGATGCTTTTGTCGAAAGACGTAAAGGGAAAACGACAAAAGAAGATGCACAAAAGTTACTCAAAAAAATAAATTATTTTGGTACAATGCTTGTCTACATGGATAAAGCGGATGGGCTTGTAAGTGGGGCAGTTAATTCTACAGCGGAAACTGTTAGACCTGCACTACAAATCATAAAAACAAAACCAGGGATTACTAAAACATTTGGTTATTTTCTAATGATTAAAGATGATGAAAAACTCATTATGGGAGATTGTGCAATTAACCCAAATCCAACCAGTGCGGAGTTAGCGGAATTTGCAATTGAATCTGCAAAAGCTGCAGCCATGTTTAATATTGATCCAAAAGTAGCAATGTTATCATTTTCTACTAATGGTAGTGCAGAAACTGATGAAACAGAAAAAGTTAAAGAAGCTGTTAGAATCGCTAATGAAAAGCAATCAGAGTTTGTGATTGATGGTGAGATGCAATTTGATGCAGCATATGTTGAAAGCGTTGGTAAAAAGAAATATCCTAACAGTACCGTCGCAGGAAAAGCAAACACCTTTATCTTCCCGGATTTAAATAGTGGGAATATCGGATATAAAATTGCACAACGTATGGGTGGATATATGGCGTTTGGACCTATTTTAGCGGGACTTAATAAACCTGTAAATGATCTATCACGCGGATGTTCATCAGACGATGTATACAATACCGCAATCATAACTGCAGCACAAAGCCTACTTAAATAAAAAGCTCTTGTGAGCTTTTTTCTTTCTGTGCTATAATTTAGTAAAGCGTGGTGATACTATGAAAACATGTTGGATTATATATAATCCTATGAGTGGAAAAAAGAAATTTAAAGCATCAATTGGAAAAGTCAAAGATACATTAAATGAATTAGGATATGATGTTTCTGTTAAACCTACTAAACGCGTCCGTCATGCTACAGAACTAGCGAAAGAAGCATGCTATGATAAGATTGATATGCTATTAATTTCTGGTGGCGATGGAACAATGAATGAGTGTATAAACGGATTAGCAGAAAGTAGATTTCAACCTAAAATTGCTTATATTCCGTCTGGGACCGCATGTGATATTGCCAATACGCTGGGAATCCCTAAAAATGTTGATAAGGCCTTAGAGATTATTAAACAAAATCATCATGTGAACATGGATATTGTCAAAGGCTCACACGGATACTTTGTTTATGTTAGTGCGATTGGGAATTACGTTGATATTAGTTATGTAACACAGTCAAAATTAAAGAAAACGTTTGGGTATTTTGCGTATTTAATAACAGGGGTGAAAGAATTCTTCACTATTCCGATGATTAAAACTGAGATTGCGTATGACGGGGGTACGCTTAAGGGTTATTTTTCTTTAATTATGGTTGTTAATTCACGTCGTGTAGCTAGTTTTAATATTATTAGAAAACCAGTGCTAGATGATGGCGAAGTAGATATTGTTGTTTACCGGTATATACCATTATTAAATAATTTGATTTATTTAATATCGTTTTTCTTTAACCCGAAATGGTTACCTGGGGTTAAACGCGTTAAAACAAAACATGCAAAACTTTATACTGAACATCAACATAAATGGAATATTGATGGAGAAGCAGCCAACTCAGGAAATCAAGAAATAAGTGTTGTCCCACAAAAAATAAACATCATTATCAATCGTAAAAAAGCACAACAATATTTTAAAAACCAGTAGGGATATAATGATAGAACAATTTAATAAAGAAGTATTTGTCGTAGAAGGAAACCACGATAAAGCTAAATTAAAAAGTATATATCCTATGTGTGATGTCGTTATCACTAATGGGAAAGAAATTTCTCGCGATACCTTAGAATTGCTTAGAGCATTAAATGCGTCTCGCGGATTAATTTTAATTTTAGATCCTGATTTCCCAGGTAAAAGTATTAGACAAAGAATAAACGATTATGTAGGGCCTACAAAACACGTGTTTTTAAGTAAACAACAATGTATTGATCCCATCAAGCAAAAAGTTGGGCTTGAACATGCAAGTATTGCGTATTTAAAATCAATGATTGATCAACATGTTTTAAAATCCCAGATAGAACATCGTATATTAACTATGTCTGATATGGTCAGTTTAGGATTATCAGGCTCACCATGTGCAAGTCAAAAAAGGCGCGCAATAGCAGCTTATTTTCATCTTGGGGAATGTAATGCCAAAACGATGTTAAAACGACTTAACATGTTTAATATCCAAAAAGACGCTATTTTGAAGGTGATTACATGAAATCTTCTAATCCAAAACACATTCATTCAATGATAAAGTCAAACCGTGTCAAAGTGAAAAAGCGTTTTGGCCAAAATTTTCTTATCGATGATAATATACTCAAAAAAATAGTTGAAACTGCAGAAATTGATAAAGATACTTTTGTCGTTGAAATCGGACCTGGATTAGGAAGTTTAACAGAGCGTCTAATACCTAAGGCTAAGCATGTGCTTGCATATGAGATTGATACTGATTTAATTCCAGTATTGAACAGTATGTTTAATGAAAACAATTTTTCTTTGATCAATGCCGATGTATTAGATAGAGATATTGATGCAGATATAAAAGCTATAGACGCCCAAGTGAAAGATGTTGTTGTTATTGCCAACTTACCTTACTATATTACAACACCTATCCTTATGAAATGTTTAGAGACGACAAAACTTATAAGTAAAATGGTTGTCATGATGCAGTATGAAGTTGCAAAAAGAATCACAGCATCAACACATACAAAAGATTACAATGCACTAAGTATTGCGGTGCAATATCGCGCAGAAACCAAATTGACTTTTAAAGTACCCAAAAGTGTTTTTATCCCAGCACCTAATGTAGATAGTGCCGTTGTTTCTTTAGCATTTCATAACAGGTATCATGACGCGGTGTTATCAGAACCATTCTTCTTTGCCTTTGTTAAAGCTGCTTTTAAACAAAGAAGAAAAACCTTACTAAACAATCTATATGAATTATTAAATATTGATAAAATCAGGCTTAGTGAGATACTAGAAATACTTAATGTTCACCCTCAAGTTAGAGCGGACAAACTTTCATTAGAGACGTATATAACATTGGCTAACTATTTTTATCAAATTAAGTAATGTTCCACGTGGAACATGTGAGGTGGTATGATGAAAGAAAAAGCACATGCTAAAATTAATTTATATTTAGATATTCTCAATAAACGACCCGATCAGTTTCATAACTTAGAGATGGTTATGGCCCCTTTAAAACTTCACGATACTCTCTATTTTAAAGCATACCTAAAAGGAAGTGTGCTTATCACATCAAGTATTCCGATAACAGACAATGTAGAAGATAATCTTGTCTATAAAATTGCAACGTATATGATTGACACGTATGCTATTGATTCTGGCGTCCATATACATATTGATAAACGCATCCCAATTGCAGCTGGGTTAGCTGGTGGAAGTGCTGATGCCGCAGCAACATTAAGAGGTATGAACAGACTATTTAAATTACGGTTGTCATTAGAAACATTGGCGGACATTGGTGAAACGTTCGGAGCAGATATACCACATTGTATTTACAATAAGCTTTGTATCGCTCGTGGAAAAGGTGAACAACTTGTTTTTTTAAATATTAAGTTAAAAAGTACAATCATGTTAATTGCACCAAATATTAGGGTTAGCACAAAAAAAGTTTTTCAAGCCGTTGATATGGAATTGGTTCCTAAGAAAAAGATTAACGGTATTAACAATGCAATTTATAACAGGGACTATGACTTAATAGTTAAGGAACTTTACAACGCACTAGAGCCGTTTACATTCAAAAAATTCCCTAAGGTAGGCGCTTTAAAAGAAGAACTAGAATCGTTCCAGGTAGAAGGAGTTTTAATGAGTGGAAGTGGACCAACACTATTTGTTTTAGATAGAAATAAGAAAAAAAGGCAAGCAATATTCGAAAAATTTCAGGAGAAACATCGTGTCATTTTAACGAAAATTAACTAATAAAGCCGTTTTCGCTTAAAAAATATTTGAAAACCCAGAAAACATGTGCTATAATTTTGGCATATAAGTGTAATTGACTAAACTGTGGGGTGGAATAATGAATATTACAGATGTAAGAGTCAAAAAATTCAATGGAGAAAATCGTTTAAAAGCGATTGCTGCTATTACTATTGATGATTGCTTTGTTGTTCATGAATTACGTGTTATCGATGGGAAAGATGGTCTTTTTGTGGCAATGCCTAGTCGGAAAATGCCTAATGGTGAGTTTAAAGACGTTGCGCATCCGATCAATCAAGAAACCAGAAATCTTATTGAAGGCATTGTAATTGATGCGTATCAAAAATTATCTGAAGAAGAATAATAAAATAAATGCAACTTTTTTCAAAGTTGCATTTTATTTTGTCTTGTTTTCTCGTATAATGAATATGTAAATAGACCCTGAAAAAATATTGGAGGATTTTATGGCAATATATAACGGACATAAAATTAAGTTGTTTGCATTAAATGCGAATAAACCCTTGGCAGAAGAAATTTCCAAAATGACTAATATCCCCCTTAGCGAATGTGAAGTTAAACGGTTTGCTGATGGCGAAATTTCTATTAATATTGAAGAAACTGTAAGGGGACATCATGTGTTTGTCGTTCAACCAACGCAAACACCAGTTAATGAGAACTTAATGGAGTTACTTATTATGATTGATGCATTAAAACGTGCATCAGCTAAGAACATCAATGTGGTTATGCCTTACTATGGATATAGTAGACAAGATCGCAAGGCAGCATCAAGACAACCAATTTCAGCTAAACTTGTAGCGAACTTATTACAAGTAGCTGGAGCGACAAGAGTACTAGCTATGGACTTACATGCTGGGCAGATTCAAGGCTTTTTTGATATCCCAATTGATAATTTTGTGGCGATGCCTATTATTGTTGATTACTTTCATAAAAAGTTAAAAGATGAAGACATTGTAATCGTTTCACCAGACCATGGTGGTGCAGTACGTGCTAGAGAAATGGGAAATGTGCTTAATGCACCTATCGCCATAATTGACAAACGAAGACCAAGAGCCAATGAAGTTGAAGTTATGGGTATTGTTGGAGATGTGCAGAACCGTGTTGCTATTATTATTGATGACATTATTGATACAGCAGGAACAATCAGTTCTGCTGCAAGTGCATTAAAAGCTGCCGGTGCAAAAGAAGTGTACGCTGCTTGTACACATCCAATTTTTTCTGGTCCAGCGATTGAACACATCAATAATAGCGCAATCAAAGAACTTGTATGTACAAACACAATTTGTCTGAATGAAGATAAAAAATCGGACAAGATTACTCAATTAAGTATTGCACCATTATTGTCAAAAGGAATCTTAAACATTGTTCAAGATAAACCCTTAAGTGGGTTATTCGAATACCATGATAAAGAATAAAATCCTACCCATCGTAGGATTTTATTTTGTTTTAAGTTGACAATGAAGGTTTTTTTGATATGATTATACTATAAAACGATGAATGGACGAGTAATCTTTTTCTCTGTTATCAAGCGACTTTGGGAGAGTGAAAGCCAAAGACAAAAGAAGATGAAAAACACCAGGAGTGATGGAAGAATTGAGTAGACCCATCCGCATCTCGGCGTTATAGAGATTGAGTGCTAGCGAGAGCTAGAATTAAGGTGGTACCGCGATTATGTCGTCCTTTGTTAAGGACGTTTTTTTATTATAAAGGAGTGTTAATATGGATATTAGGGATTTATATGCACAATTTCAATCATTAGAAGAAAAAACAATAGTTTTAGAAGGATGGGTAAGAAATCATCGTGCTCAAAAAGCGTTTGGCTTCATTGATTTACATGATGGAACATTTTTTAATAGCGTACAAATCGTGTATGAAGAAGCATTAAATAACTTTGATGACATTCAAAAAATACGTATTGGCTCAAGCGTTAGAGTTCGAGGCACTGTGCTTATTACGCCAAAGATGAAACAACCATTTGAGATCAAGGCTACCTCTATAGAGCTTGTTGGTGATGCAGCTGAAGATTATCCAATTCAACCAAAAAGACACTCTAGAGAGTATTTAAGAAGTGTAGCTCATCTGCGACCAAGAACCAATCTATTCACCGCAGTCTTTAGAGTTCGCAGTATTCTTACCCATGCGATTCATACGTTTTTTCAAGAAAAACACTTTATGCATTTAGCAAGTCCAATTATTAGTGGGATTGATGCAGAAGGTGCAGGAGAACTATTTAGAATTTCAGCGCTTGATCCGGTAAACTATCCGAAAACAGAAACAGGCGCACTAGATTTTAAACAAGACTTTTTTGGAAAACAAACCAATTTATCAGTTTCGGGACAATTAGAGGCAGAAGTTTTTGCGCAAGCATTTAAAAAGGTGTATACATTTGGACCAACATTTAGAGCTGAAAAATCAAATACCCAAACACATGCTTCTGAATTTTGGATGATCGAACCTGAAATTGCTTTTGCAGATTTAGAAGATGATATGAACCTTGCAGAAGATATGGTCAAGTTTATTATTAACTATGTGATGACGCACGCAAAAGAAGAAATTGCTTTCTTTAACCGGTTTGTTGAAAAAGGATTAGTGGAAAAATTAAATGGCGTTCTTAAAACACGGTTTAAACGTGTTAAACACGCCCAAGCAATAACGATTTTACAAAACGCTAATAAAGCGTTTGAAAATGAACCGATACAAGGACAGGATTTGGCTAAAGAACACGAAAAATATCTTGTTGAACATTTTAATGGACCGGTGTTTGTAACAGATTGGCCCAAAGATATTAAAGCCTTTTATATGCGTTTGAACGATGATCAAGAAACCGTCGCTGCGATGGATTTATTGGTTCCTAAAGCTGGTGAGTTGATTGGAGGATCACAAAGAGAAGAGCGTCTTGATATGCTTAAAAAGCGAATGAAAGAAATGGGCGTTCAAGAAGAACCGCTTTGGTGGTACTTAGACTTAAGAAAATATGGAACGACACCACACGCAGGCTATGGATTAGGGTTCGATCGAATGTTAATGTATATCACAGGCGTTGAAAACATACGTGATGTCATTCCATTTCCAAGAACGCCGCGAATATGTGAATTTTAACATAAAAAAAGACGTAAATATTTACGTCTTTTTTGATAGGCTATTTGCGATTTGGTCGTTTAACCGCAAAAGCAGGATTTACATCAATTTTTTGATTATAATACGCTTCTAATGTTTTGAGTAGTTTTCTCATGTCATCATCTCCTTCTATGTTGTAAAATTTCTCCCAAAAGTGTAAACATGTGACCAAGGGATATCTGTAAATAAGTTTGATCGCATCTTTTCACCTCCATATTAGAAAAATGTACTACGTAGATGGATCATGAAACTTCTTACATTTCTTACATATTATATATGAAAACTATTTTCATGTCAAATCTAATACAAAAAAACACCCAAAATTTTGGGTGTTTTAATGAGATTAGAGATATTATTTTTTATCTTTTGTGTCTTTGTTATATTTGACTTCTGGTGCTTTTTGGAATGCTTCTGACAATGTTGAAGCAAGACCGACCATACCTTGCATATCCGAAGGAATGATAAGTTTGGTGGCTTGTCCGTTAGCTACGTTCTCCATTGCTTTGTAAGCTTCTAAACGTAAGAATGCTTCATCGGCTCCAGCTTGTTTAATGAGTTCGATACCTTTGGCAGTTGCACCTTGAACTTTAAGAATCGCTTGCGATTTCCCTTCGGCTTCTAAGATACGAACTTGTTTTTCACCATCGGCACGAAGAATTTGTGACTCTCGTTCACCTTCGGCTGTTAAGATAGCTGAACGTTTGTTACCTTCTGCGATAAGAATTGATTGACGTTTTTCACGTTCTGCTCGCATTTGTTTCTCCATGGCTTCACGGATATCTTTTGGTGGGATAATATTTTTAAGTTCAACACGGTTGATCTTGATTCCCCATGGGTCTGTTGCTTCATCCAAAATCGTACGCATTCTTTCATTGATTACATCACGTGATGTTAACGATTCGTCAAGCTCTAAATCCCCAATAATATTACGGAGTGTTGTTGCGGTTAAGTTTTCAATTGCTTTGATTGGGTAGTTAACACCGTAAGTGTAGAGTTTCGGATCGGTGATTTGGAAGAAAACGACAGTATCAATTTGCATTGTTACGTTATCTTTTGTGATAACAGGTTGTGGATCAAAGTCAACAACTTGTTCTTTAATCGATACTTTTAGTTTGACCCGGTCAATAAATGGAATTAAGAAATGAATCCCAACGTCCCAGGTTACATAGTATCCACCAAGTCGTTCAACGATAAAACGGTTTGCTTGTGTAACAATAGTAAAACGTGTTGCTAAATAAACTAGTACAATCAGTACAACTACTAAGCCTAAAATCCAGCCCATAAAATATTCCTCCTATTTTCTTTTTTAAAATGGATAGTTTATATCTTCTAAGATAACACGCGTTCTTGAGAACATATCACGCAATGTTTTCTTGTCAGCACGTAAAATAATCATGTAAATGTCAATGAGTAATCCGATACCTAAAGTGAAAGTATAAAATAACCATTTCCAGAAAAACTCTCTTAATAATATTGTAAATGGATTAACATGACCAACAAGTTTCAGTTTCATTAATTTTCTTCCAATTGAATGCCCTTTTAAGATGATCATATAGAGGACATGGAACAATAAAAATGTTCCTATGTGATAAAATATCGAGAAAGCTAAATATGAATTACCTACACCATATTCTTCAGGATAATTATCTACGCTATACTTGTCACCAATGTCATCTCGTTCAGCCCGAATTGAATCCATCTCTGTTTCATATTCAGTTTCTTCAATATCGCCGTTGTCTAAATCTTCATTAAGTTCGTATTCTTCTTCATTTAAAGCGATTAATTCTTCTGCACGTTCGTTTTCTAATCGTTCATATTCAGCATATAATGTATCAAAGTTTTCAACACTGTTTTGATATAAAGGTTGTGCAATCAAACTAAAAGATATACTTACGATACTAGCAATGACAATTAGATCTGCAAAAAAAGCAACTGCGCGTCTAATTAGTCCTGAATTCATAGTTTAACCACGATAAGCTTAACACCTTCAATGGCTAATACTTCGACTTTTTCATCGACTAATACGCTATCATCTCCTGAAGTAATGGCAGTCCAATATTGACCATCAATCTTTACTTCTCCTCGTTCACCAGGCTTTATCTCTTTTGTACATATTGCGATTTTACCGATAAGTCTATCGGCATTGGTATTCACTAAGTTTGTACGGAAGTAATTTTTCGCAATGGGTTTAACACTTAATAGTAATAAAATAGATACAATTATAAATACAATAACTTGATAGATAATATCAAACCCAATAATTGCTAAAATAAAGGAAATAAGAGCACCGATACTAAACCAAACACTTGTTAAGTCCATTGTGTTAATTTCAACAAATGCAGCGATTAATATAATTGAAAACCATACTAAGACAATTAAATCGACGTTTGGCATATTACATGACCTCCCCAGGTTGGTTTAAGTCAACGATTAAGGCGTCGTCTTCTTTACTCCAAAGTGTTTTAAATTTATATGCGTTATGTTTTTCAAGGTTTAATCCAGCAATTTCTGCTACTTCTTGCATGAATCGTTTGTTACATACCCTAGCGTAACTAGGTCGCACTGTAATTTTATGTCGTTTTTCATCAGGTATTGTACCACGTTCGTATTCTTGTTTGGTTACCGGTTTAATGGCAATACGTTTCTGATCGCGGTCAATGCCTAATAATACATTGTACGCTCTATCAAAATGTGCACTGGCACTCTTGTTTAGCGTAATGTTGGAATCATATATTGTCGCAATCCCTTCATTAGGCTTTTTTGAGGCCCATTTAAACGCCATAATTACACCTCCATTTTGTTTGTATAACTAATTATAACCGAATATTAATTTTATTACAACAAAATTATTTCTAATTATTTTATTATACACTTGCATAATTTTATATTTTCGATATACTAGTTTAGAATTAGAGGTGAACCTATATGAAAGAACAAGCGAGAAAATTAGAAAAAGACATTATTAAAAAATATCGAAAAGACATTTGGTCAAAATTTATTAAAGGAATAAAAACTTTTAAGCTATTACAAGACGGCGATAAAGTTATGGTGGCGATCAGCGGTGGAAAGGATTCACTTTTGTTAGCTAAACTGTTTCAAGAATTGAAAAAACACCCTCTCGTCGACTTTGATGTTGTGTTTGTTTTAATGGATCCCGGTTATTCTAATAGTAACATCGAATTGATTAAATATATGGCCAAAAACTTAAACATTGATATTAAAATAGAACCATACAATATATTTAAAGTAGTTAATAACATTTCTAAGGACTATCCTTGTTATATGTGTGCACGTATGCGCCGAGGATTTTTATACAGCATGGCCGAAAAATACGAATGTAATAAGATGGCTTTAGGACACCACTTTGATGATGTAATAGAAACTACACTCTTAAATTTATTCTACTCTGGCTCTTTTAAAACAATGTTGCCCAAAGTTAGCTCAAAAAATTTCGAAGGCATTGATTTAATCCGACCGATGTATTTTATTAAAGAGAAAAACGTTAGAAAAGTTATGGAAAACAATGATATATATGCAATGGATTGTGGATGTGATGTTGCCGCAGGGCGTACTGCGAGCAAACGTGAAGAAATTAAGAAACTAATTAAGACGTTAAAGGAAACGCATCAAGATATTGACAAGTCTATTTTTAGAGCAGCTGCAAATGTCAACTTAGATAATATTCTTGCTTGGGAGAAAGACGGCGAAAAGTATCATTTTGACGACGAATAAAAAAACGATGTTCCACGTGGAACATCGTTTTTATTTACCTAAGCAAAATTTTGAAAATAGTTCATCTAAAAGCGTTGTAGATTTTGTTTCACCAATAATGTTTCCAAGTGATTCCCAAGCCATTTTTAAGTCAATTTCAATCATGTCAACAGGCATCAAATCGTGAGCAGCGTTAATGGCATCAACAAGCGATTTAGCTGTTTGTTGCATGAGTGAAATATGTCGAGAGTTTGATAGATAAGTTGTATCGTCTAAATCAATGTCTCCAGATAAAAACATGCTTTTAATTTTTGTTTCTAAAGCATCAATATTGGTTTTATTTAAAGCACTTAGAGAAACGCTGTTTTTAAAAGTTGTGTTGATTTTACTCTCTAGATCAATTTTATTAATTATAACGATGCGTTTCTTATTTTCTGTCAGTGTTAGAAGTTTTTTATCGTCTTCAGTTAATGGTTGATTATTGTCTAAAACAAATAAGATTAATTCAGCTTCTTCGATAACGGTTCGTGCTTTATCAATACCTATTTTTTCAACGACATCTTTACTCTCTCTAATACCAGCAGTATCGATTAAGTGAAGCATAATCCCGTTTAAGTTTATGGTTCCTTCAACAATATCTCGGGTAGTTCCTTGAATTTCTGTAACAATGGCTTTGTCCTCTCTAAGTAGAGCATTTAAAAGACTGGATTTACCAACATTAGGCCGCCCAATGATAGCGGTTTTCACACCTTCTTTTATTACTTTTCCATCCTGTGCTTTTTCTAAGATGGCATTAATTTTGTTGAGAAGTGTTACAGTTTTGGGAAGTACAACGTCTGTAGTTAATTCTTCAACATCATCATATTCAGGATAATCAATATTGACTTCTATATGTGCAATGATATCTAATAAGTCTTGTCGCAGTTCTGATACAAGGGTAAAAATTTCACCATCAAGGCCTTTGTTTGCCAAAGATAAGCTTAAGTTGGTCCGCGCATTAATAATATCCATAACAGATTCCGCTTGTGTTAAATCAATACGTCCATTTAAATAGGCGCGTTCTGTAAACTCGCCGTTTTCAGCTAACCGAGCACCAGTTGCTAATAAGGCTTGCAAGATTTTTTGTGCGACATAAGGGCCACCATGACAGTTAATTTCAATGATGTCTTCTTTTGTAAATGTTTTTGGGGCTTTAAAAACGGTAATTAAGACTTCATCAATGATTTGACTATTATACATGAATTTACCATAATGTACGGTATGTGATTGTTGTTTGCTTAGCGGTTTACCTAAAAAAAGTTGATCAGCAATGTAAATTGCATCATCACCGCTCATTCTAACGATATTTATGGCGCTTTGACCTAAGCTTGTAGAGATAGCTGCTATGGTATCATTTTTCATAATTATCACCCGAAAATAGTATATCATAATTTAGGGTTTTAGTGTATAATAGACACTAGGTGATTAGATGAAAAATGTTTATCAATATAAGAAAAAACTGTCCTATTATATTTTTGCGTTTATTGCAGCGACTTTAGCGATTATGGCATATGGCTTGGTTGTAAATTATAATCAACTAGATCAATTTTTTATTTGGTTAGAAGACTATATTTTTCATCCATTTTTTGTAGTGTTTTTTATATATATGTTTAATAATATTATTGGTCGGTATAAAGCTAAACTAGATAAAAGAAATCGAGAACAAAGGTTTGTTGTCGAGGTTTCTCAAGCAGTACAAGATACATTGGAGTTACCAAAAGATGTCATTGCCGATTTGCGTGATGATGATACGTTTCAACAAGCTCTTTATCAAGCGTATCAAATTTTTCTACATGGTGAACGCCATTCGATAACGTATGACACAATGTTAAAAAAGTTTAAAAAAGGTACGACGAAATACGATGTAGTAAAGGTTATTATTGGAAAAACGAAACAATTACGTCAGCAAGACCCCAAGTAAGAAAACTGTAATTTGGAGTGGATGTTAATGGCTTATCAAGCCCTATATAGAACGTACAGACCAAAAGACTTCGATGAAGTTGCGGGTCAAGAACATATTACAAAAACATTTAAGAATGCGTTATTAAATAACAAATTGGCGCATGCTTATCTTTTTAGTGGGCCAAGAGGTACCGGGAAAACAAGTGTGGCTAAAATTATTGCGAAAGCAGTAAACTGTGAACACGCACCGGTAGCTAATCCATGTAATACTTGTGATATTTGTTTAGGGATAAACAATAATACCATCAGTGATGTTCTAGAAATAGATGCGGCATCAAATAATGGTGTCGACGAAATTCGTGAACTACGTGATAAAGTTAAATATTTACCAGGTGTTGGAAAGTATAAAGTATATATTATTGATGAGGTTCATATGCTTTCCATATCGGCCTTTAATGCGTTATTAAAAACGTTAGAAGAACCGCCGAAACATGTCATTTTTATTTTAGCGACCACGGAACCACACAAAATACCTGCAACAATTCATTCACGGTGCCAGCGATTTGATTTTCGTGGTATTGGCATTGCAGATATGCTGGATAAACTAAACGAAATTGCTGAAAAAGAATCAATCAATATTGAAGAGGATGCATTGCATTTAATCGCTGAAAGTGCTGAAGGTGGCATGCGAGATGCGATTAGTTTACTTGATCAAGTAGTTTCTTATACCAATGAAACTGTTACGCTTGATGATGTTCACGCAATCAAAGGAACGGTATCGCATGAGTCGATAATTACAATCGCTAAGTCGATTGAAGATGATGAAGTCCCCAAAGCAATTGATAAGCTAGATTACTTGGTCGATCAAGGTAAGGAAGCACATAAATTGCTAGATGATATGATAAAATTTTATCGTGATATTTTGCTTTTTAATAACATTGGTAATGACAATCAAGATAAACTATTGTATCGAAATGAAACTTTCCGACAATTGGCGACGGCATTAAGTAATTCACGTGTGTTTCATTATATAGATATCTTACATGATACACAACAAAAAGTAAGATACACCGCAAGTGCAAAATTATACGTTGAATTGGCTTTTGTTAAAATGGTTGACATTGAATCAAACAAACAATTGATTGCAACAGAAAAAATAGATGACTTAGAACGTAAAGTAAACTTACTTTCTTCAGAAGTCGAATCACAAAAAGTTCGTACTGTTTCTCAGGACAACACCCCAACACCATCTGCGTTTTCTGATGATGTGTCTTTTAAACCAAAAGAAGAGAAAGGGGATGTAGACGATTATAAGTCAATTGATGAACCAAATGAAGAAAAAGAAGAAAAAGAGGAAGAAAAAGCTTTAGATAAAGATACTGAAGAGGAACAATATGACCCATTAGAAAACAAGTTTATTGCGTTATATAGAAGATACTCTAAAAAGCAGTATAAAACATTTGATATTCACTATGTTGAAGATGTGCTTAATACAGCTGACCGTGAGATTAAAATAGATATGGTCAAAAAATGGTATGATATTGAGCGTGTTGTTAACGCTGAAGATATGCAATATGCTAAATTAATAACTGAGGGCACATTGGTAGCAACAAACGGCGTTATGTTACTTGTGGCATATGATAGTTTTGCTATGTGCAACCGTTTAATGAGCAAAGAACTAAAAGCAAATATATTAAGATTGCTTGAACGATACTTTGACAGACAACTCATGTTTATGGCATTGCCTAATGAGATATGGGAGTCAATATCTGCTGAATTTGTTAAAAAGTTTAGAAAAAAACAAGCATCAGAAGATTTCATCACCTTAACGAAGATAGATCATCCACGGCTTGTTGAGATACCTAACCATAATGAAGATTATAAAGATGTTGAGTCAGATAGTGTAAAAGAAGCGAAAACATTATTTGGCGACATTGTAAAAGTAAAAAAAGAAGGAGAATGATGTATGAATCCAGGTATGATTAAAAAGTTACAAAAAATGCAAAAAGACATGATGAAGGCACAAAAAGAATTAGAAGAATCTACGTTCTATGGTTCTGCAGGTGGCGGTGCTGTTAAAGTTGAGTTTAATGGCGCAAAAGAGATGCAACGACTCACGGTAGATGATGAGGCATTTGATTTACCAGAAGACCAAGAAATGCTACAAGATACAGTGGTTGCTGCAGTAAATGATTGCATGAAAAAAATTGATGAAGAAACAGAAGCAACCATGGGACAATTTTCACAAGGTCTCGGTGGTATGCCAGGAATGTTTTAATTAGTGAAATATCCAGATGCTATTCAGCAATTAATTGAAACATTTATGCGATTTCCTGGCATCGGAAAAAAAACTGCAGAACGATATGCGTTTCATGTTATAGATCATTTTAAAACAAGCGATACAATTGAATTTATGGAAGCATTACATAGGGTTAAAGAAGAAATAAAACCATGTGATATATGCGGAAACATTACTGATCAAGATGTCTGTAATATTTGTAAAGATAAGAATAGAGACCAAAGAAAAGTATTGGTTGTCGAAGACAGCAAAGATGTTTTAGTGATTGAAAAAACCAATATGTATGATGGTTTATATCACGTTTTAAATGGTGCGATTTCACCTAGTGATGGAATTGGACCAGATGATATAAGAATAAAAGAATTACTCAACCGATTAAAAGACGAAGCACATCAAGAAGTAATATTAGCGATGAATTTAAGTGATGAAGGCGAAACAACAGCGATGTATATTGATAAACTATTGGAAAACACTGATTTATTGGTCACACGTATAGCTTATGGTTTGCCTGCTGGTGGAAACATTAGTTATGCAGATGAAATCACGTTATTAAAAGCCCTCGAAGGAAGAAAAAAATATTAAAAAAGTATAATTCATAAAATGTCCACAAGTTTTCTATATAATAGTGGTATGTTAAGAAAGGAGTGAAGATATGTTAGCGCATTTCTACGCACTAGTCAACACTGACAACATTCCAATTATTGGACCATTACTTGAATCGATTGGGAATAGTTTACCAATTGAGGATTATTTAAATAAAGCGACAAACTTTATTTTAAATTTAAGCACTGGTGAACAATTAATAGGGGCTGCATTATTTGCTATCATCGTGATTTTAGGTGTATTCTCGCTGATTAAAAAGCTTTCAAAATTAATAATCGTTGTTGCCATTCTTGTTGGCCTATATTTGCTGTATCAAAATAACGTCTTTGGATAAAAAGGTTGGGTGTAGACTCGCCTTTTTTCATTTTTTATAGCTAGAAATAAAACTTTGAGAAAAGTATAGAAAACGCTTTTATTTTATTGTATAATGAACTGTTACACTTTTTAGATAAAAATTTTTGGATTTAGGAGAGAAAAGGTATGGAAACTATTGAGATTAAACTGCAAAACTTAACTAAGGTCTTTCAGGCGAAAAATAAAGAAGAAACCATTGCCGTAAATGACTTAGATATTACTATTCCTGCAGGGAAACTTATTGGTTTACTCGGACCATCTGGTTGCGGGAAATCAACAACGCTTTATATGATTTCAGGCTTATTGAAACCAACTAAAGGGAAGATTTTCTTTGGGGAAAATGACGTTACAAGCGTTCCACCAGAAGATCGCGGGATTGGACTTGTTTTCCAAAACTATGCACTATATCCACACATGACAGTGCAACAAAATATTTTGTTCCCACTCGAAAATATCAAAATGGACAAAGAAGAATCATTAAAACGTGCTCAGTATTATGCTGATTTAGTTGGTATAGGACATTTAATGAATCGTAAACCTGTTCAATTATCGGGTGGACAACAACAACGTGTTGCGATTGCCCGCGCCCTTGTTAAAGAACCACGCGTGTTATTATTAGATGAACCATTATCTAATTTAGATGCACGTTTACGTCTTCAAACACGAGAAGAAATTAAGCGTATTCAACGTGAGACGGGAATTACCACGATTTTTGTTACGCATGACCAAGAAGAAGCTATGAGTATTAGTGATGAAATTGTGCTTCTTAAAGAAGGTGTGCAACAACAAAAAGGTGAGCCACAATATGTCTATAATAATCCTGGAAACATGTTTGTTGCTAAATTCTTAGGGAGTCCCCCAATCAATATGTTTGAAGGAGAAATAAAAGATAATAAAATCATGGTCGGAGACGCTCAATTTGGTCGCGCAGAAAACAAAAAAGATCAACAAGTTATGATTGGTGTTCGTCCCGAAGGATTTAAATTAGTTGAACGATCAAGTTTCCAAGTAACTGTTGATATGGTTGAAACAATTGGTAGAGATACCGCCTTAATTATACCCAAACCAATGGTAGAAAATGAAACCTTTAGAGCGATAGTGGATGCCGATGAAGACATCAAACCAGGAGATAAAATAAAGTTGAATATTAAACCAAATAAAATGTTCTTATTTAATAAAGATACAGGAGAACTCATCTAACGATGTTAGAAGAAAAACATAATTTTAAAGCCTGGTTGTATTTGCTTCCGGCACTTCTCTTACTTTTGGTTTTCACATTCTATCCGATTTTCAACGCATTCTATTTAGCGTTTTTACATGATTTTAGTTACTTACAACGTGTTGCCGATGGAACGACGTTCCAATCTGGTGTACCACTTTTCGAGAACTTTGTTAATATAGTACAAGATGATTTGTTTGTCCGGGCACTTGTTAACACGCTATTTATTGTGTTCGTATCTGTACCGGTCTCAGTTATCATTGCGTTATTGTTGTCTGTTTGGTTAAACTCTATTAAAAAACTTCAAGGGTTTTTTCAAACGATTTTCTTCTTACCGTATGTTACCAATGCGATTGCAATTGGGATGGCATTTGCCGTTATATTCCATGCAGAGTACGGGCTAATCAACTATGTACTAACTGAAGTCTTCGGTATGTCCGAAGGACTGGATTGGCTAGGTCGCGTTAGTGTTGATGAAGATGGTAACGTAGTTTGGAATTTTATTAGACGCTATTTGAACTTACCTATGTTAAGTTTAATGGTATTCATAGTATGGTCGCAACTTGCATTTAAGATCATGGTATTTTTAAGCGGACTACAAGGTATCGATAAACAATATTATGATGCCGCGAAAATTGACTCAGCATCTAAAAGTCGAGTCTTTAGACGGATTACAATACCTCTTTTATCACCAATGATAGCGTATATTACCATAACATCATTCATCGGTGCATTTAAAGAGTATACGGCAATTGTCGGGATGTTTGGCGTTAGTTTAGGACCGACCGGAGACCCGAATCGGTTAATTACTATTGTTGGACTAGTTTACAAATCGCTAAATGAGATGGATAGTACTGGTAAACTCTCTCAAGCAGCGGCAGCAGCAATTATTCTATTTTTGATGACACTCGTTTTAACCCTCATAAATATGTGGGTAAGTAAAAAACGAGTGCACTATTAGGCGGTGAGACGATGGAAGAAGTAGTATACGATAATGAGGCGAAAATTCGCCGTAAAAAAATAATTAGTCAGACGATTATTTACGGGTTACTGGTTGGCTTTGCAATCTTCATCGTCATTCCATTTTATTGGATGATTTTAACGAGTTTTAAAAGCGCGGAAGCTGTATTTAAAACACCACCAGATGTATGGTTAAGACCATCAGAGTGGGAATTAAGAAACTACTGGCTGGTTATCCGCGGTGAAGTTCCTTATGGACGGTTCATGTTAAACACCGTGGTCGTTGCAGCGATTTCTACGATGGGAACGGTATTAACGACCATTTTAGCAGCGTTTGCTTTTGCCAAACTTAATTTTAAAGGAAGAGATGCGTTCTTCTTATTATTAATTGCAACAATGATGATACCTGGCGAGATGTTTGTTATTACCAACTTCTTAACCGTATCAGCAGCGGGATGGGTAGCAGAACAAAACTATTTAGATGCTGTACTTGCAATGACGTTACCATTTATGACGAGTATTTTCTATATATTCTTTTTACGACAAACATTTAAAACCGTACCAAATGAACTCTATTATGCGGCAAAAGTTGACGGAACGAAAGACTTTATGTATTTATGGAAAATCATGGTTCCAATTGCTAAACCGACCATTATTACGATTACAATATTAAACGCGATGGGAACATGGAATGCATTCATTTGGCCACAACTGGTTACGCAATTTAATGAAAGCCACCGTTTGGTATCAAATGGGTTACGCGGAGCTGCATATGTAGACGATGCCGGACGTGTTTTATTCAATGAGCAAATGGCTGCGGCATTCTTGGTTACACTACCATTATTGATTGTATTTATGCTTCTTAAAAAATACATTATGCGTGGGGTTTCTCGTAGTGGTATCAAAGGGTAAAATTTACGCAACTTATTTAAATTTAACAAGAATTAACATAATATGATTTATAATAACAGTATAATAAAGATTGAAAAATAAATTTACTATAGGAGGAAATTTTTAGATGAAAAGATTAGTTATGCTTTTAGCTTCATTTAGTCTCGTTTTCGTACTTTCCGCATGTTTAACAGGTGGAACTGGACGCGACGAAACAACCGATGTCAATATTCCGGATGAACTACCAACGGAACAGGTAAACTTAATATTTTGGCACGCTTGGGGAGAAGACAATCAAGGACGTGTAGAAGACATGTTCGAATCATTCCAAGCAGAATATCCAGAACTTAATGTTTCACTTACACAAACAGGACAAGGTGACTACGATACATTAAGAGAATCATTAATCCACGCAATTGCGGCTGGTGCAACGCCAACGATGATGACAGGGTATCCAGACCACTTTGCGGGATATCTTAATGGAAATGCGTTAGTGCCACTCGATGATTATATTGCACATGATGATTATGGAGTAAACCTTGATGATTTCATTCAAGGATATATCGAAGAAAACGCTCAATTTGATTACCAATATTCTATGCCACTTTCTAAGTCTACAGAGATGGTTGTCTACAATAAAGATATATTCGATTATCACGGAATTGAAGTTCCTACGGATCGTGCAATTACGTGGGACGATTTAGAAGATTGGCAAGACATTGTTGTTGGTGACGACGAAATGCAAACTGAATATTTATTCAATGTCGATTCAGGTGCAAACTTCTACATTAACTCATCACGTCATTGGGGTGCTGGATACACCAACACCGATGGCGAAATATTAATTGGTGAGGATGACGGAAAAACTGAAGAAATGTTAGGGTATTTCCAAGACCGTTTCGATGACAAAACACTTGTTTTCCCATCAGCTGAGGATCTTAACTATGGAAATGAATTACTCCATAAAGGTTTAGTCGCAATGACACAAGGGTCGACTGCCGGAATGAGTTATAATATTCCAACTGAATCACGTGTTGAAGACGGAATGTTTGATGGTGAACCATTTGAAATTGGTGTTGCCCCTGCTGTTCAAAAAGTAACGTGTGAACTTGGTGCAGATGCAACCAATCCAAGTGATAACTGTGCAGCGATGCAACAAGGACCAAACGTTGCGGTTAGTGCGGATGCAACAGATGCAGAACGACTAGTGGCTTGGTTATTTATTAAACACATGACTAATACAGAAAACACTGCATCATTAGCTATGGATACTGGATATATTCCAGTACGCCAATCAGCATTTGAATCAGATGTATATCAAGACTTCTTAGACTTAGAATATAATCCTGATGGCGACAATACGGATTACTATTTTTCTCAAGCGGCACATGCTGCGTATGCACAAATCAATTATTACCGATTTGATCCTGCATTTACAGGAAACGTTACATCTTCAAGAGCGCGTAGTGAAGTTGAACTTGCAATGGAATCATTGTTCGCAGGAGATAGCGTCGATCAAGTTGTGGACAGACTAAAAAGCCGTTTAAGTTAACATGCACTTTTTTAGAAAAACCATACCTTTTATAATTTCAATACTCATGGGAATCACCCTCGCAGCTTGCGGGGGTGATGATCATGAAGAAACATCAGATACACCCTTCACAGATGAGGTTAAACTAGAGTTATCATACGAAGGTAAAAGTTATTTACAAGATGGTGTAGGTGTTACTGAACTTGCCAGCTGTGAAGATGGTGATACCGCAGAGTTTATCGTAGATAATGAACGTCTTCGTGTACGATTTTTGGGTATTGATACCGCAGAGGCCAGCCATTATTATGAGCCATGGGGATATCAAGCATCGCAATATACATGTGATAAGTTACAAAATGCTGATGAAATTGTCTTAGAACGCAATTTTGATGGTGTTTTAAGTGATACTTATGGCCGTTATTTAGCATTCATTTGGGTTGATGGTCGATTACTGAATCTTGAACTTGTAGAAAAAGGCTACGCGATGCAACAAGGCGCAATATCATTAAAATATGGTACGGAGTTATTTGATGCGGATCTTGCAGCTAGAGCAGAAGGAGTAAAACTGTTTGGTGAAGAAGATCCAATCTTAGATACATCTGATGAAACGTACGATGTGTCCTTAGAGGTACTGATGAATAATCGTGATGATTATTTGTTTAAAAAAATTAATACCTCAGGTGTTATAACAAGTAAACTGGGCGAACATTTCTTTATTGAAGATGGCGCATATGGCATATTTGTTTACGCAGGGCATGAAGATACGAGTCTACTAAATATTGGGGATTATGTTGACTTAGATAATATGCAAGCTATTTTTGATGAATCCCGTTTTGGCGGACTGCATTTAACAAACTTTCCAAATGCTGAAGTGTCTATAATAGAAGAAAATATTGCTGTTAATCCGTTAACACTTTCAATATCTGATATTTCTGAATCGCATACAGGCAAATACGTTGAGATAGATAATCTTGAGATAGTTGATATCTCGTTTGGGTTTGACAACGTTTTTACAGTGACTGTTGAAGATGCATCGGGCAATCAATTCAATGCTCATCAGCATCGTTATGCATTTACAAGCCAATTAACTGATATATCAGCGTTCGAAATCGGAGACCATGTAACAATACGAGGACCACTTTTTAAAATGCAAGAAGACAATGTAATATTACTAACAAGTTATGATGCAATGATACTTACCGACTAGATAAACTAAGGATTTGATATTATGAAAAAAATTTTACTACTCTCGTTAACCATTGTTTCATTGTTTCTTGTTGCCGCATGCGGTGATGAGGATTCAGATGACAACGATGATACTGATCCAAGTGTATTAACTACAATCCGTACCGATGAACTCGAACTGACTGCTGATTATGAAGGGAAATCCTTTATATCAGATGGTATTGGAGAAGTTGAACTATCGGCATGTGTTGATGGTGATACTGCACGGTTTACCGAAGATGGCAATAGTTCGTTTTCTGTTAGATTTTTAGGTGTAGATACACCAGAATCAACAGCCGCTATCGAAGAGTGGGGGAAAGCCGCAAGCGATTTTACTTGTGAGAAGCTTACAAATGCTGAAACTATTGTTTTAGAATGGGACGAAAACGCTGATGAGAGAAAAACAAATGATCGATATCTCGCCTTTGTATGGTATGACGGCAGATTACTTAATTTAGAATTAATTGAAATGGCATTCAGTGCTAGTAGCGCAGCCAATTTGAAATATGGCGAAACTATGCAAAATGCTTGGTATGCTGTTCAAGGCTCTGGGCGTCATATTTACGGTGAAATCGATCCTGATTACGATTATTCAATTGACGGATCTGAAATCACCATTGAAGAATTAACAACGAATCGCGAGCTCTATGTAGGACGTCGAGTCATTATAGAAGGCACCATTACAGAACTACGCAGTGATGAATTTGTTTTAACTCAAGACGGGCATTCAATAACGGTATATTTTGGTTATGGACTCACAGGATCAAATATTGCAGTTGGAAATACGGTAAGAATAAGTGACTTGGTTCCTACATATTTTCCAGCACATTTAACGAGTTTATCAGCATTACAACTATCCGATTTTGATCGGCAAAATGTAACACTTATTGAAGAATCAACCGAAACAGAATAATAAAATAAAGAAACATAAAATCAGGGAGGATTTTAATTTATGAAGAAGTTATTTGTACTAATGCTTCTTGTCTTAGGGTCATTTGGATTAATGGCTTGTGGCGGAGATGATGATAGTAATGAGTCACAAGATATCGTTGATGACGCTATGACACGTGCAGGAGCACTATTTGTTGACACAGGAAGTGTCACACAAGGCATGAATTTGCCAAAAGCATTTATGATTGATGATAACGAAGTAACTGTTGAATGGTCTTCAGACAATGCAGATGTAGTTGACATTACTGAAACTACGGATAACTACCGTATGTCATTAAATAGACCAGAATATGGTGAAGGTAATGCAACAGTTAATGTTACGGCATCATTTGAATATGATGGAGAGACCGGTGAAAGAAGCTGGGAGTTAACGATTACTGAGTTACCAGAATCAGATCTTTACACCGACTTTGATGAATTACACGCTAACGCTAGCTCTGGTGACAACTTAGAAGTTGAAGGTATTGTTGTTGCTGAGTTTAGTGGTGGATATTTTATCACTGATGGTACATTACAACTAGGTGTATACAGTGGTGGATTAAATGCCAATGTTGGCGATCGTGTTAATCTAGTTGGATCTTATGATTCTTATTACACGTTATTCCAAATAACGGATGTTACGGAAACAATTATCGAAGAAGACGTTGATTATACACTTGTAAAAGAAGAACTTACTATAACTGAAATTAATGAACTTGATTCAGATGACGATCGTACTATTCCAGGAAAAGTTTATACTGTAACTGCGTTACTTGAAGAACGGACACCTGGTGAATACACAAACATGTTCTTGATTGATGGTGAAGAAATGGCACAAATCTATCATTACGGAACAGAGGATTCACTTGCAGCATTAGAGGATAATTACTTAGGACAAATGGTGACAATGGATGTTATTTATTATACTGATCATGGTGATTTTGTATACTTATTGTTCTATGGTGATGAAGATGATGTTACAACAGCAGAATTATCAGATAATGATAAAGCAGAGGTTGTTAAAAACGATATTGATTTAGGAAATACTGATATGGTATTAAGTGATGTTGAATTACCAGAATCTGGTGATTACGAAGCAACGATTTCATGGGCTTCTGATGATGAAACCGTTGTAGATACTGATGGTACTGTCACGCGTCCTACAGATGACGATGCAACCGTTACATTAACTGCAACTGTTACTGTTGGCGATGCGTCAGTTACTAAAGATTTCACATTACTTGTTAAAGATACGGATTTCGAATCTAGTGACGTTGCTGACGCTATTGCAGCAGAAGATGAAGACATGCTCTTTATCGAAGGTATCGTAACATCTTATAAAGCTTATGGTGGAGGATTCTTCATCGAAGGTACTGATGGTGATGTTATTTATGTTGCTGATTTAGAAGGTGTTGAAGTTGGAAACCTAGTTGAAGTTTCTGGAACACGCGATACATATGCTGAATATGGTAATGACCGTGCTCAACTTATTGATACCACACTCATAACTAATGATGATGGTGATCACTCAGATGATATTACTGTAATTACGGATATGACATTAGAAGATATTATTACCGCATTAGATACTAACGCAGCAGATGTACATAGCAAACGCTACCGTGTTTCTAATCCAGTATTCCTTCAACAAACAGATTATAATGAAATGATGTTTGAAGGTACGACTGATGCTGAAGATGACGATGACAATATGAATGCATTCTTTGATATTAGAAACTACGGACAATATCTAAATGGATTATTAGTAGAAGACGATACGATAGATTTTATTGAGTTTACTGTTTATGAAGTATCATTTGGCAACTTAAAACTTGAAGGTGTTGTTGTTCCTGACCCTTCAGAAGCACAAATTGAAACTATTATTTTAGAAGAAGCTGACATTGCAGATACAGAAATCAGTGATTTAACATTACCTGAGTCTATTGATATTTCAACAGGTGATTACACTGAAGATGCCATGACTTACACTATTAGCTGGGCTTCAAGTGATACTGATGTCATTGATACTGATGGAACAGTCACACGCCCTACAGATTCTGATGCTACGGTTACTTTAACAGCAACTGTAGATCATGCAGATATCACAGCATTTGATATTACCATTGATGTAGTGGTTACTGCAGAGTCAGATAATGGAAATGGTGGAGA
>CAYNAA010000001.1:0-46200 GCA_964395055.1 uncultured Candidatus Izemoplasmatales bacterium | reverse complement strand
TTGTTGTAGGTCTTTTTTATTGTTTATTTATTTCAATTAAATGGTGTCTTAGCATGGTAAGAATTGGGTTTTTATGGTATTATAATATGTTATTGTTAATTTGATAGGATGGTATAAATGAAGAAGATATTAATAATATTACTTATGGGAACTGTGATGATTCTCACCGCATGCACAGAAACATCAAACCAGTTAGAAGATGGAGAGGTTCGTCTTCCTAATTTAGAAAATAAAGTGGAATCAGAAATTATTGAAATACTCGATGATTTACATATTGAGGCTAATATTTTAGAGCGCTCATATGTAGAACAAGAACAGTCTAATGAATTTATAGAATATGGCTCAGGATATGAAGCTGGTGATGTAGTACTTGAGGGAGATTTTATAACTGTCATAGTGAGTGCTGCGATTATAAGTGAGGATGATTATTTTACGCCAGTGGATTTACCATATGATGGTCCATTGTTAGATGAAGCATTTTTTGATTTTGATTTCTATTATGAAAACACGGATAAAGAAGACGAAGATGAGCCTGATTATATTGGCGGTGGTGGCGCGTTTTTAGTTGGTAGTGAGCCGGTTGACTGTATTGATGGGGATACATCTGTATTTGATTATCCTACTGATATATATAGTAAAATTTCAAGTAATGCAAAGTCAACGCGGTTTTTAAATATGGATACACCAGAAACGTTTGATGGCGGTGAAGAAGAGTGGGGAAAACCTGCGACACTTTATGTGTGTGATCTTTTAGAACAAGCTGAATCAATTGTTTTACAAACAGACCCTGGTGATTTTTTAGTTGGGAATTTTGGACGTTTGTTGGCTTGGGTTTGGATTCAACTGCCTGGTGAAGAAGATTATTATTTATTAAACTATATGGTTGTTAGACAAGGTTTGGCTGAAGTTGCGTATCTTTATGGTGCTGGAGAGACTGACGTTACGGTTTATGATGATATGACATATACTGAATGGATGTTTGATGCTGAATCTAAAGCGATATCAGAGGAGTTAGGAATGCACGGAAGCTTACTTGATTATTATTGGGATTATGATAACGATAGACCATACCCTGGAAGGTGGAACTAACATGACAGAATTAATTCAAAACTATCAAACCATTTTGGATAAAATCAGTGCGTATAACACCATTATTATTCATAGACATCTGAATCCTGATTTGGATGCGCTAGGGTCACAATTAGGGCTAAAAGGGATGATAAATACATTGCATCCTAAAAAGAATGTTTATTGTGTCGGAGACGAGAATGATTATCGTTTTATCGGTAGTATGGATAAGATAAAAGATGATGTTTATCATGGCGCATTGGCGATTATTGTTGATGTTGCAGTAAAGGATCTTGTGAGTGATGAACGTTACCAGTTGGCGAAGGAAACACTTGTTATTGATCATCATATGAATGATACGGATTTTGCAGATATGATTTATACGAATAGTGCCCATATCGCAACTGCTCAAATACTTACAGATATTTGTATTGAGGATAACATTGCAATTGATGCCAAGACTGCGACACAATTATTAAGTGGTGTAATCACAGACAGTGGGCGATTTATGTACCCAGCAACAAGCGCAAAGACATTTCAATCCGCATGGTTTTTAATGGAACACGGTGCTGATTTGCAGTTTATTTATGACCAGCTTTATATTGAAGACTTAGAGTTTAAAAAATTAAAAGGATATTTTATTAATAACTTTGAAACCACTGAAAATAATGTCGCATATATGAAAAATGATAAAGAGTTAAAAACAAAATATAATGTAAACACTTTTACTATTAGCCGTGGCATGGTTAATCAAATGAGTGGGATTAAAGGGATTCCAATGTGGGCTAATTTTACGGAAGAAGATAATGGCACTATTGTGTGTGAATTACGGAGTAAATCTATACCTATAGTTGATATTGCAAAAAAATATGGTGGAGGCGGTCACAACTTAGCGTGCGGATGTACGGTGAAAAGTTGGGAAGAAACGGATGCGATATTACACGACTTAGACCATCTCTTAGAAAAAGAAGGTGAATCAGATGGATAAACAGAAATTACAAGCTATCCATGATAAAATTAAAGCATATAAAAAGATAATAATTACACCGCATGGAAGACCAGATGGGGACTGTATTGGGACGGCATTTGGACTTAAAGATATTATTGTTAATACGTATCCAGAAAAAGAAGTTTACGTATCTGGAGAAGAAGTTGATTATTTAAAATTTATTGGGCGCACAGATCAATTAGAGGATAAAGATTTTCAAAATGCACTTGTTATTGCTGTTGATACAGGAAATAAAGAACGCATTTCTGATCAACGTTTTGACCAAGGAGACTTTTTAATTAAAATGGATCATCATATTAATGTTAGTCCTTATGGTGACATTGAATATGTTGATACAACCCGGCCATCTGCAACGATGATTATTATGGATTTATATTTATTATTTGAAGATGAATATACCATGTCTAAAGCTGGCGCAACTGCCTTATATACAGGAACTTTGACTGATACGGGAAGATTTAAGTACCCAGGGGTAGACGGAGATACATTTAGAAGTGTTGCAAAATTATATGATATTGGACTTGATACTAAACCAATATACGCTATTTTAGATACAAAAAGCGAAAATTTAGTTCGCTTTAAAGGATATGTATTACTAAATTATAAGAAAACTGATAATGGTGTTGCATATATTGAAATAACACAAGATTTAATGACTGAATACGGTGTTGATGATACAGAAGCCTCAAGTTTAGTAAATGAACTAGGTGTATTTGAAGACTGTCCGATCTGGGTATTGCTTGCTGAATATGAAGAAAAAATTGTCCGCGCAAGAATTCGTAGTAAAGGACCTGTAATCAACGAAATAGCTGGAGAGTATAATGGTGGAGGGCATGCTTTAGCGAGTGGTGCAAATTTAGGAACGTGGGAACGTGCCGAATCGTTACTCAAGGCTTTAGATGACGTTGCAAAACAGTATAAAAAAGATGAAGAAACGGCTAAATAGTCGTTTCTTTTTAAATTGTTAATTTTTTGTTAACTTCTATTAATTTTTGATGTTTTCTATTAAAATAGGTGTGGGTATGACTATAATAGGAGTTGATCATATGATCTTAACAACAACTGTCAACTGGACAGAAACCATCTTCTTTATTATTGGTGGGTTGGGTATTTTCTTATATGGTATTCATATGATGGGAGAATCGCTCAAATTACTTGCTGGAAATAAACTTAAAGTTATGATTGAGAAAACTACAAATACACCATTAAAGGGTATTTTTGTGGGAATTCTAATTACCGGTTTTTTACAGTCAAGTTCCGGAACCACCGCATTGACTGTTGGTCTAGTACGTGCTGGGCTTATGACGTTACCTCAAGCGGTAGGAATCATTTTAGGTGCCAACATTGGGACAACGATTACTAGTTTCTTAATTGGTCTTGAAATAAAAGCTTACGCGTTACCAATAATGGGTATAGGAAGTTTACTCGTATTCTTTATGAAATCAAAGAAACCGAAACGTTTAGGTGGTGCACTTTTAGGCTTTGGTATGATTTTTTATGGATTAGACCTTATGGGTGGAGCACTTAAGGTGTTTGTAGGGTTTCCAGAGTTCACACAAGCGCTGGCAAGTGTTGAAAACACACCTATTTTAGGTGTGTTAGTGGGGACGATATTAACAACGCTTGTTCAGTCAAGTAGTGCAACGGTTGGGATACTACAAGAGTTATATACAACAGGAGCTGTGCCACTAATTGGAGCAATCGCTGTTGTTTTAGGAAGTAATATCGGAACAACGATTACTGCGGTTTTAGCTGCAATAGGTGGTAGTGTTGCCGCAAAACGTACAGCAGCGGCACATGTTATTTTTAATGTCCTTGGGACAATATTGTTCTTAGTTATAATTTATCCATACTTTTTACTCATTAACTATCTACAAGATGTATTTTATGACGGAGAAACCGTTGCGATGACACTGAGTTTTGCACATATCATCTTTAATGTTGTAAATACATTTATTATGTTTTGGTTTATTAAACAACTGGTTATGGTAACGAAAAAACTCATACCAGGTGACGATGTGATGGATGAACTCACTGTGGGTAGCTTAGAAGATAAATTGATCGATGAGTCACCTGCACTCGCTTTAGAGAATGCTAAGAATGTTATCTTAAACATGGGTAGTATTGTTAAACGGATGTATATAGATAGTACAGATTACTCATTTGAGAACAATAAGAAATTATTAGAAACAGGAAGACAATTAGAAGAAATTGTAGATACATTTGATCAAAAGATACATGATTACTTAGTTAAAGTGTCCTTAACAGATTTAGATACAAACCAAGCACAAACGCAAGCGAGATACGTCGATGTTATTCGGGATTTAGAACGAATTGCCGATCATTGTCAAAATCTTTATGATTTTTTTGAATATCGACATGAAAATAAAAAAATATTATCACCTGAAGCAAAGAAAGATGTTGAACATGTATATAATATAGTTAAAGAAACTTTGTTGCTTACGTTAGAAGCCTTTGAAGACTATGATAAAATTCGCGCTGAGCAGGTTTTAGAGTATGAAGACATGATTGATAGCTTAGTAAGAAAATATCGTAAGAAGCACGTTATGCGTATGAATGAGGATGAAACATTAGGTGATGATGAGTTGTTTGTTGATATATTATCTAATGTAGAACGTATCGGCGATCATTGCACAAATATAGTTGTAAATATTTTACATGATAACTATTACCACGATGTAGAAACGGACGCTCAAGTAGAAGCGGTATAAGGAGGCAATATGACTAAAATATTAATTATTGAAGATGAGTTAAGCATTGTAAAAATGTTGACTTATGATTTAAAACAAGTTGGATATAATGTAGATAGTGCATTAGATGGTCGTGTCGGATTACACAAAGCCTTAAAAGAGGACTATGATTTAATTTTGCTTGACGTTATGCTACCCTCAATGAATGGCATGGAAGTGTGTAAACAACTTCGTGCTAATAATCACCAAGCCTACATAATCATGCTGACGGCAATGGATGATGAAATGCACACCATTGAAGGATTTGATGTAGGTGCGGACGATTATGTAAAGAAACCATTTTCTCCAAGAGAGTTAACGGCACGAATCAAGGCCGGTTTGCGAAGACAAGATAAAAAAGAAACATCAGAAACGGTAGTATACAAAGATATTACATTGGATACAAGTAGTTATGATGTGTATAAACATGGCGTAAAATTATCTTTAACGCTAAAAGAGTTTGAGTTATTAGAATACTTAATAAGACACAAAGGGAAAGCTTTGTCTAGAGAACAACTTTTAACTAAGTTATGGGGGTATAGTTATGATGGAGATACCCGTGTTGTAGATGTTCATATTTTTAAGTTAAGAGATAAAGTTGATCCTGATCAAACCTATATTAAAACGGTAAGAGGCATCGGATATAAGTGTGTTGAGTAATAAAAACCCCAAAACAAATTTTGGGGTTTTTTTAATATCTTGATTACATTGATTAACGTAACATTAACAATAATGATATCTAGAATTAATAGAGTCTTGGTATACTACGGGTGAAATTAAATTTAGGAGGCAATGAAATGAAAAAATTGGTAATATCATTAAGTGTAATTATGGCAATGTTTGTTCTTACTGCATGTGGAAATGCTGATGGTTTTGATGAGACAAGTACTATTTCTGTTTACACACGCGATACATCATCTGGAACGCGTGATGGATTTATGAAAGGAATCGGGTTTGGTGATGCTTCTGGAGACGATAGTATATTAGTAGACGGATTCGCAACAAGAGATAATAATGGAATTATGGAAGCGATGACGGTTGATGAATATGGAATCGGATATGTTTCACTATCAAGTGTTAACGATACGATTAAACCTGTTCATTTTAACGGTGTTGAGCCAACTATTGACAATGTAGTAAACAATACATACGATCTAAAACGTCCGTTTAACTACATGTTACGTGCTGAAGATGATTTCGAGAGTGAAGAGATTAAAGAAATTGCACATGCATTTATAGCATTCTTACATTCAACAGATGGTTCGGATATCATCGGTAATGAAGGTGCAATTCCATTGGATTCAACTTACACATGGGATAGTGTAAAAGATGATCACCCAATTTGTGAAGCAGACAATAGTGCCTTGACATTAAAATTTGGTGGATCAGATTCGATTCAAAATATTGCTGAAGAATTAAGCGCAGAATTTTCACCGCGCTGTGGAAATGTTGTAACAGAAAATGATCATACTGGTAGTTCAGATGGTTACAAACGTACTCAAGGCGCAGAGAAAGATGGCGTTAACGCAAAACATATTGGCTATGCTTCTAGACCATTTAGAGGAGAAGAAATCGAGGTTGATGAAGATTCATATGGACAACTAGCGTGGGATGCAATTGTCGTTATCATCCATAAAGATAACCCTTTAGATGCTTTAACAGCAGAGCAAGTTACTAAAATATATAATGGTGACTTTACAACATGGGAAGATGTTATTGAGTAACAACATCCCTAACTTAAATAATTAAAAGCCCATTCTTGGGCTTTTTAACTAGGAGGCCAAATATGAAATCAAAAGAACATGTATTAAGCAAACAAGATCAAGTGATGTCAAAAGGGCTGTTTATTATTGCGCTCTTAAGTGCCTCATTCATCATTATGATTGCAGTTTTTATAACTATTAGAGGCATCATGCCTTTTATAACAGACAATGATGGGCTTGGGACTGTATCACTATTTAATTTCTTAACAGATACAACGTGGCTTGATGGTCCTACCTTTGTATCTACAGCGTATGGAGCGGGCTTTTTGATTATTAACACATTGTATGTTGTGTTTTTATCGTTGTTATTATCTTTCCCTATAGGTGTATTAACGGCATTATTTATTGCCAAAATAGCACCTAAAAAATTGGCATCTTCTATGCGTACAATTGTTGAACTCATGGCTGCAATTCCATCGATTGTTTATGGATTAGTTGGTGCTGGGGTTATGTTGCCAGTAATTTATACTGTTGCGACGAATTTGGGGTTTCATTCTGTTGGTGGAAGTAGTACATTGGCAACAGTGATTGTATTAGCTTTTATGAGTATTCCAACAATAACAGCAGTAAGTGAAGTTTCTATTAGAAGTGTTGATAAGAGCATTGAACATGCCAGCTTAGCATTAGGTGCATCACATATTCAAACGCAGTTTAAAGTTGTTTTAATTGCTGCAAAATCAGGGATATTTGCCAGTGCTATTTTAGCTGTAGGACGTGCATTGGGTGAAGCAACTGCTGTTAGCTTGGTCGCAGGAAATGCTCGGAGCGGACCAACATTTGGGCTGTTTGATATAACAAGTACAATTACATCGACCATGCTACAAGGGTTAAAAGAAACCACCGGGATTGACTACGATATTCGTTTTTCTTTAGGAATATTGCTTATGGTCGTTATCGTAATTACAAATCTTACTTTAAATTTTGTTAAGAGAAAGGTGGGGTCTGTTCATGCGTCATAGAAAACGTATAAAAGATTACATATTACAAGCAATTACGTATGTTGGTGCCATCTTATCAACTGTATTTTTGGTTATAACATTTGTATTCATTATTTCAAATGGCGCTTCAAGAATTAATATAGGGTTACTTACAGGAGATTATCATCCTATTGTATATACAGCAACATTAGAAAATACAGAAATATGTAATGATTGTAGTTACAATGGAAATGATTATTATTCTGATACATATGGTATTGCATTGAGAGATGACAAAGATAATGCAGGAAATGGCGTTATTTGGGTTTCTTACGTTGATGATAACAGTCCGTTTAAAGACCTAACAAGTAGTTCTGGAGACACTATATCAATGGCAGAAGACCAAATTATATCACGTATTTCCTATAACGACAGTGCATCCTCATTAAGGCGATCGGGCGCATCGTCAATGATTAATGATTTAGAGTCTGGCTACAGTATCCGCGAAATGACATTTGCGACAAGTGGTGGTGGGATTAGAGGGTCGTTAATTACAACTTTTTATCTTATTGTATTATCATTATTGTTTGCGATGCCACTAGGAATATTGAGTGCCGTGTACTTAAATGAAATTGCACCGAAGAACCGCATCACAAATCTTCTAAGAACATTCATAGAAACATTAACAGGTGTTCCATCAATTATATACGGATTGTTGGGAATCACTGTCTTTGTACCATTAACAGTATATTTAAACTTAAGTAAAGGACAAAACTTGATAGCGGGTGGACTTACACTAGCTGTTATCTTATTACCAGTTGTCATAAGAACAACTGAGGAGTCACTAAAATCGATTCCGAATGATTACCGCAAGGCGTCTTTAGCTCTTGGCGCAAATTATTCGCAAACGGTAAGAAAAGTTGTTCTGCCAAATGCTTTGCCAGGAATATTGACCGCTACATTTTTAGCAATTGGTCGAGTAATTGGTGAATCAGCGGCACTTATTTTTGTTTTAGGAACAGCGGTTAAAGACCGTGTTGTTATAACAGAAAGTTCATCGACATTGGCAGTTCATATCTGGTCATTAATGACTGATGAACCGGCCAATATTGAACTCGCAAGTAGTATCGCATTAATTATTTTACTCATGGTATTTGTGTTGAATATAGGCGTTAAATTACTATCAATGAAATTAAATAAGAAGGTGTAAATATGGATAACAAAGTCGTATTTGAAGTTAAAGATTTATCAGTCTTTTATGACCAAGATGAAGCACTTAGTCATATAGATTTAAACATTTACAAAAACAAAATCACAGCACTCATAGGACCATCTGGTTGTGGGAAAAGCACATTTTTAAGATGTTTGAATAGAATGAATGACTTAATACCTGAGGCACGGATTGTAGGTGACATTGCTCTTGATTCATGTGATTGTTATGCTAACAAGACTGATGTTATCGGATTACGTAAAAAAGTTGGGATGGTCTTCCAAAAGCCTAATCCATTTCCTATGAGTATCTTTGATAATGTTGCTTATGGACCACGGTGTCAAGGCGTTAAAAACAAAGAAGAACTCAAAATAATCGTTGATAAAGCGTTAAGACAAGCCGCATTGTATGAAGAAGTGTTTGATCGTCTAGACAGTTCAGCACTATCTCTAAGTGGCGGCCAACAACAACGATTATGCATCGCAAGAGCGCTTGCGATGGAACCTGAAGTTATTTTAATGGATGAACCGACAAGTGCGCTCGATCCTATTGCCACACTAAAAATTGAAAGTTTAATCGAAGATTTAAAGAAAACCTATAGTATAATTATTGTGACACACTCAATGCAACAAGCAGCTCGTATATCAGATTATACTGCGTTCTTTTATATGGGAGAACTAATCGAGTATGGTGAAACGAACCAAATATTCTCTGTTCCTAAAAATAAACAAACAGAAGACTATATCACAGGAAGGTTTGGATAATATGAGTTCTTTAAGAAAAACGTTTGAAAACTCTATCGAGCAAAATAAATCGATGATGATTACGATGTTTGACCATGTGTATGATTACTATAACAAAATGTTTGCACTACTAGAAAGTAATGATTATGATGACGCCAAAGCATTAGTTGCAGAAGATTTTGAGATTAATGAACAAGAACGTTCTATAAACGAACATAGTTTTATTGTCATTTTGAAGCAAGCACCTGTTGCTAGTGATTTGAGAAAGTTAATGACTAGTGTAAAAATCGCTAATGATTTAGAGCGTATTGCTGATTATGCGTCTAATGTTGGTATTTACATTATGAAAACAAAGCATGAAAACGATACCTATAGAAAATTACTATTAGGATATAAGGATGTACTACTTAAGATGTTATTGCGTATAAAAGATGCTTTTATATCAGAGGATGTAAAAGTTGCTGTTGATGTGTGTGAGCTTGATAGTCAAATCGATGTTTTATATAAAAACCATATTAAAGCATTTATATTAACTGCTAAAAGAGAAACGAATTTTGAAGCTGAAGAAGCCAGTAGAGCATTACTAGTGATAAAACAATTAGAACGTGCTGGCGATCACATAACAAATATTGCAGAACATATCATTTTCCTTCATACGGGTAAACACGTATCATTAAACTAATAGGTTTGTTATAATAATAACAAGGAGCGATAATATGGAAGAACAAAAGCTAACGATTATTTCAATAATTTTATTTGGTGTTAGTTTGTTTTTAACGTTATACTTACAAGATCCTTTTTTAACAACGTTAGTATGGCTTATTGTCCTTGTTTATCACATTATCACTTTATACTTACTTAGAGATACTATCAACGCTACTTATAAAACAAGGGTGGCACGACTTCAATATGATCTTGATCAGATGAAAAAGGCTTCTAATGAAGTTGAGTCGCAATTAACTTCTTTAGCCAAAATCATTGATAGTGGTGTTATTTTAATTGATGAACACGATACGATTAAACAAGTAAATTCACAGTTTTTAAATGCCTTTAATATTTATGATATTGAAGGGAAGTCATATGAAACATTAAAACCATTTAGAACGCTATATAAAATGATTAATAAAGCGTATTTAAAGGAAGAAAAAACCCGTAATCAATTGATACATAATGATATTTATTATGATGTAAACATAACACCGGTGTTTGAAGATAATTATTTTCGTGGATGCCTTGTAGTAGTTCACGATGTTACGCAACTTAAAAATGCCGAGACATTTCAAAAACAATTTACTGCAGATGTTAGTCATGAATTAAAAACACCACTCAGTGCCATTAAAGGAATATCAGAAATTGTAATGAGTAATCAATCCATGGATAAAGAGGAACGCGAGGATTTTATTAAAACTATTTATCTAGAATCGACAAGGTTAGAAACTATTTTAAATGATCTATTAATAATTTCTAAGATGGATCGATTAGATTATGAGTTATTTTTAGAAGAAACATCTATGGATAATATTATCAGTGATGTGGTCAAATTATTAACCCCGATGGCCAAAGAAAAAGGATTAACAATAACTAAGGATATTGAGCATGTTATGTTATATATTGATGCAACAAAAATGCGACAAGTCATTATGAATTTAATAAAAAACGCCATTGCTTATACAGATGAGGGATCGGTGCATGTGTCTGGTAAAATCCATGACTTATTGTATGAGATTAAGGTTATTGATACAGGTATTGGGATACCAGAAGATGAGCATGAAAAGGTATTTAAACGGTTTTACAGAGTTGATGAAGCGAGAAGTCGGGCTTCAGGTGGAAGCGGGTTAGGGTTAAGTATCATTAAAAATGTTGTGAAAAAACACCAGGGAACCTTATCTTTAGATTCAGAACCAGGTATAGGCTCTACATTTATTGTAAACCTTCCAATTCAACGAGAATTACATTGATTTTACTTGCAAGATAAGATAACATATTATATAATACTAACGCACTCAAAAATTCTAATGTTTTAGGTGATTTTTTGGCAAAAGTGAATGTAAATTTTTCCCTTAAGCAAGATGACTTTTCACAATCCTTTCAATCAAAAGGAATATTTAAGGATAGTAGTCTTACATTTTATGATGATAACAATGCATATCATAAGCTTGAGATAACTAAAAATAGTATTCGATATAAAAAACAAGGGGAAACTGAGATTGATTTTACTTTCGAGTTAGACAAAATACATTCAGGCCTTTATAAAGTCCAAGGACTAGCTATTAAATTTGACATTAAAACAACAAGATTGTTAAAAACAGCGCATAGTATTTCTGTTATCTATGACTTATTACAAGAGAATCAACGCATTAATACAGTGCACTTTACTATAGAATTTTCGATGATTGAAGGAGGGTTATAAATGATTGATGTAAAAGAAAGAAGTCTAGTAGAATTAGCTGAAAGCATACTTAAAGATACGCGTGAACCTGTAGATCTATACGAGTTATTTGATCTCGTATTAAATAAAAAAGGTGTTAATTCAACGGTGGATAGCGATATTTTAAATAAATTTTATTCTGATATTACAACCAGTGCAAAATTTATTTACATGGGAAACAACACATGGGATTTAAAGCGCCATCAAAAAATTGAATTATGGGAAAAAGACGGATCTCACTATCATGAATACAAAGAAGTAGAAGATTCAGATATGGAAGCGCGTTTAGCAAAACAAGCAGAAGAAGAAAAAGCGCATCAAGACATGCTTGAACGACGCAAACAAGAAGCAATCGATCAGGAAGCACGTCTACAAAAGGAAACAGAAGCGCAACTTGAAGCAAGCGACAGTGAACCACAAGTAGAAATCACAGAAGATCTTGTAGAAGATTCAATTATATTTGATGAAATAGAAGAGGATACAACAACAGAAGAAACTGTCGAACCTAGCAATGAAAAAGATGAGACAGACATAGAATATACTGAAGAAGATGAAGAAGAGTATAACAAGTATATGGATATGTACGAAGATGAGTATGATAAGTAAAAAGTCGTTGCAATCTATAAAATATTTGTTATAATTTTAGTGGGCTCTCAAAATAGAAGTTCTCCTTGTTGGAGGACTTTTTTTTATATTATAGGAGGCGATGAGGATGAAACAAACTAAATTTATATTTGTCACAGGTGGCGTAGTGTCAAGCTTAGGAAAAGGAATAACTGCATCTTCTTTAGGACGATTATTAAAAAACCGAGGATTGACTGTTTTTATGCAAAAATTTGATCCATATATAAATGTTGATCCAGGAACGATGTCACCATATCAACATGGTGAGGTTTTTGTCACAGGTGATGGCGCAGAAACCGATTTGGATTTAGGACATTATGAACGGTTTATAGATGAGAATTTAACGAAACACTCAAACATAACGACTGGCCGTGTATATAAAAATGTTATTGAGAAAGAGCGCCGTGGCGATTATCTTGGAGCAACAATTCAGGTTATACCGCACATTACTGATGAAATAAAAGCAACATTAATTGCTTTACAACAAGAAACCGATGCAGATGTTGTAATTACTGAAGTTGGGGGCACAGTTGGTGATATTGAATCTTTACCATTTCTAGAAGCGATTAGACAGTGCCGTCGAGATTTCGGGTACCATAATACACTGTACGTTCATAATACGCTCGTTCCCTATCTTCCTGCAGCAAAAGAACTTAAAACAAAACCAACCCAACATAGTGTTAAGGAATTACGTAGTTTAGGGATTACGCCGGACATCATTGTATTGAGAACTTCGCATGATATCACTAATGAAATGCGTGAAAAAATTGCTTTGTTTTGTGATGTGAAAAAAGAGGCAGTCGTCGAAGCAAAAGATATGGATATTTTGTATGAAATCGCCTTAAAATTACAAGATCAGAATGTCGATGATTTGGTATGTGAACATCTTGGGCTACCTCAAGTGGATTCGGATATGTCTAGTTGGAAAACACTTGTTTATGATATTAAACATTTAAGGCGCGATGTTAACATCGCTATAGTTGGAAAATACGTTAGTTTACACGATGCATACCTTTCTGTTGTTGAAGCATTAAACCATGCTGGCTATGCTCACAATGCGCGGGTAAACATAAAATGGATTAGCGCATCTGAACTTGTTGACAGTGATTTACCTACTTATTTCAAAGGTGTTGATGGCATTTTGGTCCCCGGTGGATTTGGAAAGCGCGCAACTGAAGGTAAAATGAAAGCCATTACCTATGCAAGAGAAAACAAGATTCCATTTCTTGGACTTTGTTATGGTATGCAATTGGCAACCATTGAGTTTGCTCGCAATGTACTTAGATTAGAAGGGGCTTCAAGTGAAGAAATTGATAAAAAAACCATGTATCCTGTTATCCACTATTTGAAAGGACAGTCGGATGAGACTGATAAAGGTGGTACATTAAGACTTGGAAATTATGACTGTAAAATAAAATCCGGTACAAAAACCTTTGATGCTTATAATAAAGAACTGATTACCGAACGTCATCGTCATCGCTACGAGTTCAATAATATATTTAGAGATATGTTTAAAAAACACGGAATGATGCTTACAGGGATTAATCCAGAACAAGACTTAGTTGAGATTATCGAGTTAACAGACCATCCCTTTTTTATCGCTACACAGTTTCATCCGGAGTTCTTATCTAGACCGCAACGTGCCCATCCACTTTTCAAAGCGTTCATTAGGACAGCTTTAGTGGAAAATAAGTGAAAATAAATAAAGTTAGGTTAGTACTAACTAATATGGTTATTCTATGTTATAATAATGTCTAGATATGTAATTTAGGAGGATATTTATGTTAAAAAAAGAGTTTATTGAGCAAGTAATTAATACTGCGCTTGATAGCAGTGCTGATTTTGCCGAAGTCTTTATTGAAGATAAGATGCAAACATCTATCATGATGCAAAGCAACACTGTTGAACATGCCGTTAACACCAAAACATATGGTGTGGGTATTCGTATTGCTCGTGGATATCACAGTGTTTATGGATATACCAATAGTAAAAACAATGATGATATCTTGACACTTGCAAAAGATTTAGCGAAATCATTTGCTGGTGATCGTGTTAAAGAAACAATTGCATTAGGTGAATTAAAAGAGGGAACACAACATCCAATTTCTCGAATGCCAGATACGGTCGATATGAAAGAAAAAGTAGCGATTGTAAAGCGTGCTAATGCCGCGGCAAGAGAATACAGTGATGAAATTAAGCAGGTATCGATTAGTTTTGTTGATTATGTGCAAAATGTATGGATAGCAAGTAGTGAGGACATTTATGTTCATGATGAACGTGTCAGAACGCGCCTAGGAATTCACAGTGTTGCTAGTGATGGCAAGGAAATGCAAAGTGGATTTAATGGACCAGGAGCGCATTATGGATTTGAATTTTTCGACACATTCAGTGTGGAAGAAGCCGCAAAAGAGGCATCACGTATCGCTGTGACAATGTTACATGCTGAAGAATGCCCAAGTGGGAATATGCCTGTAGTAATTGATAATGGTTTTGGTGGAGTTATTTTCCACGAAGCATGCGGCCATAGTTTAGAAGCGACATCTGTTGCTAAAAATGCAAGTGTTTTTAGTGGAAAAAAAGGTGAAGAAATTGCGAATCCTATTGTTACTGCGATAGATGATGGTACGATTGAAAATGCATGGGGAAGTGCAAACTTCGATGATGAAGGACGGAAACAAAAACGTCGTGTGCTTATTAAAGATGGCAAACTTACAAGTTATATGATTGATCATCTAAATGGGCTTAGAATGAATGAAAAATCAACGGGATCAGGACGTCGCGAATCTTATCGATACGCTCCGACATCTCGTATGAGTAATACATACATCGACAATGGCGAATCTACGTTCGATGACATTATTCAAGCAACTGAGTACGGATTATATGCGAAGAAAATGGGCGGAGGATCTGTAAACCCTTCAACAGGAGATTTTAACTTTGCGGTTATGGAAGGGTATATGATTCGTGATGGAAAAATCGCTGAACCAGTTAAAGGTGCCACACTCATTGGCACAGGGAAAAATGCACTTAAGAAAATCGATATGATAGGAAATAATTTATTACGTGCACAAGGCATGTGTGGTAGTGCTTCAGGAAGTATTCCCACAGATGTTGGCCAACCAACATTACGTATCTCAAGCATTACTGTTGGTGGAAGAAAGGAGTCCAACTAATGAATTTCGAACAATTGTTTGACAAAGCAAAAGCTAGCGGACTAGATAGTGTGCAAGTATTTTTAGAAGAATCAAAACAGTTAGATTTAGAGGTATTCAAAGGTGAGTTAGAAAAACATCAAATGGCTGATTCACGATCACTAACAATTACTGGTATATATAACGGTAAAATGGGACGTTATAAAACTGAAGTTATAAATCTAGATAACGTTGATGACTGGATACAAGAACTTATTAAAAGCGCCTCATTAATTGAGTCTCAAGATGAAGTTTTTATTTACAAGGGAAGCGACTCATACGAAGTACTTGAAGGGTTATTTCAGGAACCATTAGAAACAACTGATGTTAAAGATAAAATTAAAATGGTTTTTGATTTAGAAGAAAAACTTAAAGCACGTGATGAACGCATAGATATAAGTGAAGCATTCTATGGACAAGTTCGTAAACATGTTTTGCTTCAAAATTCAAAAGGTTTAAAACTAGAAAAAGATGTAAATAGCGCGGTTTTGGGAGCACATGTAGTCGCTAGAGAGAACGATGATTCACGATCAGCGTTTGATTATGTGCAGTCTAATGAACTTGGTGATTTCGATTTGGAAGAGATCGCAATAAAAACGGTAGATAAAGCGGTTTCCCAGTTAGGGTCTACACCAATTCCTTCTGGTAAATATGAAATCATTCTTGAAAATAACGCTAGCGCATCTTTACTTGCGGCACATGCATCAATGTTTAGTGGCGAAAGTGTTCAAAAGGGAATGTCAAAACTTATTGATAAAGTTGGCGAAAAGGTTGCCAACAAATTAATAACCATCGTTGACGATCCATTTAGACCAAAAAGTCCAAAAAGTGGCTCATTTGATGACGAAGGGGTACGAACAGACTTTAAAGAGATGGTATCTAAGGGAAAATTAACAGGTTACTTGCATAACTTGAAGACAGCGAAAAAGGCTGGTACAGAATCAACTGGAAACGGGTTTAGAGGGGGAGTTTCACCAACGAACTTTTATATTCGAGCTGGTGCATCTAAATATGATGATTTAGTTAAAAACATGGAAAAAGGACTCATCATTACCGATTTACAAGGAACTCATTCTGGAACGAACCCAATTAGTGCAGATTTTAGTTTACAAGCGAATGGATATTATGTAGAAAACGGTAAAATCACTAAACCTGTTGCATTAATCACCGTAGCGGGGAACTATTTAAGTCTTTTACAAGATGTGGAAGCCGTCTGTGATGACCTGAAAATGGGATTCAGTTTCATTGGAAGTCCATCACTTAAAATCAAATCGTTAATGGTTTCTGGAGAATAATTATATCTAAGCGCGACTATGGTCGCGCTTTTTAATTGAAAACGTTAACTTAAGAAGAGTAAGGCTCTTTGGTTTACATTACTAAGTGTCTGGAGTATAATAAACATGGTTATAAATATACTAAGGAGGACATTTATATGAAACTTGTTTCAGCGAAAGAAATGCTTGAAACTGCACGTAAAGAAGGATATGGTGTAGGGCAATTTAACATCAACAATTTAGAATGGACAAAAGCTATTTTGAATGCTGCGGAGGAAAAAAAATCACCAGTTATTTTAGGGGTATCTGAAGGTGCCGCAAAATACATGACAGGATTTAAAACTGTGGTTAATATGGTTGAAGGTATGATGGAAACATTAAATATTACTGTACCAGTTGCACTACATTTAGATCACGGATCATATGAGGGCGCAAAAGAATGCATTGAAGTGGGATTTACAAGTGTTATGTTTGATGGCTCACATTATGATATTGAAGAGAATGTTCAAAAAACGAAAGATATCGTAGAACTTGCAAAATCCAAAGGCATTAGTGTGGAAGCAGAAGTGGGGTCTATTGGTGGTGAAGAAGATGGTGTTACAGGAGCAGGTGAAGTGGCCGATCCAAATGAATGCCGTCGAATTGCTGATTTAGGCATTACAATGTTAGCTGCAGGTATCGGAAATATTCATGGACAATATCCAGAAAACTGGAAAGGTCTTGACATGGACATATTGAAAGAAATTGGTGAAACTACAAATAATATTCCACTTGTGTTACATGGTGGAACAGGAATACCAGATGATATGGTAGAAGAAGCAATAGGATATGGCGTATCTAAAATTAATGTAAATACAGAGTGCCAATTAGTATTTGCGGAAGCGACTAGAGAATACATCCTTGCTGGAAAAGACTTGCAAGGCAAAGGCTTTGATCCAAGAAAAATGCTTAATCCTGGATATCAAGCAATTATTAAAGTGGTCAAAGAGAAAATGGATTTATTTGGGTCAACGAATAGAGCCTAAAGGACGTGTTAGCATGGAACATTTCGACTTCATATTAAAAGACTTCGTGAATTGGAAATTAGATAATGTGGAAGTACTGGAACAGTTTAAACATCATGGGTCTTTTATATACGATCGTTTAGAACCAGTTTATAGTGTACTTAATTATATTTATGATGAGGTCGTAGAATCTAATAATATCAACGAAGAGTATGAAACCATTTTTCAGGTTGGGTTAAATTACCTTCATGCACAATTTGAAGTGATTCGCATTTACTATGAGAAGCTTTTTGATTCTGATTGTGAACGATTTGAATCATATACACCACTAGTTGGATATTTATTATTCATTTCTGATCTTAGAGCAGACTTGGAAGAAATTGAAGATGAAATTGATTTTACCGAGTTGAATGAAGTAGAAACCCTTCTAGAAAATATGATTGCTGAGCAACGCGATGAGTTCGAATATGCAGCCAATCGATTAAATCAAGCAACCCATAACATAGTGAAAAATTTAGATTTTCATTATGTTGGAATTGTTGATATATTTACCGAAATTGCTGACACATTGGGCATTAATACAAATGATGAAGAAACTTTAGTTATAGGAAAAGACATATAAGTACGAGGGGTATATATGGGTGTCATTAGTGATATAAAAACAATCAAGAAAAAAGATCCTGCAGCAAGACATTGGTTAGAGATTCTTCTAACATCTAATGGCATGCATGCTATTTGGCTATACCGGATTGCCCATGTATTGTGGCTTATTAAGCTAAAATTAATTGCACGTATTATCAGTAGCTTGACACGGTTTTTAACCGGTGTAGAAATTCATCCAGGTGCACGATTAGGTAAAAATGTAGTCATTGATCATGGTACCGGAGTCGTAATAGGTGAAACAGCTCAAATTGCTGATAACGTGTTGATTTATCATGGGGTTACCCTTGGCGGTACAGGAAACGAATCAGGTGTTAAACGTCATCCTACGGTATGTGTAGGGGCAATGATAGCAGCAGGTGCGAAAATTCTTGGTGATATTAAGGTTGGTGCTTTTGCAAAAGTTGGTGCCAACGCTGTAGTGTTAAGAGATGTCCCTGACTATTCAACTGCTGTTGGTATTCCCGCTAGGATTATACCAAATGACCACAGTTCAAATATTGTTTGCTCATTAGCCATAAAAGATACAAAAAAAGAAGACTGATGTTTAAATCAGTCTTCTTTTTGATTAAATAAATCGGTTGATAAGTATCGTTCAGCGTTACTAGGAGATACAGTTAATAAAATCTTTTTTTCTTTTAGTTTTTTTGCTAATTTTAAAGTAGCAGCAACATTTGCACCAGTAGATATGCCAACAAATAAACCTTCATAAACTGCCAATCTTCTAGCCATATCAAATGCCTCGTCGTCGGTTACGGTAATGATATCATCAATAACAGCTTTATCGACAACTTGGGGAATAAAGCCAGCGCCAATACCTTGTATCTTATGGGGACCAGGTGTTTTCCCTGATAAAACAGCAGATGTCTTAGGTTCAACAGCGATAATTTTGATAGTTTCATAATAGGGTTTAAGAATAGTACCACAGCCAGTAATTGTTCCCCCTGTTCCTACTCCAGCAACAAAGTAATCAAGTTGCTTAAAATCATTAATAATCTCTTTTGCGGTTGTTTTTTCATGGGATTTCGGATTGTCAGGATTATTAAATTGCATAGGTAAAAAATATCCGTGTTTATTGGCAAGGCTTTGCGCAACACTAATGGATTCTACCATGCCTTTTTCTTTATCTGTAAGAATAAGTTTTGCGCCATACCCTTTTAGGATTTTACGGCGCTCGGTACTAACGCTAGTAGGCATTGTAATGATTAACTTATATCCTTTTGCAGCAGCAATCATTGCAAGACCAATACCAGTATTACCACTTGTTGGTTCTATAATAGTGTCTCCAGGCTTCAAATCGCCTCTTTTTTCGGCTTCTTCAATCATATTTAAGGCAATCCGGTCTTTCACACTGCCACCAGGGTTGAACCATTCGAGTTTTAGAAAAATCTCTGAAGCAATATTCTTACTGATATGGTTCAGTCTAATAACAGGCGTATTACCTATTGTCTCATAAATTGTATTGTATATCATTATAATCACTTTCCTTTGAATAGTATAAAAAAATGGCTAACGCCATTTTTTAATTGCGATTTCTCATATGTGGGAATAAAATGACATCACGAATTGATGGTGAGTTTGTAAGTAACATAACTAGACGGTCAATACCAAATCCTATTCCACCAGTTGGTGGCATACCATATTCTAAGGCCTCAATATAATCGGTATCCATTTCGTTGGCTTCAACATTACCTAAATCTTTTTCTTTAAGTTGTGCTTCAAATCGTTCCTTTTGATCGATTGGATTGTTAAGTTCACTAAAGGCATTCCCATATTCACGTCCGTTAATAAAAATCTCAAAACGATCGGTGAAGCGTGGGTCGTCATCATTTTTCTTAGCAAGTGGACTGATTTCTACGGGATGTCCATAGATAAAGGTTGGTTGAATAATTTTTTCTTCTACAAAGGCTTCAAAAAGTAAGTTCAAAATATGTCCAACTCCAGTAAAATGAAGTGGAACTTCTAGTCCTTTTTCATTTGCGAATGCTTTTGCTTTGTCATATGTCATAGATAAATCTTTAAAATCTATACCAACGTGTTCTTTAACAGCGTCAGCCATGTGAATGCGAGGCCAACCTTTAGTTAAATCGATGATTTTGTCATCGTAGGTAACTTTCGTTGTTCCAATAACGTCATTGGCAGCTTTACTAAATAAATCCTCAGTTAAACTCATCATTGTAGTCATGTCACCATAGGCTTCATAAAGTTCTAACATAGTAAATTCAGGATTATGTTTTGTACTTATGCCCTCGTTTCTAAAGTTTCTGCCGAGTTCAAATACACCCTCAAAACCTCCAACAATAAGCCGTTTCAAGTATAACTCTGGTGCAACGCGCAAGTAAAATGGCATATCTAAGGTATTGTGATGTGTTTTAAATGGTCTAGCCGATGCACCACCAAGTGAAGGATGTAGTAATGGGGTTTCAACTTCCAAATAACCGCGTTCAGTTAGTTGGTTTCTCAGTGATTGAACAACTTTCGACCGGATAATAAACGTTTGTCTTGATTCTTTATTGGTAATCAAATCTAAATAGCGACGACGATACCGTTCTTCAATATCTTTTAACCCATGATATTTTTCTGGTAAAGGTCTTAAGGATTTTACGAGATGAGTATAGTTAGAAATTTTAATTGATAATTCACCTGTACGTGTTTTCATTATGGTTCCTGTTACTCCAATGATATCGCCTAAATCAGCTTTGTTCCATAAATCGAACTCTACTTCAGTTAACTGATCTTGACGAACATAAATTTGGACTTGACCATTTTGATCCATGATATGTGCAAATCCAGCTTTGCCTTTACCACGTTTTGTCATGATTCTTCCAGCGAGTGTAACTTTTGGTGTATCCATTTCAGTGAGTTCTTCTTTACTATATTGTTCATAGGCCTCATGAAGTTTTTTTGTATTGGTATTACGGATAAAACGTTTACCAAAAGGATCGATACCGTTTGTTATTAAATCCGCGAGTTTTTCTCTTCTCACACGTTCTTGTTCTGGTAGTTGTTCCATATAGATCACCTCTAAATATTATTCTGTAGCTTGTAATAATGAATCTAAGTTAGCATACATTATGGTAATGTAATTTTGACCTGTTTTAACTTCGTCACGTGTTAGATACCCAAGGGGATGCAAGTATAATTTTGAAGCATCAGGATTTTCTTTTTGTAATTCTGTGAGCAATGTTTCACCTGCAGGAGAATTTGCATTTTGCTCAAAAAGGATAATACTTATATCATGTGAAAGGGCATAATCAACAAACTCTGGATAATCAGTCGGTGTGCTTTCATCATCATGTGAATGTGCGTTTTTTGTAAATGGATTGATTACTAAGTCATATGCACTTTCATAATAACTAAATAATTTTACGTTTGTTATGATTGGTTTTGTGACAGCATCAAGCGCCGTAGCGTAATCATCTTGTAATTTTTCTAGTAATTTTTCAACGACCAAATAATTGTTATTTATGTGTTCGGTTTCATTTGGATAAGAAATGATTAACTGGTCTCTAACTAAAGATGCTATCGCTTGCATTCGTTCAACATCTAACCACATGTGAGGATCTTCTATAAGTTCAGCATCTTCACATACGGTATCATCATCGTCATCATCGTCATGATGGTGTTCATGTTCGTCTTCATCAATATGATCATGACTCATACAAACTTCAATAGGTGTTACATAATCACTGATTTTTGTTAAACGTACAGAACCTTCATTTAGTGTTTCATAATTACTTGTGATATATGGATCTAAACCAGCACCAACGTAAAGTAAAATATCTGCATTTTGCATATCAATGATTTCTTGGCCACTCCAATCAAAACCATGCCCATGAGCAGTAGAACCAGGCACATATTTGGCTGTAGTAATATCTTGGCCAATCATGTTTACTAAATATTCGACTGGGTAAGCTGTAACATAGACAACAGCTTCATCATCACTGTTGTTATCATTACCACAGGCATAGAGTATAACTGCTAGTAAAGGTACTAATAAAATGAATAATATGCGTTTCATAATATGTCTCCTTTGTGATAGGTTTCATTAATGATTTCATACATAGAAGTTGCATCTTCTTTTTTAGTAGAATCAGTTATTTTAATAACACGTAATTGTAATGTTTTGTTACCATAACGAATTGTAAGAATGTCGCCCTCACTTACAGAAGTACTTGACTTAGCAACGATATCATTAATCTGAATACGTCCCTGATCAGCGACTTCTTTAGCTATAGTTCGACGTTTAATAACTCGAGAAACTTTTAAAAATTTATCTAATCTCATAAATATCACCAAATGTGTAAAAAGGGTGTGACCACCCTTTTAGTTTTATTTGTCATTCGTACCGTTGTCTGGGTTATCAATATTTGTCTCTTTTTCTTTTTCAACGGGTTCAATATGTTTCTTTGTTTCTTGTGCTTTGTCTTCTTGTTCTTTACGCTTTTTCTTTTCCCACCATTGAAGATTACCTGTATCAACAATCTCGATGATGTCTTCTTTAGTTAATGTTTCAACTTCGAGGAGAATTTCCGCAATACGTTTCAATAAATCGATGTGTTCAGTTAATATTTTTTTGGCAATTTCGTAGGATTCATTGATGATATTTCTAACTTCGTTATCGATTTCTAAGGCTACTGTATCTGAAAATGATTTATCAGCAGAGTAGTCTCTACCCAAGAAAACCTTTCCTGAGCGTTTTTCATATTGAATAGGTCCTAAAGGACTCATGCCGTATTCTGTAACCATTGAACGGGCAATTTCTGTAGCACGTTGAAAATCGTTATGAGCTCCAGTAGAAACTTCATTAAAGACAATTTCTTCGGCAACTCGGCCACCTAATAAACCAGTAATTTGATCAATTAATGATTTTCTTGTCATTAAGAACGATTCTTCTTCTTCGGGTAACATTAGATTGTACCCACCTGCTTCTCCACGAGGAATGATGGTAACTTTATGTACAATATTGGCATTATCAAGCTTGATACCAAGAACAGCATGCCCAGCTTCATGATGGGCAATAAATTTTCTTTCGCGAACTGAGAATACACGCGATTTTTTTGCAGGCCCCATCATGACACGGTCAACCGCTTCATCAATATGGTATAGTCGAATACTTTGTTTGTTCTCTCTTGCAGCGAGTAGTGCCGCTTCATTTAATAAGTTTTCTAAGTCTGCACCGGTGAATCCTGGTGTTCTTCGAGCGATTTCTTCGAAAGTAACAGATTTTGATATACGTTTATTTCTTGCGTGAACTTTTAGAATTTCTTTGCGACCATTAATATCCGGTCTACCAATGGTAATTTGACGGTCAAATCGTCCCGGACGTAATAACGCTGGATCCAACACATCAGAACGGTTAGTCGCAGCAATTACAATAACACCAGAATTTACACCAAATCCGTCCATTTCAACAAGCAATTGATTGAGTGTTTGTTCCCGTTCATCATGTCCACCACCAAGACCAGTTCCGCGTTGGCGTCCAACCGCATCAATTTCATCGATAAAGATAATACATGGAGCATTTTGTTTGGCTGTTTTAAACATGTCACGGACTCGGCTTGCACCTACTCCGACAAACATTTCAACGAAGTCTGACCCACTTATACTATAAAAAGGAACGTCAGCTTCACCAGCAACAGCTCTAGCTAATAATGTTTTACCAGTACCTGGAGGTCCGATAAGTAAAACCCCTTTAGGGATGCGTGCGCCAAGCGCGATATATTTCTTAGGGTTCTTAAGGAAGTCAATTAGTTCTGACAATTCTTCTTTTTCCTCTTTGACACCAGCAACATGATCAAATGTGGTTGTTTTACCGCGATTAATTTTTGCTTTGCTCTTTCCAAAATCAAATGCTTTATTACCGCCACCACTGCTTCTAAGGAAAAATCCAATAAAGATAATAATGATGATAATTGGTAATAGGATGACAAAAATACTCCAGAAACTATATGATGAACCACTTATGTGTTCATAAGTTACACTTTCTGCAATAGCGATTGCACGGACATCTGATAGTGCACCTTCGGGAACCTCTAATTCATACGTTGTACCATCAGTAAAAGTTCCTTCAATAAGGTGCGCGCCTTGATTAATATCTCCTGCGATTGGTGTAGATTGTATAGTTTCAATACTTCCATCTTCTACTTCAGAAATAAATTCTGAATAGGTTAGTTCTCTTGGTTCTTCACCACTATTTGTAAATAGATATATCGCTGAAAAAACAAATAATAAAATCAATACCATAACAATGATATTTCCAATTTTACTCGTATTATTTATTGGTTGTTTTGGCGGACGATTTAGCGGTGGTTTAGGTGGCATAGGTTTTTTTGCCATAGTGTCACTCCTCAGATAAATAAATTTTTGGTTTTAGTGTTCCTACATAGGGGATGTTGCGATATTTTTCTTCATAGTCAAGTCCATAGCCAACGACAAAGGCTTTTGGAATAGTTTTTCCAATATATTCAGGAACAAAATCGATGATGCGTCCTGTAGGTTTATCCATTAGCGTGACCACTTTTACACTTTTTGCTCCACGATACTTTAATAAGTCTACAACTGCTTGGATTGTACGGCCAGAGTCAACAATATCTTCAGCAATGAGTATATGTCGGTCTTTAACAGTGGTGTCTAGATCCATATCAATTTTCACATCGCCAGTTGATTCTATGCCACCATGATAGCTTGAGACATTCATAAAGGCGATTTCTAAATGCATGTCTAGTGTTTTTAAAAGGTCTGCCATAAAAGGCACACACCCTTTTAATAATCCTAGCACAATTGGAAACTTATCTTTGTAGTCTTCAACAATGGTTTTACCAAGTTTTTTTACAATGTCTTGAATTTCTTCTTGAGAAATTAATACACGTTCAATATCGTTATCTAACATTACAACACCTCATAGACATATAATTTATTCGAATGGGGTTGTTTATGGTCTTTTTCTTCATTTAGAAATGGAATCCATAGAACTTCCTTATCGTTTGCAAGTAACAAAAACGTATCACGTAAATGGGGTGGAACCTTTTTGTCAATCAGTAAATCTTTGATTTTTTTTGTACCAAATGATTTGTGTATTTTATCCCCATTCCTTCTATTCCTTATATATAGCGGAAATACTTTATCATTATACCATAATACCGTATATTTTGAATAAAGATGTGTTAAATTTTCGTGTGTTACAAAATAGGCGATATCTTTGCTGGTTTTGTATAAACCCTCTTTTGTAATTGTAAGACAAAATGGTGTTTTTTGCATGGATTTCGCAATAAAAATCTTGTTATAGGATTTATGGAACTCTATCGTCTTTGTAATCGAATAAGTGAAATTTCCTTTACTCTTAGAAAGCATAGTTAGTAATCGATCAATCATTGCATTAGATACAGCATGTTTTTCTTCAACTTTATCTGCAATTAATGTTTTTAGTATGTATCGTTGTATAAGAATATTTAAAGTGGTGAATGCTTTATAGTCGATTGTATCGTTCTGAGTTGAAAGGAATTGTGCGGAAAGCTCTTTAAGGAGTGATTCATACGCTGTTAAATCATTATGATAATTATCCATTGTCTCGTGTAGGTTTGGATTTTCTTTTAATAACAAAGGGATAATAGCATGACGAAAGCGATTTCTTGTATAGGAGATGTCCTTATTGCTAGCATCAGTAAAATAGGTAATAGCATGGTGTTTGGCGTAGTTTACTATAAGTTCTTTTTTTAATTGAATAAAGGGATGTACAAAGTAACAGTCTTTAGAAAAATCAACTTTTTTAATCCCTTGTAGTGCGTGTAATGTATAACCGCGTACAAGACGCATTAATATAGTTTCAAGTTGATCGTCCAAGTGATGACCAAGTGCAATAATGTCAGTTTTATATTTATTAGCAACAGATGTGAAGAAAATACGGCGTTTTTTTCTCGCGACAGCTTGAAAATTTTCAGTAATATCATTATCCATCTCATATCCTTCGAAGGGAATATTACATTTCTTAGCATACGCTTCAATGTAGTCATACTCTTCTTTGGATTGTGGTCGCTTCATGTGATTCACATGGGCAATAATAATATCTTTTTTTAACTTTTGCAACACATCTAAAAGCACCATTGAATCAACGCCACCACTGACTGCGACTACAATGGGTTTATTTTGGTGTAATATAGATAAGTTTTGTACTGCTTCAAGACATTGTTCCATGATATCACCTAGCTTCATTATACCACACAAAAAGATAGTGATAGGGAATTAAAAAGTGCTGAAATTAATAACGTATCTATGATATAATAAAGCATAGTTTAGACAAAGTCAATGCATACAAAGGAGAACCATTATGGATAATGAACTAAAGTTGAATTACCGAAGAACGATGTATATAGGATTTGCTTTTTTTTCGATATTAATGGTTTGGCAAATTTATAATCATTATGGATCGTACTATCTAGATGTGCTTTTAGAAAATCGCATTGAGATTAGAACAGAAAGAGCTTATATTGTCGGAATCATTATGGCTTTAGATAACTTCTTCGCTTTATTTATGTTACCTATATTTGGAATTTTATCTGATAAAACGAAAACGCGATTTGGTAGACGAATTCCTTACATTATTGTTGGGATGTTTGCCTCAGCGATTATTTTCCCTTTTATTGCGGTCTTTTATATATATAATAGCTTAGCAGGTGTGATAGCAGTGATGCTAATTATACTTATCATTATGAATATCTATCGTAATCCAGCTATTTCTTTAATGCCTGATGTTACTCCAAAGCCGTTACGATCTAGAGCAAATGGTATTATAAACCTTATTGGATATGTAGGCGCAATTATTGCTGGTGGATTAGCACTTGCGTTTGGTCAAAGTGATACCGTATTACTTGTTAATTTAATACCGTTTTTAATAGCAAGTGGTGTTATGCTTATTGCTATGGTTGTCTTATTCATTAAAATTAAAGAAAATGCTATCGTTGAAGAAACCAAGGATGATATGTTGATTGGTGAGACGATGAGCCAAACGATTTCAAAAGTAGGAGAAGATGTTCCGTTAAGTAAACCAGATAAAAAGAATATGATTATCATTTTAATTTCTGTGTTTTTATGGTTTGCAGCATTTAACGCTATTGAAACATTCATTAGTATCTATTCAGATGAAGTATTTGATGATATGCGATGGGGAGGGCTTGTTGTTATTGCCTTGGTGCTTTCATCGATGATTACATTTGTTCCTGCTGGATTCTTAGCTGCTAAAATCGGAAGAAAGAAATCAGTATTATTAGGTCTAGGGATATTATTGATTGGATTGAGCGTTTGCTTACTTATAAATGATTTAACGATATTATTCTTCTTCGGAATTGTCTTAAGTGGGGTTGGCTGGGCACTGATCAATGTTAACTCATATCCAATGGTAGTAGAAATGTCTCACCGGAACAATGTCGGTCGATATACAGGGTATTACTACACCAGTTCAATGTTAGCGCAATCTTTTACACCTATTATTGCAGGGTTTGTTATTCTAATTGGTGAGTCTTACGAAGTGCTTTTCCCTTACGCTGCAGTGCTAGCATTATTGGCGCTAATTGTATTCACGTTCATAAAAGAAAAAGACGATATAAAAAGAGAAATCAAACACGGCATTGATGCATTTGATGTTGAATAAGGAGGAATTACATGGGATTGATTCTAGCAAGTGGTTCTCCAAGAAGAAAAGAATTGTTAAAACGTCTTAATGTAGATTTTGATACCATTCCACCCAATATTGAAGAACATTTGGATGACGGGCTATCATTAGAAGAGGCTGTTATTGATTTGGCTTGGAAAAAAGCTTATCATATTAAGAAACAACATCCGAAAGCATCTGTTTTAGGTTGTGATACTATAGTGGTTTATGATAATAAGGTTCTTGGAAAACCCAAAGATGCAAGGGATGCATTTGAAATGCTGTCACTACTATCTGGTAATATACATCGGGTTATTACAGGTTGTGTTTATTTAGACCAAAGCGACACAAAAAAGTTTTATCGTGATGCCTATGTAACGTTCGCGCCAATAGACAAAGAAGAAATAGATTGGTATATAGATACGAAAGAACCCTTTGGAAAAGCTGGAGCATATGCCATTCAAGGGTTAGGCAGTAGATACATTGAAAATATAAAAGGCGACTATTATGCGGTAATGGGATTGCCGTTACAGGCTATCTATAATATATGTATTAAAGGGATTGCATAAGTCAATCCTTTTTCTTTAGAATTGCTGTAATTTAGTGTAAAATAAGTGTATAACAACCAAAAATTATAACAATTTACTTAATAAAATGATAGGATATTATTATCTCTGTGGAGGGGTTTTATGTATAAACTTAAAGTGCCGAAGAAAAGCCGCGATGACATTAGAAAATTATTACGTGTCACCGACTCTATAGAATATGATTATGTATTAACCACTGATAAGGATTTAGTAGAGAGTGATAAAATAAATATTGTTTTTTCTGAGGACCAATTAGCCAAAGTAAGTAAAATATTAGATCTCATTGCCAAGGGAGAGGATGTTTATATTACTGGGTATGATTCAATTGGTCAAAAAAATATTGAATCACGCTATATACATTATTTTACAATTGAAGAAGAAGATGTTTACGCTGTTTTAAACAAACATAAATTTGTTGTGAAAATGAAAATGTATGAGTTAGAAGACTTACTTAAAGAAAAACATTTTATTCGAGTAAGCAAGTATACTCTCGTTAATATCAATAAAATTGAGTATATTAAACCAGCATTAAATTCGAAGTTGATTTTATTAATGAAAAATAAAGATCAAGTAGAAGTCAATAGACACTATTATAAAACATTTAAGAAAACATTGAATATATAAAGGAGGTGTCTATATGGATTCTTTTCTAATATTTTTGGAATTTATTTTAAATAATCTATTTAAAGTATCAGTCATTTTACTAGGGGCAGTTCTAGCTTTTTACTTTTTACAAAAAGTCTATCGCGAAATGCGACTGAATAGAAAACTTAGATCATTTCAAAGAACTTTACGTTTAATGCCTAAAAAACAAAGGCGAAAACGTATTTTTACACTAGGAAGCATGGTCGTTTTTCCTTTACTATTGGTTGTCGTTTTCTTTCAAATAATACGTAGTCCGCAAATTAATTACGAACATCATATTACTCGTGTTGAAGACAGTCAAGATGTACAAATGATTTATAATAATTATCAGCAAAAATTTTCTATGCTAATATCTTTGAGACCAACAACTTATGATTTTTCCGATGATTATAGTACTGAAAAAGCCTTGACAATAAGTGATGAGGAATCGTTACCCACAATACAAACAGATGAGCAATATTTGTACATGTTTAATAATAAGAAGTTAACCATATTTGATACCGAAAACGAACAAGACCCAGTGTATAAATCAATTGAATCTGTTTTTAATCAAATACCCTATTATTCACCTTCTGGGATGTTTGTTGACGAGAACTATTTAATTGTGGTGTTAAATGTTTACGATGTGCGTATTGAAGAAGATAATTTTGATGCATCGAATCAAAAGGTTGAAACACACGTTTACGTATTTGATAAAACAGATGACTTTAAACTAGAAAACAATTATGTAATTGATGGGGCATTTAAAGAAGTTCAAAAGAATAACCAACGGTTGATGCTTGTTACAGAACATGATATTCCTTTCGATCAAGATAATTTAAATGTGGATAATTATTTACCTAGCTATTTTATCAATGGTATTTTAACAAGAACTACATACGATGATATAAGATATATTCAAGGAACCAATCCTAAGGTATTTTTAACGACATCTACGATAAATTTAGAAACGAACCATATTAATCAAGAGATTTTGCTCACCGATAATTATTATCATATTTACATGACAAAAAATGCGGTATATTTTTCAATACTTAGTCATGAGTTTGTTGAAACTTCAGATACGTTTGTAATTCCAGAACCGGTAGAGAAAACATATACTTCATTAACACAGATCAATTTTGAAAGAGACGCTGTTACATATCAGACAACAAGCATGTTAAAAGGAAAGATTGTAGATAGGAACTCGATTTACGCATCAGATAGCAAAATTCATATCGGAACAGTTGAAAATATAAACGACATATTTAAAAATAGAATATACGTTTTGGATGAATCATTGCAAATCATTAATACGATAAATGTAAACAGTGAAGTAAACTCGAGAATGGAATCAATACATTTTATTAATCAGCACGCCTTCATATCATATAAAGATTCTGGTTTACCGTTAATGATGATAAATTTAGATAATCTGGAATTAAATGCTACAGAAATGATTGAATTTCCATCATATCTGCAACGCGTAAATGATGATTATGCCTTAGGCATAAATCACGAAGACAGCAATAGTGATGGTATTGTGGATGGTGTAAACATCATTTTATATAGCATTGTGAATCAAAATGAGTTATCTATTAAAGATATTGAAACGATTTTATTTAGTGATTACAACTTTACGATAAACGAGGCATTAAAAAATAAAAATATGATCTTTGATAATAATCAAAATATATTAATTTATCCAATGAATATGCTCACAAGACTTAGTAATTTAACAACACAAGGGGTACTGCTATTTGATATAGACTTTACTGATGGAATAGAATATATCAGATTAATAACACATGAAAATGAAGATGATGGTTTTAATAATTATCAAAGCGTTTTTCACGGTGAATATCTATACACAGTCTCAGCAAATTATGTTAGTGTATCACATATTGATAACCTTGATACAGTAATACAAACATATGATTTGAAATAAAAAACGTGAAATTAGATTTCACGTTTTTTTATTGCGTTGCTTACAGCTTTAACCACACGTTTATCGAATACGGAAGGGATGATGTAATTCACATCTAATTCGTCATTGGTAATTATGTTAGCAATAGCATATGCAGCACGGACTTTCATATCGGTTGTAATAGAAGTAACTCGATATTTGAGTGCTCCTTTAAAGATACCAGGAAATGCTAAAACATTGTTTATTTGATTTGGATAGTCGCTTCGTCCGGTTCCGACAATAAACGCACCTGCATCTATGGCTAACTTAGGGTTTATTTCCGGCGTAGGGTTAGCCATAGCAAAAATTATAGGGTGCGTGTTCATTCTAGGTATCATTGATGGGGTTAAAATATTGCCTCCAGATACACCAATAAAAACGTCACAACCATTTAGCAATTCATCTAGTGATGAAGCACTTGAAGGCGTAATGATTTTTTTGTCAAGAAGGCGTCGTAATACGACATCATATGAATGATAATGTTCCTTAGAGATGACACCTGATTTATTAAAAGCCTGTATATGATTGACACCTATATGATTTAGTAGATTAGCAATTGAACTTCCGGCAGCACCAGTTCCTGATAAAACTACACGTATGTTTTTTATAGATTTATTAACCAGTTTTAATGCATTAATCAAAGCAGCTACAGTTACAATAGCTGTACCATCTTGATCGTCGTGAAAAACAGGGATATCTAACATCTTATCAAGTGTTTCTTGAATTTTTACACAGTTGGGAACACTGATGTCTTCTAAATTTATTCCACCAAAAGATGGTGCTAGAGCTTTTACAATAGAAATGATTTCATCAGGGTCTTTAGTTGCTAGACAAATCGGATAGGCATCTACATTAGCAAATTTCTTAAATAACGCAGCTTTTCCTTCCATAACGGGCAACGCAGCATGTGGACCAATATTGCCCAATCCTAATACTGCAGACCCATCTGTTACAATTGCAACACTGTTTCCTTTGTTGGTATAAGTATATACATCAGTCGGATTGTTATAGATTTGAGTCGAAACTTCTGCAACTCCCGGTGTGTAAAACAAGGACAAATCATGTGCATTATCAATAGGAACTTTCGATTTGATTTTTATTTTCCCTTTGTGAAGTGCGTGAAGTCTTAGACTCTCTTTTTTAATATCCATTACAGATCTTTTCCTGTATGAAATATTTGATTTCCAAAAACATCATAAGCAACAAAGCAAGGAAAATCTTTGACTTCTAATTCTCGAATGGCTTCTGTACCTAAATCATCATACATAAGGACTTTACTTGATACAATTTTACTTGATAATAAGGCGCCTGCGCCACCAGTTGCGATAAGATAAACAGCGTTATGTTCAATCATTGCTTGTCTGAACACGTCACTTCGATTACCTTTACCTATCATCATTTTTAGTCCTTTTTTCATAAGCGGAATAGCAAATGTATCCATTCTATAAGAAGATGTTGGACCGCTTGAACCGATTATCTGATTTGGACGCGCTGGTGTTGGTCCTACATAGTAAAATACTGCCCCTTCTATATTAAAGGGAAGTGTATTTTCTTTAATTAAACGCATATGGGCTTGATCTCGAGCTGTGTAAATCGTACCATTAATCAACACTTTGTCACCAGCTTTCAATGAACGCACATCACTTTCTTTAATAGGTGTTGTAAGTGAAATCATAAAACCACCTCAACATGTCGTGCAGAATGGCATTGAATATTAATAGCTACAGGTAACGACGCGATATGCATAGGATAGTAATTTATTTTGACAGCCAAACATGTAGTCTCTCCACCAACACCCATTGGACCAACACCGGTTTCATTAATATCATCCAGTAATTCGTTTTCTAACTGTCGTATTATCGGATCATTACTTTGATCATCTAAATCTCTTAATAGAGCTTCTTTAGCTAAAATAGCACTTTTTTCAAAATTACCACCTAAACCTATCCCAACTATAATAGGTGGACACGGTTTACCACCTGCTTCAGTCACGGTATCAATAACTAATTTTTTCACACCTTCGATGCCTTCGGATGGAGTTAACATAACAACTTTACTCATGTTTTCACTACCCGCACCCTTCGATGCAATTTTTAGCGTCAATTTATCACCAGCCACTTGTTTTACATGAATAATTGCCGGTGTGTTATCTTTTGTGTTTACTCGGTCAAAAGGATGGGAAACAACAGATTTTCTTAGAAATCCCTCATCATAAGCTTGTTTTACACCGGTATTAATAATTTTTTCTAAATCATCCCTGAGGTAAACATCACGCCCTATTTCAACAAATACGACTGCAATGCCAGTGTCTTGACATAAAGGAACATTGCCCTCTCTTGCGATAGACTGGTTTTCTAAAATATCATCAAGAATTGAAATTGATAATTCACTTTTTTCTTTGGCTTTGGCTTTTTTAATTCTCGTAACTAGTGAATCATCTAGTTCATAATTGATTTTAATCAAAGCATTTTTTACTGCATTAACAATGATTGATGAATCTATTTCTCTCATTAAATACATACTCCTTTCTCTTTAATTAATATATTAATAACGTTTTGTAGATTTTTAATAAACTTGATACTTTCAAAGTGACACCGACTATGGTCATTATTTTCAATTACTTTATAGAAATTCATGCTTATTATAGCATAGATGCATGGGTTTAATGCGTTAAAATATTATATCAAACAATTCATAATTAAAATTACTTGCAAGATAGCTATTCTTTTGATATAATTTACACGCTAATAAAACTTACTATGATGTTAAATCATGGCGGAAGGAGTAATACTAATGAAAAAAGATATTCATCCGGATTATAAAACCGTGACAGTTGTATGTACAACATGTGGTAACACATTTGAAACTGGGTCTGTCTTAGACGAGGTTCGTGTTGACACATGTTCACAATGCCATCCATTCTATACTGGCAAGCAAAAACACGCATCAGCCGATGGACGTGTTGAGCGCTTTAACAAACGTTATGGAATTAAATCAGATAATGATAAAACAGACGAATAGTAAAAAAGCCACTTCGGTGGCTTTTTTGTTGGATAAAAAACTTTTAAAAAAGATAAATATTCTGTATAATTAAAATATCAAAATTAAAGGTGTGATGACATGCGAATAAATCAAAAAGAAGGCTGGATTGAAGTTATAACTGGTCCAATGTTTGCTGGAAAAACTGAAGAGTTATTACGACGGGTAAAACGCTTGGAGTACGCAAAGAAAAATATAGTTGTGTTTAAGCCTGTAATTGACAATAGATATGCAGATAATGAAGTTGTTTCACATAACAAAAATAAAACAAAATCTGTTAATATTAAACAAGCAGAAGATATGTTTATGCATGTCACAAAAGAAACAGAAGTTGTTGTCATTGATGAAGTTCAATTTCTTGATGACGCTACAGTTGACGTTATAAATGCGTTTGCAAATGCCGGGAAAAAAGTTATTGTAAGTGGATTGGACATGGATTTTAGAGGGGTACCATTTAGTTTTATGCCGACATTATTATCTATGGCTGAATATGTCACAAAACTAAGTGCTGTTTGTTTAGAATGCGGGTCTCCAGCCACAAGAACTCAACGCATAGTGAATGGAAAACCCGCGCGTTATTTAGATCCAATTGTTTTAATTGGTGCAAGCGAGTCATACGAAGCGCGTTGTCGTAAATGCCACAAAGTTTATCGCAAGCCAAGACCTTATAAAGGAAAATTTTGATGACAGATCAAGCATATATGGCACTTGCGTTAGAAGAAGCTCGCAAAGCTTATAAAAAAAAGGAAGTCCCTATCGGTGCAGTTATAGTTAAAGATGATGTCGTTATTGCTCGAGGGCATAACTTACGTGAGAGTAATCAACAAGTATCACATCACGCTGAGATGATTGCAATTGAAAACGCCTGCCATAAGTTATCCTCATGGCGATTAGATGGATGTACTATGTTCATCACCTCCGAGCCATGTAGTATGTGTTCTGGCGCGATAATCCAATCACGAATATCACGTGTGGTATATGGGACAGAAGACCCCAAGAACGGGGCTCATGTATCAAAGGTTCATTTATTTGATATTCCCTTTAATCATATCGTTGATATTCAAGGCCACGTGATGCAGGATGAAGCACGAAAACTGTTAAAAGATTTCTTTAATACTTTACGAAATCCCAAAAATGATGTATAGTATTAAATGTTTACTAAGTAGATTTCTTATCTATCATCCTCATTCAATAGGTAGTGACGAACTAGGTCAGATCGGGAACGAAGCAGCCTTAAGTCATTTTACCTATGTGGGTGGGGATGCTAGATAAGAAATCTTTTTTAAAAGGAGACAAAAATAATGAATAAAAAACTTATTTGTATGGACTTAGATGGAACAATTATTGACCATATCCAAAATATTGTGCCTTCCTCTACCAAAAAGGCAATTAGAAAACTTCAAGATAACGGTCATATAGTGGCCATTGCAACGGGGAGGCCACCAAGTTTGTTTTATGGTATTGAAAAGACTTTAAATATTGATACGTATATCGCATCTAATGGAAGATATGTAGTTAGTAAAGGACAAGAACTACTTCACGACTATATAGATAAAGATGTTGTTGAAAGATTTATAAATGATATGGAACAAAGAGGTTTAGATGTTGGTTTTGAAACACGTCATGATTATGTAGTTCATAGTAAGAACACCACATTAGTTGATGATTTTAGTAATCATTTTCACTTGCATAGTCCAACAGTAGAAAAGAACTACCATAAAGTAAATGATGTATTGCAAATGATTTTATTTACAGACAATCACAATATTAAAGACATTGAACAAAAGTATCCTGAATTAGACTTTAATGTATCATGCCGATATGGTATTGACATTAATGCCCAAGGCGGTATGAAAGAAATAGGGATTGATGTATTGCAAAAACATTTCGATATCCCTAACGAAGATATTATTGCAATTGGTGATGGCTATAATGATATAGGCATGATTCTCCGCGCTCATATCGGTATTGCCATGGGGAATGCTTGTCAACCGCTAAAAGAAGCAGCTGATTATGTTACGGATTCTGCACAAGAAGATGGTATTCAGAATATTTTAAAAAAATTAAATATAATATAAAAAGATACTAGTGATTAAAATGGACAAAAAATACCATTCAAATCACTAGTGTTTTATTTAGCTATTGGCGCAGTGAAATAAGCGTAAACTCCAGTATTCTTATTTTTTATACCGAACTCAAAATTATGGTTTTTTAATATTTCGCTGACTAGATATAACCCAACCCCAGATCCCTTCGAACTTAATCTATCGTCTAGTTGTGTTTCAATGCGATAAAAAGGCATCCAGATATTTTTTAAATCATCTTTGTTAATATGGGCTCCGTCATTAAAAACGCTAAAATGAACAAGGTCATTTTGTTTAGTTATTTTAATGCTAATGGTGTGGTTTTCTGGTGTGTATTTTATTGCATTAGTAATATAATTAGAGATGACTCTATTAATCAGTTTTTCATCGGCGAGAATATTTAATTTTTCATTCATGTCTGTCTCTAATGATAAGTTATACTGTGATATAAAATGATTAAAATCTTCTAAATATAATTGTGTTACTTCTGTTAAATTCACTTTTGTTAACTCTAATGGATTTTCTTTGTCTTCTAGACGATATATTTGTAACATGTCTTGTATCATGGCAGAGGATTTATTAATGTCTTCAAGTAAATTAGCAAGTTCTTTTTTATAATCTTTTTCAGGAATAATGCTGTCTAGAATACCTTGTATGGTAACTTGCATTATCATTAGCGGTGTTTTTAGTTCATGTGAAATTGAAGAGACCAGTTGTTTTTTAACATTGACTTGTTTGGTTTGTTCTTCATATAAATGAGTCAACTCGTCATTTTTAGCATTTATTGTGTCAATAGTTTCCGATAAATTTTTGGCCATTGCATTAATGCTGTTAGAAAGAGAAGCGGCTTCTTTATTTTGAAATTCATTAGCTTCTACGTTAAAGTTTAATTGTGATATTTCTTTAGCGACGGTCTCTACATGTTTAATTGGTTTGGAAACAATCGTACCAATTCGGAAACTCCAAAGAATAATAATAACTACAGCAGTAAGATAAACATAATTTTGATAGGAAGAGACAATACTAACAATACTTTCTGTATTTTGCAACTTTACAATGGTCATTATATATTGATTTTGTGCTGTTTGACTAAGGAATACTACTGAATTATTAGCTAAATCTGAGTGATAAGATATGATCTCATTGTCAACAGGTAATGCTTCTATATTAAAGCGTTCTTGTGCCGATTCAATTTCATAGTATACACTAGGATTAGTGGTATATAAGTAATTTATGTTTGTTGGTTCATTGATACTTGATATAGTACCGTTTATATTGATACAAGAATCTAAACAAGCGCTTAAGTCTCTTTCGGTGTGGCTCGTGACATAATGATTAAAAATATAATAATTAGTGCTAATTTTTGTAATTGCAGCACTAATTGTATCGTCAACATTTAGAGTGTTATCATAATTGTATAAAATGACATCATATAAGTTTCCTGTATCATTGTTGTCAGAAATGGTAATATAATAAACATTATTATCTTCAAGAGATAAGGTTAAATCATCTTCAAGATAGATGATTAATGCGTGTTCCCTAGTTGAGAAATCTTGTAAGTGATAAAAGTGGTTATCTTCAGTTGCTGCATCTAGCGTCTCATTAAGTATGGTAAGTTTTTCTTTAAACTGGTCAATCTCACGATTCGTATAAAAGTTTCTAAAGAAAATGGAATTTAGAATTAACTGTAAAACAAAGAAAGAAATAAAAACCAGAATGATTGTTAGTATTATTTGTGTTGCCAATGAAAGTTGGGAGTATAGATGTTTTAAATTACGGATTAATGACTTCAAAACGATATCCTACACCAAAAATTGTTTTAATATATAACGCATAAGGACCTAAATGCTTTCTAAGTTTTTTAATATATGTATCAACAATTCTATCTTCAACGAAAACATCTAATCCCCAAACCTCATCTAGAAGGTGATCACGTGAGAAGATGGTCCCTTCATGTAATAATAAGTATGCTAACAAGTCAAATTCAGTTTTTGTTAATTTTATTTCTTTGTTATCAATAAAAACCTTTCTATTGTTAATTTCAAGCTTAATCCCAGGAGCATTTAATACATTGATAACATTTTTTGATTTGTTATCAAGTCTATCGAGTAATGCTTCAACCTTTGCAACTAGTATTTGAGGGTTGAATGGTTTTGTTATATAATCATCAACATGCAGTGAGTAACCTTTTAAGATATCCTCGTCTTCAGACAGGGCACTCATCATAATAATTGGGATATTTGTAGATTTACGAACTTCAGCAGCCACATCCCACCCATTTGTTTTAGGCATCATGATATCTAAACATATAATATCAATATCATTAGAATTAAAAGCATTTAGACCTTCATTTCCATCATATGTACTAATAACATTGAAACCTTTATTTCTAAAATAACTTGATAAAACGCGATTAATTGTTTTTTCATCTTCAACGATAAGCACAGTTTTCCCCATTTTTTCCACCTGCTTTTTTTCTAATCATCACTTGTATTATATAGCAAATAGAAAGAATATAAAAGCCAATATCTTTACTAAGATACAGTTTCGATATACAATATGATAGAAAAGGTGATAAATATGTACGATGTAATTGTTATAGGCGGCGGGCACGCAGGTAGCGAAGCGTGTTTAGCGACTGCACGAAAACATAAAAAAACACTGCTAATTACAGGGAATTTAGACTATATTGCATCAATGCCGTGCAACCCTTCGATTGGCGGACCAGCAAAAGGAATTGTTGTTAGAGAAATTGATGCACTTGGAGGAGAGATGGCAGAAAATACCGATGCGACACAAATCCAAATGCGTCTTTTAAACCACTCAAAAGGACCCGCAGTAAGAGCTTTACGTGCACAGTCAGATAAAATAGCATATTCAAGACGTATGAAAGAAGTTATTTTAAATCAAGAAAATTTAGATGTATTAGAAGAATATGTAAAATCATTATTAATAATAGAAGATACCGTCGCTGGTGTGATTACTGAATCAGGAAAAAAAATAAGTGCTGATAAAGTGATTATAACAACAGGGACTTATTTAAATAGTAAAGTACTTATCGGTCATAAAAAAGAAACAATGGGTCCCGATAATCAAAAGCCATCATTAGGATTAAGTCCCCAACTAGAGAAACTTGGATTTAAGCTATCAAGACTAAAAACAGGAACCCCCCCAAGAGTAAAAAAAGACTCGGTCAACATAAAGAACATTGAAAGACATGATGGCGATGCCACTGTCAGACATTTTAGTTTCTATTCAAATAGAACGTATGATCCAAACAAACAACAACCGTGCTATTTAACATACACAGAACCACGAACACATTTTATAATCAACGAACATCTCAATGACTCTGCAATGTATAGTGGAAATGTTGAAGGAGTTGGACCAAGATATTGTCCATCAATCGAAGATAAATTAGTCCGTTTTAAAGACAAAGCAAGACACCAAATATTTTTAGAACCTGAATCCTTAGAGTTAGATACGATTTATATTCAAGGTTTTTCAACGTCGATGCCAGAAAAGGTTCAAAAAGAAATGGTTCATTCAATTAAAGGATTAGAGTGTGCTGAAATTGTAAAATATGCTTATGCAATTGAGTACGATGCAATTGACGCTAGACAACTTTGGCCTACATTAGAAGCAAAAAATGTAAGTAACTTATATTTTGCTGGACAAATCAATGGAACAAGTGGGTATGAAGAAGCTGCTTGTCAAGGCCTAATGGCAGGCATTAACGCTGCGCTTTCTATTGAAGGTAAAGACCCACTTATTATAAAGCGAAATGAAGCTTATATCGGTGTTCTCATAGACGATTTGGTTACTAAAGGAACAAGAGACCCTTATAGATTACTAACATCTCGATCTGAATATAGACTACTTCTTAGAAATGATAATGCGGATACTCGTTTAATGAAAAAAGGATACGATGTAGGATTACTGTCAAAAGATAAATATAATTTGTTCAAGAAAAAACAAAAAGATATTAAAGCATTAAAACGTATTTTACAAGACATCAATTTAAACCCAACAAAAGAAATAAATAATATATTAATCTCATTGGGGTCTAGTCCTTTGAAAACAAAAACATCGTTTTATCAGCTAATAAAACGACCTGAAATCACCGCGAAAGATATACTCTCATTTGATAATAATCTTGAGTTCAGTGATGAGGTATTTGAACAGGTAGAGATTGATATAAAATATGAAGGATATATTGTTAAAGCAAGAAAACAAGCAGACAAGCTGATAAAAATGGAAAACATGATAATCCCCAAAACAATAGATTATTATAAAGTACATAATATTGCTCAAGAAGCAAAAGAGAAACTCAATCTCGTTAAACCACTGACCATTGGTCAAGCATCAAGAATTAGTGGAGTAAACCCAAGTGATATATCTATATTATTGGTTCACATAAAAAATTTGGCTACATAAGCTCATTGCTTATGTAGCTTTTAATTATTTAATATCATTTGTTTATATGGTAAAATAAATAAAGGTGATGCTGATGAATGAAAAATTTATAGAACTTTTACAAGCACTTAACATAACCATTAGTGAAAAACAGTTAAAGCAGTTTGATATCTATTATAAATTATTGGTAGAGTGGAATTACAAATTCAATCTAACTGCAATTACAGATAAAGAGGAAGTCTACCTTAAACATTTTTATGATTCTTTATGTATAGTTAAGGCACACAATTTACAAAACCAATCGATATTAGATGTTGGTAGTGGAGCAGGGTTTCCAAGTATACCGTTAAAAATTATATTTCCAAAGTTAAAAATAACCATTATTGATTCATTGAATAAACGTATCGTATTTCTTCGTGAATTAATACAAAAGCTTAAAATTGACGTTGAACTAATTCATGGAAGAGCCGAAGATCTTAAACGTCATAATCAATACGATATCGTTACTGCAAGAGCGGTAGCGCCATTAAACATACTGACAGAACTGTGTTTGCCTTATGTTAAAGTAGGAGGGTATTTTTTGCCATTAAAAAGTCAAAATTTTTCAGAAGAGGTTAAAACTATAACTAAGACATTAACTACTTTAGGGGGTAAAATAAAAGGCGAAATTGAGTATTCTTTTGAAGATAACACGCGGGTTATTCCTAAAATACTAAAGATTCGTGAAACAGCTTTAAAGTATCCAAGAGCATACGCTAAAATAAAAAAATCTCCACTATAAAGAGGTGAGCAAACATGGTTGCACAACCAAAAAGATATGACTTATCATCCGAAGTGGAACGGTATAGATATGAAATTGAACAGCGATATTTAAAGAAAAAAACAATATTCGTTAACAGTATATTGTTTCTTTTGCTATTCCCAATTATTTTGGCTTTATATAATTACGGGGCATCCATATTTAATATAATTATTTATAGTGTTTTTTTTCTAACAATATTTGTTATGAATCACCTATTTTATACATTTCCCAAAGTGTTTTTAAATTTAAAGTTGCCGATGTATATTACTGCGATTGCAATTTATGTTATGTCTTTTAGCCTTATTGTAGATATTCAAGCAACTAGTGTATATACCATATTATTATTAGCATATAGTCTAGTAGCACTTTATCAAGATAAAATTACCGCAATTATTAATAACATTTCTTTACTTCTTATCGGTTCTTTTACTGTTTTTAGATATCCGAATTTATTTGAAGGAGCCACTAGCCAGATTCTTTACGTATATATTATATTGATTGTATTTGTAGCATTACTTTCAATTTCCTCATTTATTCTAATAAAACGCAAATTATTCTTTTATGAAAAAGTTGCTAAAATGAAGGAGATTGAAATTAGAACTATCAATACTGTTATAGATTTAAGAAATTTATATAGTAGAACTCCGTTTGATTTTGAAGATTATTATGAACAATTAGATACTTTTTTTTCAAGATTAACCGAAGAAATACAAATTGAAAATGTCTTTAGTGAAAGAATAGAAATTATAAAAAATATAGGTCAATATGATTTGAGTGATATAATAAGGAAATATCCTGATGTTAATGCATCTAATATTGAAGAAATTAAACGGCTAGAGTTAAAAGTCCATTCTAAGATGCATTATTTGTTATATAAATCATCGCAAACAAAAAATTCGGAGCAAACAAAGATACATTTATTTACTGATAATCAGTTTCCGTCATTTAAACATACTTTCGATCACAAATATACTAAAGTAATCGCATTTAGTGTATTCTATGTGTTACTAAAATACGACAAAATTGAGTTAGATAAACTGAATGGATTAACCATAAAATTTTTATTAGAAAACGATGATTTTTATCATTTGATTGATTCTGATATTGCCGATATATATTTTAACAACTCAAAAGTAATTGATAAAATAGTAGAAGATATAATTGAAAAAGAGGAAAATAGTTATGACTAGCATGTTTTCTAAAGTAAAGAATAGTGAATTCCTTTCATTTGCAGAGTTGTTAAAACTAAAAGTATCTTTAGTTTTATTTTTTCTATTTATATTTATCTTACTCACAGTAGTGCCTATATCAATTTTTGAAGATTTTAATTTAGAGATCCGTATATTAATTCCGAGTGGCTTTTTACTATTGTTTCTCCTAAGTGTATTCTTGTTGTCTATTAACAAAGTTAGAGCAGCAATGCATTTTAGTATATATACATTTATTGGTTTAACGGTATATTATGTAATTGGTTCTAGCCATTTGTATGGATATTTAGTTATATTTGTAACTTTAAGTATCATTATATTTTATCAAGATATTTATACATATATCTTATATGGATTACCGTTAACAGGATACGGTGTATATTATATTATTGTAAATGGAGAACAGTTAGGAAATTCTAATCTAAATAATTTGGGCCTATCAAATTTTATATATCAAGGTATTTTAGTAGGATTTTATGTGATATTTTTAATTCATTTTATACTATCAGATCATATATATGAAAGTATCAATAATGAATACTTGGAGATTCAAAAAAAGAACAAGAACTATCGTGGATATTCTCTTAAATATGCAGAGGATTTGCAAGAGAGAAATAACATTGCTCCTCATTACCAAAGACCTGGGTTCCAAAAGTCAGTAAAAGAAGTTGCAAAATTCTTTAATGCGTTTTTAGACAATCAAGATGAAGATATTAAAGAACTAGTAGATTTTTACTTTTTTTTACATCGAACATCAATTGATGAAATTCTTACTAGTAAAACAATTAACCCTATTACTGTAAAATATACTAAAGAGTTGAAAAAATATATTCTAAATGAAAACTCTGAGATGTATGAAATTTTCTATACTTTTTTAACACAATTTAAAAAAGGATTTCCACAGAATGATAAGTTTAGATATGTAAGTGAGTTGGACAAGTTATTTAATAATAGAGCTAATCGCCTTATTGCATTGGCTATGATTTATCATTACCTAAAAATTGAAAAGACACAATATGATAAGTGGGGCCGGATAGAAAAGGCATATACACATGATGAAATTGTAGATTTGTTTCAATCTAATAGTTTTAGAGAAATTATAAGTTATGAAGACATGACATTTTTCATGAAAAACCAGCATGTTTTTGAGAATTATTTAGGGTAAAAAGTTTTAAGTTTATGCTATAAAATTTAATATCTATGATAGGATATAATAAGATTATTTATTATGAGTATGAGGTGTGACATGGGTAAAGTAATTGCAGTAAGTAATCAAAAAGGTGGCGTAGGAAAAACTACAACAAGCGTTAATTTAGCTAGTTCACTTTCGTATATGGGAAAGAAAGTGCTGTTAGTTGATATTGATCATCAAGCAAATGCAACTACGTATATGGGTATTAATAGAGCCAATTTAAAATTTACGGTTGCTGACCTATTTTTGCGTGACGTTAATATAAGTGATATAATAGCAAAAATCGAAACAGTAGATGTTGATATTTTGCCTGCAAGATTTGAATTATCAAATATTGAACACAAATTATTAAAGGTTGAAAATAAGGAATATGTGTTATCTAATGCAATCGATAAAGTAAGAAATAACTATGATTTTATTTTAATAGATTGTCCGCCATCATTGGGGGTCATCACCATGAATGGGTTAATTGCAGCCGATAGCGTACTAATACCTGTACAATGCGAGTTTTTAGCCCTTGATGGACTAACACAATTATTGAATACAATAAGAATCATTCAGAATAAGCAAAAATACAATAATAGGACATTGATGATAGAGGGCGTCTTGCTAACCATGCTAGATACGAGAAGTAATATAGGGTACGAAGTTATAAATGAGGTAAAAACCTACTTTAAAGAAAAAGTTTTTAGAACTATCATTCCAAGAAATGTTAAGTGTGCAGTAGCTCCAAGCTACGGCCTTCCGGTAACTGAGTTTTCTCCAAGATCTAAGGGTTCAATTAGTTATCAAAATCTTGCTAAGGAGTTAGTGAAGAATAATGAATAAGGATTTTTTAGGTAGAAAAATCATAGACTTAATTGAGGAAAATAAAATTAAGTTCAAAGATAACGAAGAGGTCATTGAGATTCCTCTTGAGAAAATTAAGCCTAATCCCGAACAACCTAGAGTAAATTTTGATAGTAAAGCTCTTAAACAACTGGCTGAGTCTATTAAAGAACACGGTGTGCTACAACCTGTCATATTAAAACCTTCTATAGATAACCAATATACATTGGTTGCAGGGGAAAGACGTGTCAGAGCATCACTATTAGCTGGGAAGAAAACAGTACCTGCAATAATTAGAGATTATAACTCGATATTTTTAACTGAACTAGCAATATTAGAAAACTTACAAAGAGAAGATTTAACACCCATAGAAGAAGCTGTTGCCTATGAAAAAGCAATTAAAAATTTAGGATTAACACAAGCGGAACTCGCTAGAAAAATAGGGAAAAGCCGATCATATATTACTAATGTTGTTGGGTTGCTAAACTTGCCTTTAAATGTTATTAGTGATGTTAACAAAGGTTATATTAGTATGGGACACGCTAAAATATTGAGTAAATTAGATGATAACGAGTTTAGCGTATCTTTAGCAGAAAAAATCAAAGAAGATAAATTGACTGTCAGAAGATTGGAAGAAATAGTCAGAAAACGAACTAACAAAAAGAAAAATAATAAGATTACGATTGATGATAAAACACAATATTTTATAACCAGTATCGACGAAAATCTAAAAGAGTTGTTTAAAAACAATGCGAATATTAAAGTTACTAACAAAGAAATAAAAATCAAATTTAAAAATATAGAGGATATTGAAAAAACTATTGAAAATCTTATTAAGAACAAATAAATACGAGGTATGATTATGGAAAAATATAAACTTGGAGATATTGTAGAAATGCGAAAGAAACACCCTTGCGGCAATAATAAATGGGAAATTACAAGGTATGGTGCGGATGTTAAAATCAAATGTCTGAAGTGTCATAGAATTGTTATGTTAGATAGAATTCAATTTAAAAAAGGAGTAAAAAAGAAAATAATAGGAAACAAGAGTTAACACTGTAAAACAATGTAAGATTACTCTTGCTTTTTCAATTTATTTGGTATATTATATTAATTGCGTGTTTGGAGGGGTAGCGAAGTGGTTAAACGCGGCAGACTGTAAATCTG